>PNJC01000004.1 GCA_002878215.1 Hydrogenobaculum sp. | reverse complement strand
ACGAACCATCTTCTTCATTCTTCGTAGGCTCAGGTCAAGATGGACAGTTTAACTAAACAACTACATATCCATCTCACCAGATGCTCAGTATATAAGACATCCAGGCTATGACAAAAACAGAGGTCCTCTGTGGGTTTATGGGCTTAGAGTAAATGCAGAGTTTTAAATAACATAGGAGGTAAAGCGATGAGAGCGCAAGCAAGAAAACTAAAGTGGTTAGAAAATAGTATCTCTTTTGATTCTTGGGTCGTTTATGAATAGTAATATATCGGCTATAATGTTACCAAGCACAAGCATTATACTTCCAACGTAAAGACTACCCATCACTAAAAATAGATCTTTTGATAAAACGGCATTTAGTATAAGAAGCCCCATGCCCGGCCAGTTGGTAACTATTTCCACCAAGGCAGCTCCTGATATCAAAGACGATAGCTCGTATCCAAGAAGTACTATAAAAGGCGGCATAGCATTTCTCAAAACATGCCATACGACAGTGCCTTTGTTAACTCTCGAAGCTTTTAAAAAAATATACATAGGACTATTTAATATCTCAATCACATTTGCTCTTACAAGCCTTGATAGTCCACCAAAAGAAGACAGGACAAGAGCGCTTACTGGTAGCACAAGATGCTTTATGTTAACGCCACTTAACATATCTGATATATTGATAAAATGTGTTTGATAAAAAAACATCATAATCAAAAATCCCATTACAAAAGAAGGAATAGACATTGATATATAAGCTAGACCTTGTAAAAATTTATCCAGTTTTGTATCTTTTTTAAAAGCCGATAAAACACCGATAAAAAAGGCTAAACTCCAAGATAAAAAAGCCGATGGTATAGATACCATTAGAGTATTCGGTATGCGTTCTAAAATAAGTTTTTTTACACTTTCGTTGTATTCTATAGAATAACCTAAATTGAACCTCAAAGCGTTAGAAAGCCAATCTATATATCTTATTAAAAGCGGTTTATTAAGACCGTAAAAAGCCTCAAGCTGTTTTATAGTCTCAGCGGATACGCTTGGGTTTAGTTTAAGTTGATCAAAAAATCCTCCGGGTGCAAAATTTATAGCTAAAAACGATAAAAAACTTATAGTTAAAATTACGAAAATACCTTGGAAAATTCTTATGCTTAAGAACTTTAACATTACTTTATCCAGCGTTTGTTAATAACTATCTCTGTTTCCACCTTTACATTGTTAAGAAGTATAGAACCAGCTTTTCTCATAGAGTTTTCTAAAAGCTTTGATACTTCTTCTTTATAATCCTCTTTTGCTTCCACTACTATCTCATCGTGTACTAAGTTTACAACGTTTGCTACTTCATGAAACATGCTTGGAAAGTGTCTTTTGATCTCTTGAGAAAAAATTAAAACTGAAAGTTTCAACAATTCTGCTCCGGTACCTTGTATTGGATAATTGGCAGCATCGGTAAAAGTGTAGGCTATCATAGGTTTTCCACCGAGAGTTTTTAACTTTATTTCACCTTTTGCCTTTAACTCCTTTTTTATTCTTTCGTGCCAAGCTTTTATCCCTTGAAAGGTAGAAAAAAACACTTCTCTAAATCTTTTGGCTTCTTCTATGGACATATCAACCCCGTAAGAGTTTCTTGCATACAAAGAAAGAGATTTCTCCGAGATGCCGTATATAAGACCAAAATTTGCCGCTTTAGCTCTTTGTCTTTCTTCTTTTGTAATATCCTCCAAAGATTTACCTGTAATTAAGGAGGCCGTGAATTTGTGAAGGTCTTCTCCTTTGTTTATTACATCTATCATTATCTCATCTTTAACATACTCTGCTGCTATCCTTAGTTCTATTTGTGAGAAATCAGCTATTACAAACACATATCCTTCTTTAGCTTTTAGGACGCTTCTTAACTCTCTTGGTATGTTTTGAACGTTTGGTCTTGAAGAGGACATCCTTCCAGTAACGGCTCCTATTTGCCAGAACTCTGGATGCACACGGTTATTTTCGTTGTATTCTAAAATCTCCGATAGCTTTTCTTGCAACTTATGAATTTTTCTAAACTCCAATACGCTGCTTATTAAATCTTTTACTTTTTCGTTTTCGCTACCAAGATGTTCTACCAACACGCTGTCGTCGGTGATTATATTGTCTTTATCGGTACGAGGAAGGGAAATATTCAAATGGTTTTCTAAAAACTCACCTACTTTTTTAGGGCTACTTATATCTATTCGGTACTTTATATAAAAGTTCATAGCGAGTTCTTGGGTTTTCTTTTGCAATTGTTTTTTCATAGCCTCTATTTCTTTTGTATCTATTCCTATTCCAGTGTGTTCAATTTTAGCAAGCTCTTGCACAAAGCCCATTTCTATTATAGCGTATGCGCTCTCCAACCCAAAAACCTTTGCCACCCTTGACTTTTGCAATATTTCAACGATGGTAGGTTCTTTATTTAATTCGTTTTTTAGCTTTTCGTATAAAAGCCTCAAAACCTCTACATCCTTTGCAGCATAAAAAATCTGACTCTCTGTAAGCTCTTTTGAAGACCAATTTGAAAACTGTTCTTTCTTATCAATACCCTCGCCTGTAAAATGGGCATAAACGCTTGCCAAAGACACCCTGTTCAAACCTATTAACTGCGCTCCTATCATGGTGTCAAACGTAGTGTAAGGATGTATATCGTACTTCATAAGGTATTTTAAATCATATTTTAAGTTGTGCCCTACCACACCTTTTTTGGCTATTACATCTTTTATAAGCTCTGGAGCTCTTTTTACAAAAAAGAAGTCTATCACATAAATAGGACCGCTTTCTAATCCTACCTGAAAAAGTCTTATGTCCTTTGGTGTAGTTTCCGTATCTATAAACCAAACATTACCAGAGGAAAGATAGTCTAAAGCTTTTATTAATAGAGGCTCTTTATCTACGTACAAAAAATTCATCTGTTTAATTGGCTATGTTTGTATCCATAAAATATATATATTAAAAGCCCAACAAGACACCATACTAAAAATCTTACCCATGTTAACAAAGGTAATCCTGCCATAATAAGAAGAAGCGTAAACAAGTTTAAAGGCAGCAATACTTTAGCCATAGGCATTCTAAACTTTGGATTATAGTCTTTAGATTTTCTTAATAAAACAACGCTTATACCTACCATAAAATAAGCAAACAACGTACCTATATTAACCATCTCCGCTAAATCTTTTAAGGGAAATAATCCAGCTGCTAAGGAAAGCACAAGCGCTCCTACTATAGTAGCTTTATGTGGAGTACCAAATTTCGGATGAATATCAGACAAAGATTCAAACAAAAGACCATCTCTCGAAAGAGCATAAACTACCCTTGTAAACCCTAGTCCCATAACCATAATAACGCTTGTAATAGTTATAACGGCGCCTATTGAGATTATACTGGCTATGAAATGCATGTTTAACTTTTCCATTGCAAAAGCAAGAGCATCCGGCACATTTAACTCTTTATAGTTTACAACACCTGTTAACGTAAAGCTAACAACAATATAAAAAAACGTACTAAGCGCTAAAGAACCTATCAAACCTATAGGTAAATCTCTTTGAGGATTTTTAACCTCTTCAGCTATCGTAGAAACTGCGTCGAACCCAAGATAAGCAAATATTATAAGACCAGTGGCATGCCAAACACCAGATATGCCGTAAGGTAGAAAATCTTTATAGTTTTTAAAATCAATATGAGGTAGCGCAAACACTACAAAAACAACAAGCACTAAAATTTTTAATACCACTACAAAAGAGCTTGCAAAGGCACTTTCTTTTATTCCTAAAAGCAAAATAACAAACATAAAAAGTATTATAAAAAAAGCACTTATATCTATATAAGTGCCAGCACTAGGATTGTAAGCCCCCGTTAATGCATGTGGCAATGTTATACCAAAGCTATTTTTTAAGAATGACCTAAAATAAGATGACCACCCAACAGCCACGGCGGCGGTGGATATACCATATTCCAAAACAAGATTCCACCCCACAAGCCACGCTATTATTTCTCCTAAAAAAGAGTAGGTATAGCTATAAGCGCTACCTGAAACAGGTATAGCAGAACCAAGCTCAGCATAGGCAAAAGCGCTAATACCAAGTGAAACAGCCCCAAGTATAAAAGATAGCACAATGCCTGGACCTGCCATTGTAGCGGCCGCCATACCAGTAATTACAAATATACCAGCGCCTATTATGGCGCCTACGCCCATTAAAACCAACTCTGTGGCTTTAACTTCTCTCAAAAGTTTTTGCTCTTCAACATAATGCTTTTTTCTAAAAATATCTAAACTCATATATAAAATATACCATAAGTCTTTTAGCATTGACAAAAACCAATAGAAAATTTATAATGTAAACCCATGATAGTGAAAAAACCTATTTTAGGCGGAGAGTTTATACAAACAGATGTGGTTTTGGATGTAATATATCCATACGATAATACAAAAGTAGGAGAATCTTACGTCGTTAACGATTCTTATGTAGAAAAAGCCATAGAAAAAGCAAAAATTGGCCTTAAGAAACTCTCAGAACTGAGCGCTTTTGAAAAATATGAAATACTTTACAAAACTTCGGAGCTTTTAAGAAAAAACAAGGAAGAAATAGCTAGGACAATTGTATACGAAGTAGGAAAAACCATAAAAGAAGCTAGGATAGAAGTAGATAGAGCTATTGAAACTTTCAGATTTTCAGCAGAAGAGGCTAAGAGAATATACGGCAAGACTTATCCAGTAGATGCACATCCAAACGGTAAATCAAAGTTTGGATTTTACATAAGAGTGCCCGCTGGTATAGTGGTGGCTATATCGCCATTCAACTTTCCTTTGAATTTAACAGCCCATAAGGTGGGCCCAGCAATAGCCGCTGGATGCCCCGTCATAGTGAAACCTTCTGAAAAAACGCCCTTGAGCCCGATAATCATGGGTGAGTTGTTGTTAGAAGCAGGATTGCCAAAGGAAGCCATATCTGTTTTACCGGGGTATGGAGATTTAGGAAAGGCTCTCACCACTCACAAAGATGTAAGAGTGGTGTCTTTCACTGGAAGCAAAATGGTTGGAGAGCTTATAGCAAAACAATCCGGTATAAAAAAACTCGTATTAGAGCTTGGTTCTAATTCAGCCTTAGTGGTCCATAAAGATGCGGATTTGGAAAAAGCGGCTATAAAGGCATCTCAGGGCGGTTTTTCAATGGCTGGACAAGTTTGCATATCAATACAAAGAATCTTTGTACATGAAGATGTTTTAGAACCGTTTTTGAGGCTTTTAGAAGAAAAAATATCAAATATAAAGATAGGCGATCCTATGGACGAAAACGTAGACATGGGACCTATGATAGATAAGCACCAAGTGGAAAGGGTAAGACAATGGATAAAAGAAGCCGTAGAAAAAGGTGCAAAGATGGTGCAAAAAGCCAAAAATATGGAAAACATAAAAGGAACAAACTATCTTTTGCCGACGCTTCTTTTAGATGTGGATAAAGATAGCACAATATTTAAAGAAGAAGCTTTCGCGCCAGTGGTCAACATCAATCGGTATAAAGATATAGATGAAGTGATAAGCATAATAAATGAAGGGGATTACGGCTTACAAATAGGAGTTTATACAAAAGACATAAATGTGGCTATGGAATTTGTGAGAAAGTGCGAAGTAGGTGGTGTAAATATAAACGAGGGTCCAAACTTTAGAGTAGACCACATGCCTTACGGCGGTTTTAAATTTTCTGGTATAGGAAGAGAAGGTCCTGCATTCGCCGTAGAGGACTACACGGAAATTAAAAATGTTTTAATATCAATCTAAAAATTTTTGCAAAGCAAACTCTTTAGCAAAGTATGTGATGATAATATCGGCTCCGGCTCTTTTTATCGATAGAAGTGTTTCGTTCATCACATCTACACCGTTTATGTAACCAAGTTTGTGAGCTGCTTTTATCATGGAGTATTCACCGCTTACGTTGTAAGCAGCTATAGGTATGTTGTAGCGTTCTTTTGCAATATGTATTATATCAAGGTAAGCCAAGGCTGGTTTTACCATTATGATATCTGCCCCTTGCTCGAAATCTATATCCATTTCTACAATAGCCTCTCTTTTGTTGGCAGGGTCCATCTGATAAGTTCTTCTATCTCCAAAAGACGGTGTAGAATCCGCCGCATCCCTAAAAGGACCGTAAAACTTAGAAGCGTATTTAGCGGAGTAAGCCATAATGGGTATTTTATAAAAACCAGCGCTGTCAAGGGCCTCTCTTATAGCAGATATCATATTATCCATCATGCCGGACGGCGCTACCATGTCAGCTCCATGTTTTGCATGAGAAACCACTTGTTTCTTCAAATTTTCCAACGTTAAATCGTTGTCTACGTCGTTGTTTAATATAACACCGCAGTGTCCATGAGAGGTATATTCACAAAAGCATACATCGGTTATTAGGTACGCTTCTGGATACTTTCGTTTTATAGCGTCTAAAGACCGCTGTATGATACCGCTATCGCACCAAGTATCCGAACCTTCTTCATCTTTTTTCTCTGGTATACCAAAAAGTATAAAAGCTTTTATACCAATATCAAGGCATTCTTTTATTTCTTCCAACACTTTGTCTATAGAAAACCTATAAACTCCCGGCATAGAGGGTATGGGTTCTTTTATATTCTCTCCGTAAGTTATAAACAACGGATATATCAAATCTGATAAATCCAAACTTGTCTCTCTTACAAGTGTTCTTATAGTTTCATTTGCCCTTAGTCTTCTTGGCCTTCTATTCATACATTTATTATAATATTATACCAAGCACTTGAAAATGCCTACTTGTCATATATATTTTTAGGAGGTGTTTATGGTTTATTTGGCTATTGTTTTGATGGGTGCATTGCCTTACTATATGCTTGTTAAAAGCTCAAAACCAAAAAATGCTCTTATAATATTTTCCATATCGGCAATTGGATTTTTAATATACTCGCTGTTCCCTTATTTACCAAAAAGCTCTTACAATATTTTACTTGAATTAACGGCTTTTGCTACATCTTTGCTCACTTTTTACTTATCTTATAAGACCACAAATCTTACAAAGCTCAGTTATTATTTTTTATTTTTAAACGCGGTCTCAATGTTTGTATTGCCAAATCATCTTTTTAGCGTTTATTATTTATCTGTTTTAGGAGCATCATTCTTGTTATATACGATATCTATAAAGTATATAGAGATATTTGAAAGTGCAAATTTTTATAACGTAAAAGGCCTTGCCTTAAAATCTCCAAAGTTAGCTCTCATATTAAGATTAACGCTTATGGCTTTAGGACTTTACCCACCTTTTTCAAACTTCTTTTCGTTGTTTTTGGGTGTTTTAAAGGAACGTGCTGGTACTTTAAACTATATAATATTTGGCTGGATATTTTTTGCAAACTTTTTTATGGCTTTTAGAATAATGAAGAATACCATCTTCGGAGCACCTAACGAGAACATTGTTTACAAAGATATCTCTGGTAAGACCGCTATAGCTATGACATTTTTGCTTTTAGTACTTGCTGTAATTGGATTTTCTAATCTTTTGGAGGCTTTATCATGGTAAAAGCTCATCTTGAAAATGTAAGGAAATATATACCCCACTACTGGCCTATGACTACGTTTGTACATCATAATCCGCTTCATGGATTTGAAGACATTCCTTTCAAAGAGGCCTTAAAACAAGCTTCAAAACTTTATAAGGCAAAAGTTTATATGGATTCAAAATATTATGTAGAACTTTACAAGGAAGGGATTATAAAAAGGGATGTTTTAGAAAGAAATCTTTTTGAGCTTTTAAAAAAAATAGGATTTGAAAAATATTTTGGTGAAGCCAAAAAGTTTATAACGGAGATAAGTCAAGACTGGAAATATTATAGAGTAAAATCCTCCCAAACCCCAGATATAAGCCTTATAGATTACTTCAACCAAAAAATAGTTAAAGATGAAGACGCATTGTTTGAAGAGCTTATCGAGGATATGATGCTATCTGAAATATTAGATGCAATATATGAAGATAACATAACCGATATTGTAGAAAAAGAGATAGTGGAGTTTGTAGCGAGATTTTTAGATGAAGGACAAACTACAATGTCTATGCCAGAAAGGCAAAAAGGCATGTTTGAAGCTTTTAAGTTGTACGAAGGTTTAAATACCAGCTTAAACGAGGAGGAGTATGCAGATACCATACTGCATGAGCTATCTCCAAAAAACGTTGAAAGATACATATTGACACATCTTTTAAAGGAATTTGGATGGGCAGCTTTTATAAAGTATAGAGAAGACAACGGAGACTATTACTTTCAACAAATATACCCGGCTTCTTTGCTTGAATACTTAGCCGTAAGACTTCATTATGAGAAAAAATATCTAACTCAATATCCTATATTAAATTTTGTAGAACTTTACAAGGCTTTTGAACAAAATAAGGCGCTTTTTATCTTGAAGCTTTTAAAAGCTAAAAACTTGCTTCCGTCAAAATATGTAGATAGGTTAGAGTTAAAGGATAAACCAAAGGCTATTTTGAGCGACTATCTTTCGGAGGAGGTGTTTTTAGAGGCTTATCGTATCCAGAACATAGCAAACGAACTTTTGATACATCTTGATAAACAAAAAGATATAACCGATTTTGCATTTTTGATAGAAAAGTTAAAGGAAGAGGAAGGGTATATATGGCTAAAGTCTTTAGAAGATTCGTATATAAAAGAGTATACTATAGATTTTTTACAGTCTAATGAAAAAATTAAAAAAGATATATTGGCGAGCGCGGTTTTTTGTATAGATGTGAGGTCTGAGGCCATAAGAAGACATATTGAAAGGCTTGGAAACTATAACACTTATGGAGTGGCAGGTTTTTTTGGTGTTCCAATAGCTTTCATAGAATTTGATAAAGGGCATGAGCAAAACCTGTGTCCAGCCTTGATAAAACCTCAAAAAATAATATTTGAACTTCCAGAAGACGAGCACCTTGATTATAAAGCAAAGCACAACATAAACTACACATTTAAAAAGACTTTGGAATCCCTTAAAAATAATCCATACACACCCTTTTTTATGGTAGAGGCGATGGGATGGTTGTTCGGTGTAAACTTGTTTGGCAAAACACTCTTCCCAGATTTTACATTAAAGGTTATGTCTTTTATAAAAGCAAAAAAACCAAAAACACGCTTTACAATAGACAAGCTAAGTCAAGAAGAGATAGAGTTTTATGCCGAAAAGTTTTTTATACAAAAGATAAAAGAAGCTTATCATCAAGAGTTTAAAAAAAATATAAACGATAAAAAAGCCAAAGATTTGTTCGAAGCGATTATAAATGGAAACAACAAAGGTGTTGAAGAGCGTGTTTTAGAGATTTTAAGAACGAAATACAACATAAAAAGAGAAAACTTTGAGTTAGAAAAGGAGAGACTTTCAAATGTGGGTTATACAGAAAAAGAGCAGATAAATCTTGTAGAAAACTTTTTAAGACTTATAGGGCTTACAGACGATATTCCCAAATTCGTGCTCTTGATAGCCCATGGAAGCACTTCCGACAACAATCCTTTTGAATCTGCGCTTGATTGTGGGGCTTGCGGTGGTAACAACGGATTGCCAAACGTTAGAATATTGGCAAATATAGCAAATAGAAACTATGTTAGAAAAGGTTTAGAGAAAGTTGGTATTAAAATACCAGAAGATACAATATTTATACCAGGCATACACAATACTACTACCGATGAGATAACTTTTTACGATACGGAGATTATACCTCAAAAAGATAGGGTCTTGTTTGATAAAATAGTAAAAGATTTTAAAATAGCCTCTCAAAAAACAAGAGAAGAAAGGGCAAAAACGCTTCCCTATGCAGGTTCTGGAGATAGAATACCTATAAGGGCTATAGACTGGTCTGAAACCAGGCCAGAGTGGGGACTGTCAAAAAACATGGGCGTCTACGTAGGTAAGCGCTCTAGTACCCAAAACGTAGCTTTAAAAAATAGGTTTTTCATGCAATCTTACGCTTGGGAGATAGACAAAGACAACAAAATACTAAAAAATATCCTTTCAGGTCCATTCATAATAGGAGAATGGATAAATATGGAACATTATTTTTCCACTACGGACAACGAAAGGCTTGGAGCTGGGTCCAAAGTATACCACAACGTAGTGGGAAAAGTAGGAGTTTGGACAGGAAACTACGGTGATTTAAGGACTGGACTACCTTATCAAACTGTCTATCATGATGGTATGCCATACCACGAACCCATTAGGCTTTTAACGTTTATAGAGGCACCAGTCGAAAAAGTTTTACAAGCTGCTCAAGAGACCGAAGAAGCTTTAAAACTGGTTGTTAACGAATGGGTAAGGCTGATAATAGTAGATAAGTTAAAAGGCGTAGCTTACACCTTTAAAGATGGAAACTTAGAAGTGCTTTTTGATTCTAGGGGTATGAATCAGTTTGTAATATAGTTTCTATATATAAAGCCCAGAAAAAAACTCTAACCTGTTTATAGGTTTTGTGTTTATATCTTTTAGCTTTGCCCTTTTTAAAGGATGGTATACTTCTGGGTCTATCTCCAACAAGGGATAATAAAAAAAATCCCTTTCTAGAATATATGGATGAGGTACCTCTAAAGGTTTTGTGAGTATGATGCTTTTATTAAAAAGCAATATATCTATATCTATTTCTCTCGGATACCACCTTGGCCTTTCTTGCCTTCCTATTTCTTGCTCTATTTGTTTTATAGTTCTTAAAAGCTCAAAATCACCTAAATTTGTTTGAATTTTTGCTACAAAGTTTAAAAATTTTGGCTGATTCTCTATACCAAAAGGCAAGCTTTCATAAACAAAAGATATTTTTTCTACATAAGATATCGTTTTTAACTTGTCTAAGGCTTTTATGAGATAAGAAATTCTATCGCCTAAGTTGCTTCCTATACCAAGATATACAACGTTCATATCAACGCGCTTTCAATTTTTTCTTTCCAGCGGTTTACGTTGAACTTTAGCTTTTCTATATCTACGGTCTTAAACTCTCCTTTGTGGTATAATACTTTGCCTCTTGCTATAGTCGTTTCTACCGAGCTCTCGTTTAAAGAGTAAAGAAGTAGCGCTCTTTCATTGTAAATAGGTATATTTGCTATATCTTCTAAAGGATTTATTATAACAATATCAGCATCGTATCCTTCTTTTATAATACCAGCTTTTATATTAAAAGCCTCAAAACCATTCTTTGTAGCTATATCTATCGCAATGCTCATAGGCATAGCTGTTGAATCCTCAAGATATCCTTTTTGAAGTTTAGCCATAATAGACATCTCTTCCAGCATAGAAAGGTTATCGTTAGAAGCTTCCCCGTCTGTACCAAGAGCTACTCTAACACCGCTTTTAACATATTCCCAAATAGGTGCTATGCCAGATCCAAGCTTTAGATTGCTATCAGGACAATGAACCACCGTTATTTTTCTTTGAGATGCTATAGATACTTCATCTTCGTTAAGGTGCACAGCATGAGCCCCTATAAACTTATCAGACAGTATACCTATATCATCCAAATACTCTAAAGGGCGTTTTGAATATTTTTCCAACACTCCTTCTACTTCTTTTCTAGTTTCAGATATATGCATATGCACATAAGCATCAAACTCTTTTGCCAACTCTAAAACCCTAACGAGCGTATCTTTAGAACAAGTATACACACTGTGAGGACATAAAACTGGAACAACAGAATCGTTTGATTTAAAAAAGTCTAAAAATTTCCTAGCCCTTTCAAGATATTCTTTTGGAGTGGATGCGACTTTTGTTGGAAAATCAAGTATCCCAAAACCAATACCAGCTCTTATACCAACTTCTTCTACAACTTCTGCTACCTCTTCTTCGAAGAAATACATGTCGAGGAAAAATGTAGTGCCCCCTCTTATCATTTTTGCAGTGGCTAATAAAGTACCGTCTTTCACAAACTCTTTAGATACAAACGTTGATTCCAAAGGCCATATAACTTTCTGTAACCAATCCATGAGAGTTAAGTCTTGGCCTATGCCTTTTAAAAGGCTCATAGCGGCGTGAGTATGCATGTTGCAAAAAGAACCCATTACTATTTTATCTTTTGCCTGCAATGTTTCCTTAGCTGGTTCATCTATATTTTGTTTTATGCTTTTAACTATACCGTCTTTTATACCAATATCAACTACTTGACCATCTATCTTGGCATTTTTTATAAGTATGTCAAACATAATTACAAATTTCTTAAAACGTTTATAGTCTCTATCAAAGCCATAGCTGCTTCAAAACCCTTGTTGCCTTGCTTGGTGCCAGAACGCTCTATAGCTTGCTCTATGCTATCTGCTGTTATTACCCCAAACGTTATAGGCTTTTCCAATTCTAAGGATATAACTGCCAAACCTTTGGATACTTCTGCGGCTATATAGTCAAAATGTGGTGTTTGACCTCTTATCAACACACCGAGAGCTAAAACACCGTCTATATCTTTTTTTGCTAGTTTTTTACAGGCTAAAGGTAGTTCCCATGCTCCCGGTACTCTTACCAAGGTTATATCTGTTTCTTTGACCCCATGCCTTTTTAGAGCATCGTAAGAGCCTTCTATAAGCCTGTCCACAAGGGTTGAGTTAAACCTAGAAGCCACTATGCCTATTCTTAAACCTTCACCTAAAAAAGAGCCTTCTATAATCATAACTATTAGATTATAAACTATTTTTACTGTTTTTTCTTAACAAAAACTCTGACATATGTAGGTTTCGATAAATTTGGTTTTATCAAAAGAGGAATAGGTGCTTCTATGTTTACTTTTGCAATATTTATTCCGGTTTTAAGACTCCTAGCGTCTACATAGGCTTTTGTATCTCTTAAAGTTTTAGGATTTAAAACTCTATCCACTACCAATACACTTAAAATAACATTTTTAGGTTCTACTATGTAAACGTAATCCTGAGATTTGTGCTTTACATGAACTGTTTTGTAAACCTCTATTGGCACATAGTTTCCGTAGTTTACATAAAGCCACAATCCAACGCTTATAAATAAAGCTAAAAGTTTTAGTTGCCAATCCTTAATTATAATATCTTTGCTAAAAGCCACAAAAGTTTTTGATTTTACCACATTAAGTCCCTTTTTTAGATTTTAACGCTCTTCTGTCCTTTCCAAACATATATACAAAATTACACATTTCTCCCAACCTTGAAGCTATGCTATCTCCTAATCTCAAAGCTAAGTCCCCTCTTAAGGCATTTGGTAAATCTTTGTAAGAAAACACTCTTCCGTGAATGTCTTCTTGATTTTGTCGCTCTTTTTCAAAAGGTATCTTTTGCGATTGCAACGTTATTGTATCCATCTTTTTCTTGTTGTTTTTGATAGCCGGTTTATCTTCAAGCCCCACGTCTTTTGGGTGAATGTCGTACCTTGTAAGATCAAAATTTGTAGTTATAACAATTGGTTTCATATCGTTGTAGCGAGAAGCTATTATATATGTAATTATATCTCTATTGTAATCTGTTAACACTTCACTACCAAGATCATCTAAGACAAGAATAGGTGTTTTGATTATTTTTGAAAGAAGTTTATCATAACTGCTCATATTGTTGTCTGTGGCATATCTATCTTTACCTATAAGGGTTTTCAAATCGGCTATAAGTGTTCTCACGTCGTAAAAGAGTCCTCTTATTTTGTATTTTTCTTCTAAATAAAGCAAAAGAAATATAGACAGATAAGTTTTTCCTACCCCTGGCGGCCCTATAAAAAAAAGTCCTTTGCCCGAATTTTCTTTAAATTTATTAACGTAATCAAGCACAGATATGTATGCATTTGTATAGCTACAGTTTGCATTTTCTGTGTTTAAAATATCAGATTTGTTTGCTATGCTCCAATATCTTCTTGGTATGTTCATAGTCTTTAGCAGAGGTTCTTTGGAAGAAAGTATGCAATCGCAATATTCTACGGTATTATCTTCGTTTATTACAAGTCCTCTTCCCTTACATTTTGGGCATACGGATTTTTTATTCAAACTAGGATTTTCAAAAAATTTTACGTTGTTTACATCGTTCATAATAACAATATATCAAATTGACAAAAAAGTTTCTATGCTTTTAACTTTATCTTCAAATCGATGGCAAAAAATAGCACTCCTATAAGAGCAAATACTACACACCAGAAGAATAGATCTTGGAAAGCTTCAGAAAAGGCTTGTAATTCCATAGCCTTGTACAAAATAGCCTCTTTTACCGGTTTTGACAAATAATTGGAATTTAAAAACTCTTTTACTTTAAAAGCGTTGAAACTCTGCATAAAACTTATATTATCAAAATGATAATCTGTTCTTGAGTTTAATATATTGGTGGCAATAGCCGTACCAAAAGATCCACCTATAAACCTTATATAATCAAGGATTGTAATCACTATAAGCATTTTCTCTTCTAATCCAGATAAAGCGATAACGGTAACAGGTGGGAAAAATAAACCGAGTCCAATACCTACTACTATAAGTTGTAATTCTGCCGTTAAATTTGGTGTATAGTAATCAAAATTTAATAAGAAAAAATAAAGGCCTCCGATGTATATAGCAGTTGATATTAAAAGAACAATCTTTGGATTTTTTTTATCGCTCAATGCTCCTCCTACAGCTGAAAAAACAGCTATGGAAATAGCAAAAGGAAGCAGTATAAGACCTGTTTTAAAACTCTCTATTCCTTTTAGTTTTTCAAAAAACAAAGGCAACGCATAAAAAACAGCATACATAGAAAAACCAAGTACCCATAAATATGCAAAAAACGCCATAAGGAAATTTCTCTTTGAAAATACGCTAAGGTCTATAAGTTTATCCTTGGAATATATATCTATTGTTATATAAAATAAAAAGCTTATTAAAGCTATATAGGAAAAAAGTATAGTAATGTTTGAGCTAAACCATCCCCATTTTTGGCCGTTTGATAAAAGCACTATCAAAGATACGGTGCTTATGCTTATAAATAGAAGGCTTAATAGGTTGAAACTTTCTATTTTTTTGCCAGTTTTTAGGTTTTTAAGAAAGAAAATAGATAAGAATGTGTTTAAAATACCCACGGGAACGTTTACAAAAAATATAGCCTCCCAGCCTATATGTTGAGTAAGCCATCCGCCTATGGTAGGACCGGCTGCTGGAGCTAAGCTAGCCCCAAGACCAAAAATGCCCATAGCTGTGCCTTTGTTTTCAAAAATACTAAACAGTATTGCTTGAGCCGATACCATTATAAGAGCTTCTGCAGCCCCCTGAATACTTCTAAACAAAACGATTTCATCAAGCCTATGGGAAATACCACACATATAGCTTGCAGCTGTGAAAAGCCCAATACCAGCTACAAACATATTTTTTAAACCAACTTTGGATTCTATATACTCGATTAAAGGTAAAAGCACTGCGGAAGATATCATGTAAGCGGTAACTACCCATTGAATACCGTATAAATCTGTGTGTAAAGGTGCGATCATTTTAGGCAAGGCGACATCAACTATTGTGGTGTCCAAAATGGCCATAAAGGCCCCTATCATTACGATTACTGCATGAAGTATTTTTTCTTGAACACTCACTTTATCTCCTGCAAAGAAAAAACTTCTATTTTCCCGTTGCTGTCTTTTATAGCTTTTATAGCTTCTAGTATTGCATATCCTCCCCTTATGGTGGTGGTGTAAGATATTTTATGATTTATAGCAGCTCTTCTTATATAAAAGGCATCCGAGCGTTCTTTATGGCCAGATGGAGTATTTATAATGATCTGAATATCTCCATTTGCTATATAATCTACTATGTTTGGACGCCCTTCCGAAACTTTTAACACTTTTTCTACCAAAATATTCTTTGATTTCAGAAAAGATGCTGTCCCTTCAGTGCAAAGCACTTTAAAGCCAAGTTTTAAAAACTCGGACGCTAGTTCAACTATTTTTGGTTTATCCCTGTCAGCCACTGAAATAAAAACGTTTCCAGAAAGCGGTATTTTGCTTCCAACCGCTAATTGAGCTTTATAGTAAGCTATACCAAAAGAGGTACCAATACCCATTACTTCACCGGTGCTCTTCATCTCTGGTCCCAATATCGGATCTACTTCTGGGAATTTGTTCCAAGGGAATACAGCCTCTTTTATAGTAAAGTATTTAAAATCTTTAGGCAAAAAATCAGATGCTATATGATGCTCTTTGTCAAATACCTCAGGAACAATTTCTCTTAGTTTTTTACCAAGCGATATTTTTGTAGCTATCTTTGCTAACGGGTATCCAACGCTTTTGCTAACGTAAGGTACAGTCCTAGAAGCTCTTGGGTTTACCTCAAGCACATATGGAACGTTTTCTTTTATGGCAAATTGAAGATTTATAAGCCCTTTTACTTTTAAGGCTTTCGCTATTTTTACAGTCTGCTCTCTTATCTCTTTCAAAACATCCTCTTTCAAAGTATACGGTGGAATAGAGGCTGCGCTATCACCAGAATGAATCCCGGCTTCTTCTATATGTTCCATAATGGCACCTATTAAAACATCTTCTCCGTCTGATAGAGCATCCACATCTACTTCTATAGAATCGTTTAAATATTTATCTATTAAAACAGGTCTTTGATAACTAACATCAACGGCTTGTTCAAGATAATCGAGAAGTTCCTCTTCTGTGTAAACAATTTTCATAGCTCTTCCGCCCAATACGTAAGAAGGTCTTACTAAAACAGGATAACCTATATCTTTTGCCACTTTTATAGCCTCTTCCTTTGTGATAGCAATACCACCTTCTGGTTGCAAAATACCAAGCCCTTTCATTAAAGCGTTAAATCTTCCCCTATCCTCAGCCAAATCTATACTGTCTGGAGATGTACCCAACACTTGGATATTTTTCTCCCTAAACTCGCTAGCTAACTTCAAAGGTGTTTGACCGCCAAACTGAAGGAGTACTCCAAGCACATCTTTTTCCCTTTTTATTATGTAGCTAACGTTTTCCATTACAATAGGCTCAAAATAAAGTCTTGTGGCAGTGTCGTAATCTGTAGAAACGGTTTCTGGATTACAATTTATCATAATGGCATCAAGGCCCTCCTCTTGCACTGCCTGTATAGCGTGTACACAAGCGTAATCAAACTCTATGCCTTGGCCTATTCTATTTGGACCACTTCCTAATATAATAACTTTCTTCATCAATAATAATATATAATAAAAACTCATGTTATAATAAAAAAAATGAAAGTAAATATAGCTAAAGATGATTTTTTAAGCCTTTGCAAAGATTACAATACTATCCCTCTATATACCGAGATATTGGCTGATTCTGAAACTCCTTTTTCTATATTCTATAAGCTAAAAGACGAAGAGAGTCAAAATGTTTTATTAGAGAGTGCTGAAACAAAGGAGAATTGGGGAAGATACTCTTTTATATGTAAGGGTAAAAATTTACGCTTTTATCAAAAAGATGATAATTATTTTATAAAAGATGGTGATACGGTAATCAAGGGTGTTTCAAAGCCATTAGAAGCTTTAGAAAATCTTTATAAAAACTTTAAATTTTATAATGATAAAACACTTGGAACATTTTGTGGTGGTTTTGTTGGTTATATAAGCTATGATATAGTAAAGCACTATCATCCTATTGAAAAATATACAAAAGCACAAAAGCCTGGCTTAGACATACCAGATATAGATATGATATTTACTGATTTTTTGATAGTATTTGATAATTTAAAAGCAACTATAAAAATTATAAAACTTATAAGGGTAAGAAACCCTGAAGAAGATTACGAAAAGGCTTTGAAAGAAATAGAAGATATAATTATCAAACTAAAAAATAGCAAAGGTGCTTCGTTTCTTGATATAAGTCAGAAAGAACCTGATCTAAAAGAATGGTCTTCAAACATGACCAAAGAAGAGTTTATCAACATAGTTAACATATGTAAAAACTATATAGAAAACGGCGATGTGATACAGGTGGTGCCTTCTCAAAGGTTTCACAAAAAAATACATACAAACCCTTTAAACATATACAGGGTACTTAGGTATTTAAACCCGTCTCCTTACATGTATTTTTTGGATTTTGATAATGTGAAAATTATAGGTTCTTCTCCAGAAACGTTGGTTAAAATCCAGGATGATACGGTAGAAATAAGACCAATAGCTGGGACTATAAAACGCGGTAAAACCCAAGAAGAAGATGAAGAACTTGCAAAAAAACTTCTAAGCGATGAAAAAGAAATAGCAGAACATGTTATGCTTGTTGATTTGGCAAGAAACGATATCGGTGCTATAGCAGAGCCTGGAAGTGTTTATGTGGACAACATGATGCATATAGAAAAATTTTCTCATGTTATACACATAGTCTCAAATGTGTATGGGAAAAAAGCGAAGCAACATTCTATCTTTGAAGTAATCAAACATGCTTTACCAGCTGGTACTCTATCTGGAGCTCCGAAAGTAAGAGCTATGCAGATTATAGAAGAGTTAGAGCCTACAAAAAGGAATATATACGGTGGTGCTGTTGGTTATATAAGCTTAAATCAAAACATAGATTTTGCTATCGCAATAAGAACGGCTACAATTTTAGACGACAATCTTTATGTGCAAGCCGGAGCCGGCATAGTGGCAGACTCAATACCAGAAAAAGAATATTTAGAATCATTATCAAAAGCTTCAAGCATCATGAAAGCTGTAAGCGTTGCAGAAGCTTCTTGTGAACTTTGAGCAGTTTGTAAAAAATAAAAATATTTGTTTTTTAGCAAAGGGTTGGAGGGGTGAAATATACACGTTTGAAGATGGTAAAGAGCGTTTTTGTATAAAAAAAGCCGTGCATCAAGAGGCCATTTACGCTATAAAAAAAGAGGCGAATATATTGTCATTTTTGTATGATGACAAAAGGTTTCCGCAGATAGTATGCCAAGGAGAAGATTTTTTTGTTTACAAATATATAGACGGTAAGCCTTTTGAAAAAGTTTTTTGGCTTTTAGAAGAAAAAAATAAAAGACATATCTTAGAGTCTATATTGGATGCAGCTTACTATTTGGACAGCATAGGAATAAACAGAGGAGAGTTTGACAAAGAATACAAAAACATATTGATAGATAAATCGCTAAATATATACATATTAGATTTTGATAGGGGTAGTTTCTCAAAAAATCCTAAAAATATAACACAATTTATACAGTCTTTAAGGACAAAAAACATCTTAAGCAAAGACAGAGCTATAAGCTTAGGGAAGCTATACAAAACAAACAAAGAAAAAGTCTATGTTGAACTAAAAAAACTCCTCTCCCAACCCCCATCCACTTTTTAAAACTTTAAGGACAAACGTTGGTTTGAGCAGGTATTCTTCCCAAAAGCCTTAAAAACTTTGAAAACGGCCCCATATTCGCCATAGCTACAAATTTAGGACCAGAGAATGAAAGTTCACCAAACATCATAGCGTGCATTGGGCCATATTCACCTCTACCCATTTCTATCCAATGTTTTGTGGTGGCATACATAAGAAAATCGTTTCCGGTACGCCTATCTTTTGCCCAACCACCGTAGATACACTCTGCCTTACCATTCATATTCTGTATGTAAAGCTCGATTTGTTTTCTAGGAGAGCAATCTTTTCTGTATAAAAATAGCTTTCTTACAGGTGCTCCTCTCCATTCGCTGCTTGAAGAGGCCATCCCCACCAGCGCTGGCGTTTGGTCCCAAAGACTACAAAGCTCCCTGGCGTAGCTTGCGTCCATCATCACAATAGCGTTGGCAAAGCCACTTAAAATACCCACTAATCCCATGGCTAAAACAACTTTTTTCATAAAACCTCCTTAAAATTTCTTTATAAAGTTTACATTGTTTATATAGATATATGCTTAATTATTTCTTATACATACAAAAGAGATACAAATATAACAATATTCTAATTACTAAATTTTTCACCTGATGCAATAAAATGATTTATAATAAAATCATGAAGAAAAGAGTAATAATAATGCCCAAAGAAGGTATTTTAGACCCTCAAGGCAGGGCTTTAAAAGATGTGTTAAACGAAGCCGGTTTCGATATAAAAGATGTAAGAATAGGGAAAATAGTAGAAATAGAAGCAGATTCACTTGAAAATCTACAAAAGATGGTAGAAGATTACATTATAAATCCACTTATCGAAGATTACGAAGTACTATGATGAAAATAGGTATTTGCGTGTTTCCTGGCTCTAACTGCGATTACGACACTTACTATATAGTAAAAGATATTTTGCAAGAAGATGCAGAGCTAATTGATTATACCGTTAGAGATTTGGAACGATTTGATGCTGTGATATTGCCAGGAGGATTTTCTTTTGGTGATTATTTAAGACCTGGGGCTTTGGCTTCTAAAACACCGTTGGCAGAGGCTATAGTAAACTTTGCAGCAAAAGGTAGGTATGTGCTTGGTATATGCAACGGATTCCAGATTTTAACAGAGTTAAAGCTCTTACCTGGAGCGCTTCTCCCAAACGAAAACGATAGATTTATATGCAAAAGAGTTAACATATCGGTGGAAAATATTTCTACAGCTTTTACGAAAGAATTAGAAGAAAAGGAAACAATAGTGCTTCCCATAGCTCACCATGACGGTAGATTTTATGCACCTGAAGATGTGTTGGAAGAAATTGAGAAGAATAACCAAGTGGTGTTTAGATACGAAGGAGAAAATCCAAACGGCTCGTTGAATTCCATCGCTGGAGTATGTAACAAAACCGGTAACGTGGTAGGTATGATGCCTCATCCTGAGCGTATATCTGAAGATATTTTAGGTGGGTTAGATGGCCTAAAAATTTGGCATTCTCTTATAGCCTAACTTAAAGGAGGCAATATGGATTTAGAAACCCAAAACATTTACACAAGCCAAGATATTCAGAAGTTAAATTTGATGCCGCTGAGAGATATTGTGGTGTTCCCTGGGATGGTTATACCGCTTTTTGTGGGAAGACCCTTTTCTGTGAGAGCTATAGAAGATGCTTTTAAACATAATAAGCTTATGTTTTTTGTGCTACAAAAAGATAGAGACCAAGAAGAGCCAAAGTCTCTAAATGAGCTACATAAAATAGGTACTATAGTTAAAATATTAAGGGCAGTTCCTCTAGAAGATGGTAGGCTTAAAATATTGGCACAAGGGTTAGAAAAAGGCGAACTCAAAGCTTTAGAAAAAGTAAACAACATATATATAGCAGATGTTTTACCGATAAAAGAAGAAATAATCAAAATAGATGATTTGCCACCAAAAGAAAAAGCTTATGTAAATTCTATAAAAGATTTAATAGAAAAAGCTGTCAATTTGGGTAAACAAATAATACCAGATTTTGTCGCAATTGTTAGAGAAACTGAGGAGTTGGATAAATTTTTAGACCTAGTTGCTTCTATACTTGATTTAAAAGCCCAAGATGCTCAAAGTATATTGGAGATTACAGACCTTAAGAAAAAACTTGTTAAAATCCATGATTTACTTCTTTCAGAAGTTGGTATATTGGAATTACAAAATCGCATAAAGACCAGCGCTAGAGAGAAAATGGAAAAAGAGCAAAAAGAATACTATTTAAGACAGCAGATGAAAGCAATACAAGAAGAGCTTGGGGAAAGTGACGATAGGCAAGCAGAAGTAAAAGAATATTTAGAGAAATTAAAAAAATTGAAAGCCCCAAAATCTGTAAAAGAGGATATAGAAAAACAGATAAACAGATTATCAAAGATGTATCCAGAATCAGCAGAGAGTACAGTTATAAGGACATGGCTTGATTGGATTTTTGAACTTCCTTGGAATAAAAAAACCAAAGACATCTTTGATATAGAAAAAGCTCAAAAACTTTTGGATAAAGACCATTATGATTTAGAAAAGATAAAAGAGCGTATAATAGAGTACTTATCCGTGAGAAAACTTACAAAGGGTAAGGGTTCTAAGTCTACAATACTTTGTTTCATTGGACCACCTGGCGTTGGTAAAACATCTTTGGGGCAATCCATAGCAAAAGCCACAGGAAGGAAATTTGTAAGGATTTCTTTAGGTGGTATAAGAGATGAGGCTGAGATAAGAGGCCATAGGCGAACATACGTAGGAGCTATGCCAGGACGTATAATTCAAGCTATAAAGCAAGCCGGTGTTAAAAATCCTCTTATCATGCTCGATGAGATAGATAAGCTATCCGTGTCTTTCCAAGGAGATCCAGCGGCAGCTCTTTTAGAGGTGTTGGATCCAGAGCAAAATAAATCTTTTACGGATCTTTACATAGGGCATCCTTTTGATCTTTCAGAAGTGCTTTTTGTAGCAACTGGCAATAGAGTAGACACTATACCGCAACCTCTTTTAGATAGAATGGAGGTGCTTTACCTTTCCGGATATTCTGAAGAGGAAAAGCTTCATATAGCAAAAAATCATCTCTTACCCACAATTATAAAAGATCATGGCTTTAAAGAGTCGGAAGTAATCATAGAAGATGAAGCTATATTAGAGGTTATTAGGAGTTATACAAGAGAGGCAGGAGTCAGAAACCTTAAACAAAAGTTGGCGTCTTTATTGAGAAAATTGGCCGTTAAAAAACTAAAAGGTCAAAAACCGCCTTTTGTAATAAATAAAAACGCTGTTAAAGAGCTTCTTGGCGTGCCTCGTATTATTAGAGAAAAAGAAGAGTTAGAGCAAGCCATTGGTCTTGTTACAGGCCTTGCTTGGACTGAGGTGGGTGGTGAAATAATGTATATAGAAGTTACAAAGTTAAAGGGCAGAGGATCTCTTATATTGACCGGTTCTTTAGGAGATGTGATGAAAGAATCTGCTCAAGCTGCTCTTTCTTATATAAAATCAAAAGCAGACCAATACGGAATAGATAGCTCCTTGTTTTCAAAATACGATATACATATACACGTTCCAGAAGGTGCTGTTCCAAAAGATGGTCCATCGGCTGGCATCGCCATAGCTACTGGCATATTGTCTATATTTACTGAAAAACCGGTAAGGCTTGATGTAGCTATGACGGGTGAAGTTACTCTAAGAGGAAGAGTCTTACCCATAGGTGGTGTGAAAGAAAAGATTCTTGCTGCGAAAAGGGCTGGTATATACGAAGTGATATTACCATCAAAAAACAAAGTTGAAGTAATGGAAGACTTACCAGATTATGTAAAAGAAAAGATGCAATTTCACTTTGTAGACCATTTAGATGAAGTATTTAAAATTGTTTTTAAGGATAACGTTGTAAAACAAGAACCTAAAAAAACTTCTAAATCTAAGAAAGCTAAGGAGAAGTCTTGATATTAAGCGATAGAACCATATTGGACTACATAAAGAGCTCAAAAATTATAGTAGAACCTTTTGACGAGTCTTCTTTACAATGCTCTTCTTTGGATCTAAGGCTTAGCAATTCGATAGCTTTTTACAAAGATTTAGATGTTATAGATATTAAAAACCCTATACAAGCAAAAACTATAAATTTCGAAGAATATTTTACTATAAACCCCGGCGAATTTTTATTAGCTTCTACCATGGAATATATAAAACTTCCAGAATTTATAACGGCTTTTGTAGAAGGAAGAAGCTCCTTAGGTCGTCTTGGGCTTTTCATAGAAAACGCTGGTTGGGTAGATGCTGGATTTGAAGGCCAAATTACGTTGGAGCTTTACAACGCTAATAAATATCCTATTAAGCTTTATAAAGGTATGAGGATATGTCAACTTGTTTTTGCTAAACTTGACGAAATACCCCATAAGGTTTACAGAGGCAAATACCTAGGTCAAAAAGGAGCTACTCCTTCTAAGATTTTTATGGATTTTGATAAGAAGTAGCGTATATGCTGTTATGATTTTGAAGCCATACAAGTGCGTGGTATACTTTATAAGCGTAAGAAGGCCTTCCGTTGTAATGCCAAATAGCCTGCCAACTAAGCCCATACCTATCTACAAGCTCTCTTAAAAGTTTAGCAGATACGTCAAGGTTATAGCAAGGGTCTAACAAAGCGTAAGGATCCAAGCCCCATCTTCTTATATTTATTATATTTATTTGAGCTATCCCCACATCAAAGTTATAGCCGTGCCTAAGCAAATAATTTAAAACTATTTTGGCTTGATATTTATTCTTTGGATAATATTCTTTTATGCTTCTACCGTCGGCATTAACATTTATTGCATATGGATTAAAATTGCTCTCAACTTTTGCTATGGCGTAAAGTAGTTTCACATTTACACCGTACTTAGCTGAAGCCTGCTCAAAGCAATAGTTATATTGAAAAGCGTATACTCTTTTATTGTAAAAGCCTAAAACAAAGACAAACATTGCCAAAAGTATACCTATGTTAAGCCTTTTCATACCAAATATTATAATAAATCATCTGAAGGTTTGCCTACATAATATACTTATCCATTATGTGCTAAACAATTGTTCTAAGTTTTCTATCTCCTGTTGTTCTTTTGTGTTCATATTTTTTAATATATAAACACCTTTTTTCAATTCTTCTGGTCCAATTATTAATGCGTAAGAAGCGCCTAACTTATCAGCTATCTCAAGCTTTTTCTTTAAATTTGACCCTTTGGATACAAGTTCCACCCTTTTCCCTTTCTCCCTTAGTATGTTTGCAACTTTTAAAGCTTCTACTACCGTGTTTTCTATATAAACTACAGCATACAAATCTTCTTTGTATTCGGATTTTAAAAATAACATAATACGTTCTATACCAGCGGCAAAACCCACAGCCGGCGTTTTTGGACCACCCAAACTTTCTACTAAGTTATCGTATCTTCCACCGGCTAAAAGCGTAAGACCATCTTTTATAAACTCAAATACAGTTTTTGTATAATAATCTAAACCTCTCACAAGTCGCGGATTTTCTTTATAAGGCACTCCAAAAGAGTCCAAATAGGTTTTTAGGCTTTTATAATGGTTAGAGCAGTTTTCACAAAGATAATCAAGCATCACAGGAGCTTCTTTGGTGAGTTCTTTACAAGTTTCAACTTTGCAATCCAAAACTCTTAGAGGATTTTTAAAACGCCTTTCCTCGCAATCTTTACATAGTCCTTCGATATCTTTGAGATAATTTGTTAGGGCTTCTCTGTATTTTGGTCTACATACGGGACATCCAATTGAGTTTATTTCAAGCGTAATATCTATATTTAGTTTTTTAAAAGCATCAAAACAAAGCTTTATTATTTCAAAATCGGTGATTGGATTATCAAGGCCCAAAACCTCACAGCCTATTTGATGAAACTGGCGTTTTCTACCAGATTGTGGTCTTTCATATCTAAACATAGGCCCTTCGTAAAAAAGTTTTAAAAAGGGCTTCTTGTAAAGCATACCGTGTTCTATTACCGACCTTACCACTCCGGCTGTACCTTCTGGTCTTAATGCTAATACTCTTTTGCTCTTGTCCTCAAAAACAAACATCTCTTTTTGAACAATGTCTGTGATTTCACCCACGCTTCTATCAAAAAGCTCCTTGTATTCAACTATAGGAAGAATTATTTCTTCAAAATTGTATAATCTAAAAAGCTCTCTAAAAGTATTTGTTATATACCTAAATTTCTTGGCTTCTTCAAAGAAGATATCGTCAAATCCTCTTATAGCTTTTATATTTTCCATACTATACCCAAAGAGGTATATCTTTAGCTGGATTTGAAAGGGCTCTTAAATTACCCATCTTCATAGATTCTATGTCAAATTTAGTAAGCGGTTTTTTCGTTCTCATAAAATGGTGCATTAAAACACCTGAAGATTCTAAGCCGATACCGCCCATTTTTATTTCTTTTGAGGATAAAAATCTATTCTTTGGGTTTAGTTTGATGGGGTTTTTATACCCTACAAATTGGTATCCATATACTAAGTCGTTTTTTATAAAGATTTTAAAAAACACTCCATCTTTCTCAAAGACCAAAGATTGATCGGCATCATCAAAAAGACCGCCAGAACCAGCTGTTACCTTTTTTGTTTTTACTGCGTTGTAATCAACGCTTCCGGTGTTTATAGTTTTTTTACCTACCATGTTAAAACCAGCTACATAACCTTCTTGAACAGCGGCTGGAAAAAGAGCTATCCACCTGTGATTCCCCCATATATCAACGCTTGAGCATATATCACCAGCAGCGTACAAATCTTTTGAAGATGTTTCTTGATACTCGTTGGTTAGTATACCACCCACAATTCTTCCATTTTCTTTATGTATTTCCACATTTTTAACTACGTTTACAATAGGTCTTACCCCTACTGACATAATCACCATTTCGGCATTTATTTCAAAACTATGGTCGTTTGACAGCTTTTTTACCAATACAGATTTGACTTTTCCGTCTTTTCCTTGGATAGCAATAACCTGATGCCCGGTATAAAAATTTATACCTTCTTTTTCTAAAGCTTGTTGATAAATATAAGACATTTGATGATCAAGCATTCTTGGAAGTATTCTGTCGAATATCTCTACAACGTGCACCTTGTATCCCATGTGTAGAAGCGTTTGTGCATCTTCTACGCCTATTGGACCTGCTCCTATGATAACAATATCTTTTACCTCGTTTCTTTTTAGGTAATCTTTTATTTTATAAACATCTGGTAAGCTTTTAGCGCTAAACACACCTTCTAAGTCTACACCTTCTATGGGAGGTATAAAAGAGTAAGCACCTATAGCCACAAGACACTTATCGTATTTATATGTCTCACCGCTTTTGGTTTTTAGGCTTTTAGTATCAGGGTCTATTTCTACTATTGGAGTTTCTAAAATGATATCAACGTTGTTTTTTTTATAAAACTCAAAGCCACCTTTGAAAAAAAGAGCTTCTTCGCCAATATCTTCTCTAATTACATTTTCCATGCAGTTTGGAGCATAAGCTGGAAAACTCTCAGCGGAAAAAAGCCTTATGGGAACTTCTTTATCTATCTTTCGTATAGCCTCTACGGCACTAACGGCCGCAGGGCCGTTTCCTACTATTACTATCATTTTGTATTTAATATATAGTCAATAAGCGTCCTTACTCCAAAGCCTGTACCGCCTTTTGAATAGTATTTATACTCCTTTTCGGTGAAAGCTGGCCCTGCTATATCAAGGTGAGCCCATTTTATACCATCTGCTACAAACTCTTGTAAGAACATAGCAGCCGTTATCGCACCGCCGTATCTTCCTCCTGTGTTTTTAATATCCGCCACGGGAGATTTTATCTTCTCTCTTAGGTTATCATGGGAGTTGCCATAACCTTTCACCAGTTTTTTTGGAAAGCTCTAAAAGCGTGTTCCCTA
>PNJC01000074.1 GCA_002878215.1 Hydrogenobaculum sp. | reverse complement strand
GCTTTTTGTAAGCCATACGTATTTGGCATTTTGCCAGAAGTTGAGCCCATGCCTTAATATATTTTTATACTGTCTTAGCCCTTGGGTAAAAGCCATAGTCCCAAGGACCACCATCATGCTAAATATCGCTACAGCTATTATTACCTCTATGAGGGTGTATCCTTTTTTATGTTTAAAAAGGCGCATTTATAAGCTCTTTACCTGTAGGTCCTAAGTATTTGTATTTTAAAATATCTATGTGATAGGGGTTTTTATAGTTTTTATAAGAAAGAAAAAAATTCACATGATAAAGGTATAGCTCGTAAGGAAGACCCATGCTTCCACCTCCAGAACCCATTGGTCCAAAAAGCGTATTCTTTGGTGTGTTAAGACGGGTTTTGTTGGTGAGTTTTGCTTTCCAGCTTAGCTTTACTTGTCCTATGTCCTCTTCACCGGTGGGTTCTTTGTTAAAATCTACCGTTTTTAGGTAACTCACCGCTTGGGGTATTTTTGAGGTTATTTTGGCCACCGTATTTGCTTGCTCTAACTCTTTAAATCCTATTCTAAAAAGATACATGCTTGCCGCCACCGCAGCCGTTAGTATCAAAGAAGCTATTATGATGTCTAAAAGTATAAAACCTCTATCCATTTTCTAAGCTTATAGCACCAAAAGGATGGGTCACTTTTATGGTGTAAGAAAAGCCTGCTATATTAAGCTTCATCTTACCCCCAGAAGATGTGCCGTTGTTGTAAAAAATGATGGGTTTGGCGGTTTTACAAGTGAGCTTATCTTTTAGTTTTATCTTTTTGCCGTTTATGAAAAGCTTACCTTTTTTGCAAGATATCTCGTATTCCACAGAGTATAAAAAAGAGTGCCTTCTTATTTTTGATAAGAGTATGAGCATCTTTTCTGCCACTTGGGATGCCATGTAGCTTCTATACATGTTTATAGACATAGGAGCCACCACAGAAAACAAAATAGCCACTATAGCTACTACGATGAGCATCTCTATTAAGGTAAAGCCTTTTTTCATAGCTTTATGTTGCTTACGTTCATCACAGTAAGCATCAAAGATACCACTATAGTCCCTACCACAAGCCCCATAACGGTGATTATAATAGGCTCTACCAAAGACAGCACTCTTTTTATGGTGTTTTTAAGCTTTTCGTCAAACAAAGCGTATAGTTCGTAAAACATATCCTTCATGTTGCCACTTTCGTCTCCTACTTTTATCATACCTTTAAAAATAGGTGGGACAAAAGAAAGCTCTTCAAAAGCCTCTCCTATGGATTTGCCTTCTTTTATCTTTGGAGACGTTTTTTTGAAATCCTCTTTTATAAAATCGTTTTTTATCACATTTGTGGCAAGGTCTAAAGCTTTTATGAACTCAACGCCGTTTTTAAGCATAGCGTACATTGCATAGCAAAACTTCGAAAGCTCAATCTGGATGATGAGGGTACCAAGAATAGGGGTATATATAAAGTAGTTTGTAAGCCTTTGGTAGAGATTTAGTTTAAAATATTTTGACAAAAGATAAATTCCTACTACCAAAAGGGTAAAAATAACTTCTGTCTTGGTATTTAGGCTTTTGCTAAACTCATACAAAATCCTTGATATAAAAGGAAGATGCTTTGGATTTGATCCAAATATACTAAAAAACCTTGGTATAATGAGCTTAAAGATAGCCACCAGCGTAACAAAAGAGGCAAACACCAAAAACATCGGATAGGCCATTGCGTTTCTAATCTCATTTCTAAACTTTATCCTAAAATCCGTATACTGGGCTATATTGTCAAAGGCATCTTTGAGATTGCCGGTGGTTTCTCCCACTTTTAGCATCGTAATTACAAGAGGATCAAACATCTTTTTGTCTTCAAAAGCATCTGACAAAGCCTTGCCCCCTTTTACATCCTTTAAAATACCCTCTAAAAATATCTTTAGCTTCTCTTGTTCTATAGAATCTATCACCATCTTAATAGCTCTATCTAAAACTATACCTGAGTTTAACAAAACGGACATCTCTTTTGCTATGGTGTATAGATCATCATCTTTTATCTTTTGATTTTGACTAAAAAGACTCTCTTTTTTGGGTTCTATTTTTACTATTACAAGACCAGATTCTTTTAGCTTTAGCTTCGCCTCTTGGACAGTGTTTGCACTTAAAACTCCTCTTATCTCTTTGCCAGTTTTGTCTAAGCTTACATACTCAAAATCCATCATCAGGCAATTCTTAGCACCTCTTCTATTGTTGTAATACCTTCAATGACTTTTAAAAATCCGTCTTCTCTTAAAGTCCTGTAGTAAGGCTTTTGAGATAAAATATTTTTTATGCTGTCTATAGATTTGTGGTTTACGAAAGCTTCTTTTAAGTCTTCTGAATATTCAAAAAGCTCGTATATAGCTATACGCCCCCTATATCCTGTATTTGCACACTTATCACAGCCTTTTCCTTTTCTAAACTCTTTTTTTTCTAAAAGATGACCAAACTTTTGAGACAACTCATCCAATTTAAACTTTTTTACAATATTATCTTCTAATTCAACTGGTTCTGAGCAGTAAGGGCAGTTTGTCCTTACGATACGCTGGGCTACTATGCCAAGTATTGAAGCGTTTATAAGATAATCTTCTATATCCATCTCTAAAAGCCTGAAAAGACTGCTTGGAGCGTCGTTTGTGTGAAGCGTAGAAAATACCAAGTGCCCCGTAAGAGCAGACTGGATCGATATTTCTGCGGTTTCTTTATCTCTTATTTCACCTACCATTATGATATCTGGGTCGTGTCTTAATATAGACCTCAAAGCCGATGCAAAGGTAAGTCCAATTTCTGGTTTTATCTGAATTTGATTTAAACCCTCTATTTGATACTCCACTGGGTCTTCTATGGTTATTATCTTATCTTCTTGGCTGTTTAGCATAGACAACACTGAGTATAAGGTAGTGGTTTTACCGCTTCCGGTGGGTCCTGTCACCAATATCATACCATAAGGTCTTTTTATCAAATCCACCAGTATATCGTAATGGTCTTTTTTAATGCCAAGCTTATCAAGTTCAAAGGTAAGTTTTCCTCTGTAAAGAAGCCTTATAACCACATCTTCGCCTTTTACTGTGGGTATAGTAGATGTTCTTATGTCTATCGGAGAAGAGCCTATTCTTACGCTAAACTTTCCGTCTTGTGGGAGTCTTTTTTCTGCTATGTCAAGTCCTGATAAAAGCTTGATACGAGAAGTAAGCGCCAAATAAAAATTTTCATCTATCTCATCCATTTCATGTAAAACACCGTCTATTCTAAACCTCACTATAAAACGCTTTTCTTGAGGTTCTATGTGAATATCTGAAGCGTTTAACTCCACCGCCCTTGTGATAATATCGTTTAGATATTTTATGACAGGCACCTCAAGGGCCATATCTTTTAACTTTTCTGGATCATCCTCTTCTAAGGATACAAACTCTTCGCTGTTGGTATCTATGTACTTTCTGTATAAAGATTTTATATATCTATCGTAGGTCAAAAATAGTTTTATCTTAAGCCCAGTATCTTGTTCTAACTTGCTTATAACATGAATTTTTAAAGGATCTGTGGTAAGGGTTAAAAGGGAATTATCTTGTATATCAAAAGGCAAAAATCCGCTTTTGTAGAAAAAATCTAAGCTTATCTTAGTAGAAAGCTCGTTTACGACTTCTTGAAACCTAATTTCGTCTACTTGAAGCTTTATAGGTATTGAAAGCTGTTCGCTTAGAGCTTCTAAAAGCTGAGATTCTGTGATGCTTCCAATCTGTATAAGGATTTGCCCTATATAGCCGCCGTTTTTTTTCTGGATTTCTAAGGCCTGAAGTATATCTTGATTTGATATGTTAAACTTATCCCTTAAAATTTCTCCTATCAAGGGTCTTTTCATCTAATATTATTCCCAGCTTGTGATGGCTTTTTTGTCAAGCTTATCATCGGGTCCTAAGGACCATATATCAAAAGTTCCATGCTCTCCAGGACATTTAAACTGATAAGGATGTCCCCATGGGTCAAGGGGTATTTTTTTCTTGGATAGGTAAGGTCCATGCCATTTTGGGTTGTTGTCGGGGTTTTTAATGAGGTCTTCCAAAGATTTTGGACATTTGTCCATGTCCATCATATAAGAGCGCACCGCTGACGAAAGAGTCTCTATCTGGGCTTTTGCAATTTGTTCTTTGGACTGTTCAAACTTCTTAAAAAGGTTTGGCATCACCAAAGACGCTATAAGCCCTATTATAGCCACAACTATAAGTATTTCTATAAGCGTAAAACCTCTTCTTCTTTTCATAAGCTTATTATATATAAAAACCATATATTTTACAATGAGCTATCATTTTAAATCCTTGTAAAAACTAAGTTCGCTTTTTATCTCATCTGTAATCTTTTGGGCTTCTTCTGTATCTGTGATGATATAAGGAGTAAGCATGATGATCAGCTCTGTTTTTGTGTTGCTAATAGAGGTATTTCTAAAGAGATTTCCAAGTACAGGTATGTCTCCTAAGATAGGGATTTCCGATACGCCTGTGCCTTTTTGCTGGGATATGAGACCGCCAAGTATGACGGTACCGCCATTTGGTACAACTACAGTAGTATTTATGTTTCTTGTGAGTATGATAGGGGAATTTATGCCAGAGGTATTGTTGGGCTGGGCTGTGCTGTCTTCTTGGTATATGTTTAGATTTACAAGGTTGTTGGTTTCTATGGTAGGAAGCACATTTAGTATTATACCTGTATTAACATACTGCACGCTTTGGATGATACCGGCTCCTCCTGTAGTAGATGGCACATTTATTGATGTAGCCTGAGAGTTTATAACTGGTACTTGTGTACCTACATCTATGCTCGCTGGATGGTTGTTTAAAACAAGTAATGTAGGTGTCGATAATATCTTTACCTTGTTTTTCTGAGCAAACATATTAAGAAGCGCTTGGAATATCTTTGAATCTGTTATGTAAGTAGCTACAAGCCCCCCTGATGTAGCAACTCCTAAATTTCCTAAAGTAGATACAGTGTATGTTCCTTTTTTAAATCTATTTTGTATATACCACTCTATACCGTATTGAAGAGAACCTGTGAGGGTTACCTCTGCTATAGTGGTCTTTATAAGCACTTGCTTTGGTGGTTTGTCTAACTCTTGCAATAAACTCCTTACAAGCTTATACTTGGTAGGTGTGGCTACTATGAGGATAGTATTTGTCCTATCATCAGCTGCCACCCTCAAATCTTTTGAAGAAAACGCCAGTACCTCTGGGCCAG
>PNJC01000113.1 GCA_002878215.1 Hydrogenobaculum sp. | reverse complement strand
GAAGAACTAAAGAACAAGCTTGAAATGTTGGAAAAGGAAAAGCAAGAACTTGCCAAAAGATATGAAGATGCTACTTCAAAGGTAAAAAGCTTAGAGCAAGAGCTAAGCGATCTTAGAGAAGAAAATCAAACTTATAAAGCAAAGCTTGAAGTTATAGAAAAAGAAAAAGACAGTTTATCTTCAAAGCTTCAAAACCTACAAAAAGATTTAGAAACTTTTAAAGCGAAAGCTAAGCTTGGTTTTGATTTACTTGAGGCTTTGCAATCTGAAGGTGTTTTTGTGGTGACGCCGGAGTTTAAGCCCGGTAAAGAAGGCAACGAACTTGTTTATATAAACAAAAGAGGTATTGAGATTTTAAAGAAAAATGGAGATATAATGAATAAAACTTTTGGCTACAACATAGATTGGTCAAATCCTTTAGGTATATCCATACACAAGTTTCACAGAGATCCAGAGCGTATAAAGGAACTTTTCAAGGCTCTAAAACCAGGAGAAGTTTTGAAAAACACAGATATTCCAATGGGTAGTACTATTATAGAATCTTACAGAACAGCTATTTACGATGATAACGGCAACGTCATAAACTACGCTTCTGTGTGGAAAGATGCTACCTACGAAAGAACTGTGGACATCATGTTTTATAGTACTATATCTACAGTTGTTAAACTATATCATACGTTGTCTTTGTTAGAAACCTACAGGTATAGGGTAGATATCCAAGTTGGAAACTTCAAAGAAGAGCTTGAAATGATAATAAACTCTATTACGGAAGTAAATCAAGGCATCGCTGACTTATCAAGAGCTGTACACGATATAAAGGCTGTTGGTCAGCAAGTGTCTAACCATGTGGAAGCAGGCTTACGTAAGCTAGAGGAAACTTCTAAGAATATAGAGGCTTCTATAAAAGCCATAGATGAGGTGTCAAACAACTCCGACAAGCTTAGAAAAAGCATAAACTCCATAAACCAAATTGTAGAGGTTATAATGGATATTACGGAGCAGACAAACCTGCTCTCTTTAAACGCTGCCATAGAAGCGGCTCGTGCTGGTGAGGTAGGAAGAGGTTTTGCGGTGGTGGCCGATGAGGTAAGAAAGTTAGCAGAGAAGACTTCAAAATCTGCTGTAAGTATAAGAGATCTCATAGAGAATATAGTAGAAGAAGCCAGAGAATCTATATCAAAAACAGAAGACGCTAAAAAGACTATAACAAAGAACAGTGAATACCTGGATGAACTAAAAGAAAGCTTTTATAGTATGAAAAATAGTTTTGATGAGCTTTCTTCTTTGATATCAAAGCAAAGCGTAGCTACTGAAGAACAGTCGAGCGTTATGAACAATATAACCCATAGTATATCTGCATTAGGAGATGGTATATCTAAAATAGAAGATACCATAGATAAAGCTGTGCCTATAATTAGCGAAGCTGTAAATCTTTCAGATACTACGTTCCAAGGGTTAAAAGCTATAAAACCTGGTATGTATACCGAAATTTATCAAAGGGCTGTGGACCACGCTAAATTTATGCTAAATGTTATGAACATGGTAGAGGATAAGATAAGCTGGAGTGTGCCAGATCATACTCAATGCAACTTTGGTAAGTGGTATTACTCGCAAGAGGCAAGGACTAATGTATCTCATTGCGGTGCAAATGCTTTGATGTTATTTGAAGAAGTTGAAAATCCTCACAAACATTACCATCAAATAGCTATGGAAATAGAAAAGATGAAAAGACAAGGTAAAGATAGAGACGCACTGTATAATAAATTCGTAGAGCTTACAGATTATTCTACTACTATTGTAGATAAAATAATAAGCCTTGCAGAAAGTTTAAAAGGATGTTAAAGTAAAATAGGAGGTGTGATATGGACCAAGAATTTCAAACTGAAGAAGCAAAAGCTGATGTAGAAAACGTAAATTTAAGCAAAAAGGATATAGTGAAAGAGGCCGTAAAAGAAACTGAAGAGATAAAAGAGATGGTGGATAGTCTTTCTAAGATAGCTAAGCAGACCAACTTACTTGCTTTAAACGCCGCTATAGAGGCAGCTCGGGTGGGTGAAGTGGGGAAAGGTTTTGCGGTGGTGGCTTCTGAATTTAGAAAGCTTGCAGAAAACACCAACAAAATAGCCACCAACATAAAAAGGCTTATGCTTTCTATAGAAGAAAAGCTTGATACTCTCAACAAAGAAGAAGTTTGAGGAGGGCCTTATGGAAAGTGGTATAGTAGCTCCTAAAAAATCTGGTAGTGGCTTACCAGAGGTATTGAGAACTGGTGCAAACGAGCTTGAAATAGTAGATTTTAGGATTTTTGAAGATAAAGAAGACGGCTCTCGTTATGAATGGATCATGGGAGTTAACGTAGCAAAAGTAAGAGAAGTGCTAAGGCTCCCAGAGATTACAAAGGTTCCAAACATGCCTCTCCAAGTGGAGGGTATGGCGGAGATAAGGGGAGAGTTGATACCTGTCATTAGTTTAGCAAAGTGGATGGGCTTGACTGAGCCTCTTAAGTACAAAAAATATGTCCTTTATATGGAGTTTCTGAGGGAGAAAGTAGGCGTTATAATCCACGATGCTAAACGCATCAGAAGAATATCGTGGGCTGATATAAAAGAGGCTCCTATTATATTAAATCAAAAATTGAATGGACGTATTACAGGAGTAGTGGAAACTGAAGAGGGTCTTCTTCTTATACTTGATTTTGAAGGTATACTAAACGATATGGGTCTTTTAAATGTTTTTGACGCCGATTATATTGAAAAGGCAAAAGACGAGCAAGAAGAGAAATTTACCATATATGCAGCTGACGATTCAAGCACCGCTAGAAATTTACTAAGAAGTATACTTTCAAAGCTTGGTCATGATGTAGTTATTTTTGAAAACGGAGAAGAGCTTTGGAACGCTTTAGAAAATCTCTTGGAAAAGGCAAAGAAAGAAAATAAAAACATATCAAACTACGTTCAGCTTGTGATAACAGACTTAGAAATGCCAAAAATGGATGGGCTTACTCTTACAAAGAAGATAAAAACAACCCCTGGGCTTATGCATATACCAGTAATAGTAAATACTACTTTAAGCGACGAAGCAAACAAGATGAAGGCAAAATCTGTGGGAGCAGATGATTTTATAGTGAAGTTTGATGCAAAGGAACTCTCAGATATTATAAATAAATTTGCTTTAAGGGCAAAAGGAGAGTGATGTATGATACCTGATGAAATGCGTGAGATATTTGAAGAGTTTTTGGTAGAGGCAAGAGAAAATTTAGAAAAGTTAGAAACAGATTTACTAGAATTAGAAAAAGACCCTACTAACCAAGAAATCTTAAACAGCGCTTTTAGAGTAATGCACACGATAAAAGGTGGAGCGGGTTTCCTAGGTTTAGACGCAATAGTAGAAACCGCTCACAAAGCTGAAGATATACTAGGCAAGCTAAGAAATGGAGAGATCTCTTTTTCTGATACTATAAACGATTTACTTTTAAAAGCCCAAGACAAAATAAAGGAATATTTGGAAAAAGCAGAAAATCAAGAGGAGTTGGAGCTTGATAAGGAGTTAATATCAGAGTTAGAAGATGTTTTGAAAAATCCAGATAAGTATTCTACTGAAAAGCCAGTATCTTCTAAAGAGGAAGAAACTAAACCACAGACCAGTGAGCAGAGTTTTGAAGAAACATCGAATGACCCAGTATCAAAGCTTTTGAAAAAATACGGCTTTGAACATCTTATCGGGAAATCTATAGAAGAGATATTAGAAGAGTTGGTCTTGATGCCACCTAGCGAAAGGCCAGAGGGTTTGATACAGGAGTTAGATGCTATTATAAATGCTTCCCCGTCAAAGACTGTTGATAACGTATCCCAAAAGAAAGAAGAAGACATTGCAAAAGAGATGGAAAAGACATCTGTTAGCGAGGATGTAAAATCAGCACCTAAGGAATCACCACAGACGCCATCTCAAGTGGTAGAAAAAAAAGAACCGCCAAAGCAAACTCACCCAAAAGAAAAAGAAGAGGAAAAAGTATTAAGAATAGATGTACAGAAGATAGAAGCTCTTATGAATTTAGTAGGCGAGCTTGTTCTTGATAGAAATAGACTTGTAAAAGTAGTATCTACTATCATGCAGAGCGCTTCAGAAAACAACGAACAGATAAAAGGCTTGGATGACTTAGAATCTGTATTGTCTTCCATAGATAGGATAGTGGGAGATTTGCAAGTGGCTGTTATGAAAACTCGTATGCAACCAGTCAAAAGGCTATTCCAAAAATTCCCTCGTGTTGTTAGAGATTTGGCAAAGCTTTTAAACAAACAGATTGAACTTATCACAGAAGGTGAAGATACCGAAATGGACAAATCCGTACTTGAAAAGCTTGAAGAACCTCTTATACACATAATAAGAAATTCTGTAGACCATGGTATAGAACCTCCTGAAGAAAGAGAGCTTTTAGGTAAACCAAGGACAGGTATTATAAAACTAAAAGCTTACTATCAAGGAGATAGAATTATAATAGTTATAGAGGATGATGGGCGTGGTATAGACATAGAGAAGGTTAAAAAGAAAGCTCTAGAAAAAGGCATTATAAGTCAAGATAGATTAGAAAAAATGACTGAAAAAGAAGTGCTGTCTCTCATATTCCATCCCGGTTTTTCTACAGCAGACCAAGTTTCTGAGGTATCTGGTAGAGGCGTAGGTATGGATGTTGTTATGACTACCGTTATGAACTTTAGAGGTACCATAGACATAGAAACCCAAAAAGGGAAAGGCACAAAGGTCACCATGGCATTTCCTCTGACGGTAGGTATCATAAGAGCTCTTATGGTGTCTATAGGCAACAGAAATTTTGCCATACCTATATACTCTGTATTGGAAATTATTCAGCAAGAAAATGCCACTATTACTACCGTATCTGGTGAAGACGTCCTTATATTGAGAGAATCTACTATTCCACTTGTAAACCTTGCGGACGTGCTCGGCATTAGAGACAGTAAAATAGGGTATGTTATCATATCCCAGCTTGGGAATCAAAGGGTGAGCTTTACTGTAGAAGAACTTTACGGGGACGAAGAGATAGTGGTAAAACCTCTTGGTAAGATATTTGGTGAAATAGAGGGTATATCAGGGGCTACTATCACAGGTGATGGTAACGTAGTGCTTATATTGGATTTGGCTGGTATATTAAAAAGAATAAGCCATGGTGTAAGAGTTTGATATTGTTTGATGAAGCTTATATGGTTTGATAGTATAGATTCTACTCAAGATTATATTAAAAGCCA
>PNJC01000025.1 GCA_002878215.1 Hydrogenobaculum sp. | reverse complement strand
TAGAGAACTCATGGCTAAATTGCCTCCAAAAGATAAAAAAGAGCTAAGAGAAAGCGAAATAGCCTGGATTAACTATAAGAAACATTTTTTAAATGTTGACTCTGATACATGTTCTATAGGTGGAGGAGGAGAAATATGTTTTGAAGGAGTGGATGGAGATGATTTGGACATTACTAAAAGACAAGCAAAACTTCTCGAGGGTTTATTAAATCATCTCGAGGGAAATCCTTAAAAAATAAATTAAAAGCGTATTGAATATTTTGCATAAAATAGGCTTTGGAAAGCATTTTATTCCAAGGCCGCCTGTTTTGTATACAAACACTTACAATTATTGCAATTATAAAATAAGCTTTGAGAGCGGTTTTTGGTAAAATAATAGTTTATGAAGGATTATATACCGAAAGAGATTGAACAAGAAGTTTTGGAAAACTGGATTAAATCAAATATATATACCGTTAAAAGCCCGAAAAAGGCTTTTAGCATGGTGATACCACCACCAAACGTCACAGGTTCCCTTCACATAGGACATGCTTTAAACATCACCATTCAAGACATAGTGGCAAGGTTTAAAAGAATGCAAGGTTTTGATGTGGTATGGGTGCCCGGTTTTGACCACGCTGGTATTGCTACTCAATTTGTGGTAGAAAGAGAGCTTTCAAAAGAAAATAAATCAAGACTTGAAATAGGAAGAGAAGAATTTTTAAAAAGGGTATGGCAATGGGTATATAGGTCAAGAGACAACATTAAAAATCAGGTAAAAAGACTTGGGGCCTCTGTAGATTGGTCAAGAGAACGCTTTACGATGGACGAGGGCTTTTCAAGGGCTGTAAGGTATGCTTTTAAAAGGCTTTACGACGAAGGGCTTATAAAAAAAGACACATACATTGTAAACTGGTGTCCAAAGGATTTGACGGCTTTATCAGACTTAGAGGTAGAGCACGAGGAAGAAAAAGGAAGGCTTTATTATATAAAGTATCCTGTTTTAAATAGCGATGAATACATAGTAGTAGCCACCACAAGACCAGAAACAATGCTTGGGGATGTGGCAGTAGCTGTAAATCCAAACGACGAAAGGTACAAACACCTTATAGGCAAAAAATTAAAGCTTCCTTTGGTGGAGTGGATAAGGTATGATATAACAGGCAAAGAGATAAGTCCTGAAATACCTGTAATAGCTGATGAGTTTGTAGATATGGAGTTTGGCACAGGGGCTGTAAAGATTACACCGGCCCACGACCCAAACGACTACGAAGCAGGTCTAAGACAAAACCTTCCAATAGTAAAGATAATGGATGAAAAGGCAAAACTTACAAAAAACGCCGGTAGGTTTGAAGGTTTAGATAGATACGAAGCAAGGGAAAAGGTAGTGCAAGAGCTTAAAAATTTGGGGCTTTTAGAAAAAGAAGAAGAGCATATCCATGCTGTTGGAAAATGCTACAGATGTAAAACCACTATAGAACCCATGGTATCCACTCAGTGGTTTTTAAAAGTATCTACCAAAAAAGAGGAGTTTTTAGATATAGTAAAAGCCAAAAAAACAAGGTTTATACCGCAAAACTGGGAGAAAAACTATACAGATTGGATAGAAAATATAAAAGATTGGTGCATATCCCGTCAAATATGGTGGGGGCACAGAATACCAGTATGGGAGTGCGAGGATTGCAAAAAAGAATCTATTTATACCGATGAAGATTTTAGCTATGTCCAAGACAAACTTATCTTTAACCTTTTAGCAGATGGTAAGATTAAAAAAATTTTCACACCAAAGGAAATAGACGAGATATTAAACGGCAGGAATTTCGTGCATCCTGAAATGAGCACCCTTGATTTTTACAAACATTTTGCCTACAAAAAATATTACGCCACTGGTATAAACGAATTTTCCATATGGCAATATATGGCAAGTAGAAGAGATTTGTATAAGTATCACAAAGATGTTAAAGGTTTTGAGCTTTTACTAAAGTGTAAACACTGTGGTTCTAACAATATAAAACAAGTGGAAGATGTCCTTGATACGTGGTTTTCATCGGCTTTGTGGCCTTTTGGAGTCTTTTCTTGGCCAGAACCAAACCAAGAGTTAGATGCTTGCTATCCCAACAATCTTTTGGTAACAGCCTTTGACATACTCTTTTTCTGGGTAGCTAGGATGATCATGATGAGTAAAATGCTAAACGACAAAGAACCCTTTAAAGATGTATATATCCACGCTCTTATAAGGGATGAAAAAGGACAAAAGATGTCAAAGACCAAAGGAAACGTCATAGACCCAATAGACGTTATAGAAAAATACGGAGCCGACAGTTTGAGGTTTACGCTGGCTTCCCTTAGCTCAGCTTTAAGGGATATAAAGCTTTCAGAACAAAAGTTTGAAGCAAGCAAGTTTTTTGCCAACAAGATATGGAACGCAGCAAAATTTGTCATATCAAACACGCCGGAAAACTTTCTACAAGACATCATATACGGGGATATGTATGAGAAAGAAGACTATTGGATTACAACAGCTCTAAACCTCACCATAGGGCAAGTAACAGAATATCTTGAAAATTATCAGTTTAGCCATGCCGCTCAAAGTATCTACAACTTTTTCTGGAATGAATTTTGCGATTGGTATATAGAGTTTTCAAAGCTCCGTATCTATGAAAAGCCCATAGAAATAAAAGAAGATATGCCTGATGAAGAAAAAGCCAAAATAGAAGAAATAAACCAAAAAATCCAAAAAAGAAAACTAACGGCCGTAGGCGTTTTAAACACCGTCTTATCAAAAGCCTTGAGACTTTTACATCCATTCATGCCCTTTATTACAAGCTACATACATGCCAAGACCATATTTGGCGACAGTGACATCTCTTTAAAAGAGTTTCCAGTTTTTGAAAAAGAAGCTGTTGATATTAAAAGCTATGAAACTATAGAACGCTTAAAAAGAGTTATTTCTTTTATAAGAAAGATTAAATCGGATTTTAAAATAGAATCAAAGATAACGATATTTTTCCAAACAAACACCTCAAAAGAGTTTTTGGAAGAGTTTTCTCCTCACATAGTAAATCTCTGTAAATTAAGTGCGTTAGAAGAACTAAAAGACTCTGCCAACATGCTTTCTATACCCTTTGAAGATATCACATTTTATATACCAGAAAAGGATTTTGACAGAACATCTCTTTTAAAAGACTATGAGAAAACGCTAAAAGATGTAGAAAAACAGCTATCTATCTACACGTCAAAACTTCAAAACAAAAACTTTGTAGAAAAAGCCCCGCCAGAAGAAGTTGAAAAAGCAAAAGCCACCCAAGAAAAACTTCAACAAGAAAAAGAAAACGTAGAAAGGCTCATAAACATACTAAAATCTGATAAAATATGAGTATGGTAAAAAGGCTTTTATTGGTTTTTAGCTTAGGGCTTTTAATAACATCCTGTGCCCAAGTAGAGGTAAAGAGCACCGGTCCCAACAGACTTGCTGAACTTACCAAGCCCATTCAAAACATAATCCCAAAGAAAAAACCCCCAAAACCCCCAAAACCAAAAGTAGAGTCTATTTACCCAGTAAATGCAAAGCCTGTATATGTCGGCAACAAAGTTTATTTTTATACAGATTGCGGTGCGATGGTCCAAGCGGTAGAACCAGGTCAAGTGATATACTCCGGTAGGACCCTAAAAGCTTACAACTATATAGTCCTCATAAAAACCCCTCAAAACCTAGTGGATGTCTACACTTACCTAGGAAAAGTCTTCGTTGCAAAAGGAGACTACGTCAAAAAAGGTGCCATCATAGGAGAAGTGGGCGTAGACCCCATCGACAACGTCTGTAAACTCCTATACGAAACCAGAAACACCAACGGCGATATTGTAAATCCAGTGTTTTAGATAGGAGTTGAAAAATCTTTAAAAAGTTTATGTTAAAATTGTATATATGAAAACAATTAATTTAAAAAGCTTGCTTACCGTAAGCCTTGTTGCAGGGACTTCTCTTGTATTATCCTGTGGTGGGGGTGGTAGCTCTTCAAATGGCTATACTCAAAACGGCTATTACACTCTCAACGCCACTATGACATTAGCAAATCCGCCGGTTTATTCTATTATATCAAGTAGTTCTGTTATTCCTTCTGGCACAAGTTGTTCTGTAAATAATAGCGTTACAAGCTGTACCACTAATAATGTTATACTAATTAGTTATACGATACCAATGGACACTTGGAACCTAAATTTAAACCTTGCATACTCTGGTAATCCATCAACTTTATCAAACACTTATGCCACTATCACATCCGCTTCTATTTGTTTTGGCGATCCCACTATACCAGGAGGTCAATGCCAGCCTGTATATCTTCAAAACTACATTTTACCACTAAATAGCAGCGATAAAGAAAGTCTAACGCTCTCAAACAATTATAAACTTGGAGCGCTTGGGCTCATAGCAAATCCTTATCAGAATACCCCCTATCAGAATACCTCTAGCAGCACGATACCTCTTAATACGCTATCATCAACAACTTTATCAAACAGTGATTCTTTAACGTTACCACAGAATTTATCTCCTGGCTCGGTACAAATAGGCTTTACAGCTACATATCAAGTAGAAACTGTCAATGGTAGCACGTCTTCTATTACAGATATATATAGTGGTGATAACTTAGTAAGTTCTTCTACATACACTTCAAACATAAGCTTTACTACTATACCGTCATCTTACACTGTTTCAGGCTTTTGTATAGATAATGGCAACGGTGGTTTTTATCCACAAGCTTCTCCAATATCTAGCTCATACAGTATAACCTGCAGCGGTAGCATAAATTATACAACTGGTATTGTTTCAAACTTTTCGGTGAATCTGCCTCCTTCTATTAACATATCAAGTACAAATTCATATGTTAATTCTACAATATCCTCTTCTACTACTTCATCTACAACAATAGTTTTGTCCTCTACTACATCGCTTTTATCTCTTTCAAGCGGATATCTAAATCAAAATCTCAATATAAGCTACGCCATTTTAAACGGTTTTACTATAGGAAACTCTTTTTATGCGTATTTACCATCTTTGCCAGCAAACTTATATTATTACTTATACTATTTACCCCAGTATATCGTAGTAGGAAGCAATACTTTGCATTGCTCTCAATCTACCTGTCAAATTATACAAACCCCTACCGGATATTTGCTCCAAATTCAAAACATCTCTTTAAGTGGCACAAGCGCTTCCGCCATTTTAGAACAGTACATAACTTTTAATCCATCTATTACGGTCTCAACCCATTTACCAGCTTCTATTATAC
>PNJC01000120.1 GCA_002878215.1 Hydrogenobaculum sp. | reverse complement strand
TAAATCGTGGCAGACTTGTAAATCGTGGCAGACTTGTAAATCGTGGCAGACTTGTCATTGCTTGGCGAGTTTTATATAAATTTTCAAGCTTTTAACGAGAGGTGGCAAACTTTAAAAAATGTTATATAATTAAAATATTCAATTGTAGGAGATTTTTATGATGATGCCTCCGATGGGTCCAAAGGGTAAGATGTCTAAATTTGCCAGTTTTATAATGGGGCTTGGTTATGGATACAAAGGCAAACCGGGTATGGTAAAAACATATCCTATGAAAGAGTTTAAAGGGGTGGTACCAGAAGGTGCTACTGTTTATTATGCCAACAAAAAACTTGATGTCATACAAAAAGAACCGCTTATTTACAATACTCATATAATAGTAGTTCAGGAGTTGAAAGACCAGCTTTTGGTAGAAATTTACAAAGACGAGGAGTGATGTTATGGGGTTTTCTAAGCTTTTAAGAGAAGGAATTTGGGATATACACAGCATGGCTGATAGCTCTACTGTGGCTCAGGACATGCAAGAGGCCAAAACCACTTTTGAAGATATGAAGAAGATAACAGCGGGCCATTATTATATATACACTACGTTAGAAGAGGCTATAGAGCAAAACAAAGACAACCCCTACGTATCTAAGATTTATTATCCGGAGCTTTTCAGAAAAGACCACATCATAGAAGATTTGAAGTTTTACTTTGGAGAAAACTACCTTGAGCAAATATATCCCACGGTGGCTATACAACTATACATATCAAGAATAAAATATGTAGCAAAACATGAGCCTATGCTTCTTATAGCTCACGCTTACGTAAGATACATGGGTGATTTATCCGGTGGTCAAATGATAAAAGATATGATAAGAAACGCCTTAAACTTGCAAAATGGTAAAGGCACAAGGTTTTATGAATTTGATAAAATAAAAGATATAATGGAGTTTAAAAAAAGCTATAGGGCTAATCTCGACACGTTGGATTTAACGGATGAGCAGATAAAAGCTATTATAGGAGAGGCTAACCTAGCTTTCTTGTACAACGTGAACTTTTTCAGAGAGGTTAATAGGCCAGTCCCTTACCCGGATGAAATAGAGAAGCCTTATCTTGTAAGAGCTTACGAAAAAATAAAATTTGTATAAAATACTTGACTTTTTTTATAAGATTATTTAATATTTTATGACAACTTTTTGAGGAGTGTTTGATGGAAAACGTATGCTGGTACGATTCTAAGGTTAGTATACCCAAAGAGGGTTCTTTTATCAAGTTAAAAGCCGATAAAACGTTGGAAGTTCCAAACAACCCTATAATACCTTTTATCCAAGGAGATGGTATAGGCCCTGAAATAACACCTCAAATGATAAAGGTAATTAACAAAGCTATGTCAAAAGCTTACAACGGCTCTAAAGTGATATATTGGGTAGAAGTGTTGGCGGGAGATATGGCAGAACAAAAAGGCCTTGATAGGATGCCAAAGGAGACTTTGGAACTTTTAAAACAAAGCGTTGTTAGCATAAAAGGGCCTCTTGGGACACCGGTTGGAAAAGGTGGAAAATCTTTGAACGCGATTTTGCGCCAATCTATGGATTTTTATTCTGCCATAAGACCAGTCTACTGGATGGGACAACCATCCCCTATACCAAACCCTCAAAGAGTAAACGTAGCGGTATTTAGAGAAAACTCCGACGACGTATATATGGCAATAGAGTATATGCCAAAGACAGATGCTTTTAAAAAGGTTAGAGAGTTTTTTGTAAAAGAGATGAACGTATCAGAAGATGCTATACCAGAAGATGCAGGTATCACTGTAAAACCAATGTCAGAGTTTAAAACCAAAAGACACGTAAGAAAGGCTTTTAGATACGCTCTTCAAAACAATAAAAAGCATATAGCGGTGGCGGGAAAAGGCAACATCATGAAAGCCACAGAAGGCATGTTTATGAACTGGGCTTTTGAAGTGGCTAAAGAACCAGAGTTTGAAGGTAAAATCATCACAGAAGGAGAGCCAAAAGAAGGACAGGCAAAGCTATACAAAGTTATCACAGACCAAATGCTCATGCAGCTTGTGTTAAACCCAGATTATTACGACGTTATAATTACCCAAAACTTAAACGGCGACTACATATCAGATTTAGCCTCTGCTTTGGTGGGTGGTCCTGGTTATGTGCCCAGTGGAAACATAGGCGATGGGTATGCACTTTTTGAAAGCACTCACGGGACCGCTTACGACATAGCTGGTAAAGGCATGGCAAACCCCCTTTCTATTACGCTTTCTGGGGCTATGATGCTTGAGTATTTAGGCTTTAAAGAAGCTGCTGATTTTGTATATAAAGCTATTAAAAGCGTGATAAACCAGAAAAAAGGCACACCAGATATCGCTTCAGGTTTCAAAAAAATGGGTGTAGAGGCTACAGCTTTAACTACATCTCAGTTTGGCGATGCCATTGTTGATGAAATTGATAAACTTTGATTTGAGAGGTGATAGATGAAGCTTACTGTAAGACAAAAGGAAGATTTTCACTTCATAGGTAAAGGGGAATCTGGTATAGAGGTTCCCATAGACGCCGCTGGTTATGTGGGTGGTAAAGGAAGAGGCGTAAGGCCTCCAGAGCTTTTGTTTCACTCTATAGCCGGTTGTATGGGAATTCATGTATATGAAGCTCTTCATAAAGCTGGCAAACATGTAGAAGATATTGTAGTAAACACAGACAGCGAAAGAAAAGATACGTATCCAAAAGTATTTACTAAGATTTATTTAGATTTTACAATAAAAGGTAAAGACCTCACAGAACAAGACGTAAAAGAAGCTATAGAGACAGCCCTTAACAAAACTTGTAGCATAGCCTACATGATAAATCAAGTAGCACCTATATCTTATACTTTCAAAATAGAAAAGGGGTAAGCCTATGTTTAAAAAGATATTGGTAGCCAACAGAGGTGAAATAGCCTGTAGAATTATAAGAGCCGCAAAAGAGCTTGATATACCAACAGTAGCGATATACTCTGAAGTAGAGCCTACTGCCAGACATGTAAAAATGGCCGATGAGGCTTACATGATAGGAGCAAACCCTCTTGACACATACTTAAACGCCCAACTGATAGTGGACTTGGCAAAATCTGTGGGTGCAGATGCCATACATCCAGGATACGGGTTTTTGGCAGAGAACGAAGGATTTGCAGAGCTTTGTGAAAAAAACGGTATAACCTTTATAGGACCTTCTGCTGAAGTTATAGCCCTAATGGGTGATAAGGCAAGGTCCAAAGAGGTTATGAAAAAAGCTGGGGTCCCAACGGTGCCCGGAAGCGACGGTATACTCAAATCTGTAGAAGAAGCTGTAGAAATAGCCAAAGAAATAGGTTATCCGGTGCTTTTAAAAGCATCTGCTGGTGGTGGCGGTAGAGGTATTAGGATATGTAAAGATGAAGAAGAGCTTAAAAGAAACTATGAAGCAGCCTACTCTGAGGCTCAGAAAGCTTTTGGAAGAGGTGATTTGCTTTTAGAAAAATACATTCAAAATCCCAAACACATAGAGTTTCAGGTGTTAGGAGACAAGTATGGAAACGTTATACACTTAGGAGAAAGGGATTGCTCTGTCCAAAGAAGAAACCAAAAGCTTATAGAGATAGCCCCTTCTTTGGTATTAAACGAGGCAAAGAGAAAGCACTACGGTGAAATAGTGGCAAAGGCTGCCAAAGAGATAGGCTATTACAGCGCCGGGACTATGGAGTTTGTATCGGATTTAGAAGGAAACATATACTTTATAGAGATGAATACCCGTATTCAAGTAGAACACCCTGTGACAGAAAGAGTTACCGGTGTTGATATAGTAAAAGAGCAAATAAAGATAGCGGCAGGTCATAAGCTTGAAATAAAACAAGAAGATGTTAAGTTTAATGGTTATGCTATAGAATGCCGTATAAATGCAGAAGACCCTAAGAAAAACTTTGCTCCAAGCATAGGCACTATAGAAAGATATTATGTGCCCGGTGGATTTGGCATTAGGATAGAAAGTGCCGCTTCTGTGGGTTACGAAGTTACACCTTACTATGATTCTTTGATAGCTAAATTAATATGCTGGGGTAGGACTTGGGAAGAGGCTTTGGCAAGGACAAAGGCAGCTTTAGACACTTACGAAATAAAAGGTGTTAAAACCACGATACCTCTTATTAAAAAGATTGTAGAAGAACCAGATTTTAGAAATGGATACTTTACCACCAAGTATTTGGAAGAACACCCACAAGTGTTTGATTACGAAGAACCAAAAGATAAAGAAGATTTTGTAGCTTTTATAAGTGCAGCTATAGCTTCATATCACGGATTATAAGGAGGTTAAACTATGAAACTTATCGAACAAATGTTGCAAGAACAAAACCTTGAAGTAGCACCACCAAAAAAAATTCTCATTACGGACCTCACACCAAGAGATGGTCAACAGTGTAAGCTTGCCACAAGAGTAAGAACAGATGATTTGCTTCCTCTTTGTGAAAAGATGGACAAAGCTGGTTTTTACGCTGTAGAAGTGTGGGGAGGTGCCACTTACGACGTTTGTCTTAGATATCTAAAGGAAGACCCATGGGAGAGACTAAGACGTATAAAAGAGGTGATGCCCAATACGAAACTTCAAATGCTTTTTAGAGGTCAAAATATAGTAGGATACAAACCAAAATCTGACAAAGTGGTCAAAAAGTTTGTAGAAAAAGCCATAAAAAACGGTATCACCGTGTTTAGAGTGTTTGATTCTTTAAACGACAATAGAAATATTGAAGTTGCTTGCAAAGCTATAAAAGAGTTTGGCGGTGAAGTGCACGCTGAAATCAGCTATACTAAAAGCCCAGTGCATACGTTGGAAAAGTGGATGGCTTACGCCGATGAACTAATAGATTTAGAGCCAGATTGGATATCTTTCAAAGATGCCACTGGCATATTGATGCCGCTTGATACCTACAACATTATAAGAGGTATAAAAAAGAAAGTTGGTGATAAGATAAAAGTGCTTCTACATAACCACGATATGAGTGGTACCGCTATTATGAACCACATGATGGCCGTCTTGGCTGGTGTTGATATGCTTGATACTGTTTTATCACCTTTGGCTTTTGGTTCATCGCACCCAGCCACAGAGAGCGTGGTAGCAGCTCTACAAGGTACGCCGTACGATACTGGTATAGATCTAAAGATTTTAGATGAGCTTGCTGAAATCACAAGACAGATAAAGAGAAAATATAGAAAATACGAAACCGAGTACGCAGGTGTAAATGCAAAAGTGCTTATACACAAAATACCTGGTGGTATGATATCTAATATGGTAGCTCAGCTCGTTGAAGCAAACGCTGCCGATAAGATGGAAGAAGCTTTAGAGGAAGTACCTCACGTAGAAGCAGACCTTGGCTATCCTCCTCTTCTCACACCATCTTCTCAAATAGTAGGCGTACAAGCGGTTCTAAACGTAATTACCGGCGAAAGGTATAAAACTATCACAAAAGAAGTTAGAGATTATGTAGAGGGCAAATACGGAAGACCGCCAGGCCCAATAGCAAAAGAGCTTGTAGAAAAGATACTTGGTCCTGGAAAAGAGCCTAAGTTTGACATAAGGGCTGGTGATTTAGCGGATCCAAACGATTGGGACAAGGCTGTGCAAGAGCTTGGTCCTTTGGCAAAATCAGAAGAAGATATACTCCTTTACGTGCTATTCCCAATGCAGGCTATGGAATTCTTAAAAGCCAGAGAAAACGGCGAGCTAACCCCAGACATAGCCATAGATACCGCCGATATAGTGGAAACAAAACCAGGTACCGTTGAAAATGCGGCCCCAGTAGAGTTTGATATAACCTATCATGGTGATAAATTCAAAGTCAAAGTAGAAGGTGTAGCTCCAAGTCAAGAACCAGGCAAACCAAAGAAATACTATGTAAGAGTAAATGGAAAGCTTGAAGAGATACAGCTCTATCCTATAGCAGAAGCTCTTGTTTCAGGACAAGCTAAGCAAGGTAGCCAGCCAGCTCAAACTGGTAGCGCAAGACCAAGACCAGAAAAAGAAGGTGATGCAGTACCACCTATGCCAGGTAAAGTTTCAAAGATTTTGGTAAAAGAAGGTGATAAGGTAGAAAAAGGTCAAACGGTGGCTATAGTAGAAGCCATGAAGATGGAAAATGAAATACATGCACCTATAAGCGGTGTTGTAAAAGGAATATACGCTCAGCCAGGAGAAAATATCACACCAGACGAAGTTATCGTAAGGATAGAACCAGCTTAAGAGATTGTAGCGTGCCGAAAGAAGGCGCGCTTTATGATTGTAATTTTTAAATGATTTTGTAAGTATATATTTATTTTTTACACTAGTGTGAAAGTTGTTTTTAAGTGCTAACTAATTTAGGAGGTGTTTATGAGTTTTAGCCTTGTCATCAAGATTGGTGGAGAAGGTGGAGAAGGTGTAATCTCTGCTGGAGATTTTTTGACAGAAGCCGCTGTTAGATCTGGTTATCATGTTGTGAACTTTAAGAGCTTTCCCGCCGAAATCAAAGGTGGTTATGCGAATTCCACTGTGAGGATATCAGACGAAAAGCTGTATAGTACAGGCGATGGGTTTGATATTCTATGCTGTTTTAACGCTGAGGCTTACGCTTACAACAAAAAACATTTAAAACCCGGCACAGTGCTTGTTTACGATTCTTCAGATTTTGAACCAGAAGAGCATGATGGAGTTATTATGTATCCGGTACCTCTTTCTGATATAGCAAAAAATGAAATAAAAGCCTACATCACCAAAAACATAGTAGCCTTAGGAGCTTTGGTAGGTCTTTTCAACATACCGGTTGAATCTTTAAAAGATTCTATAAAGGCTAAATTCTCTAGAAAAGGTGAAAAAATAGTAAACATGAACTATCAAGCTCTTGAAGCTGGTATGAAATATGTAAAAGAAAACCTTGTTAAAAAAGATGGTTTTGAGTTTCCACCACCTATAGGCTTAAAAGATGTAGTAATTATGGAAGGCAATCAAGCTGTGGCAAAAGGTTGTATAGCCGCTGGTTGTGAGTTTTATGCAGCTTACCCTATAACGCCTGCTACGTCCGTTGGAAATTATATAGTAGAAGATTTAATCAGAAAGGATGGTTGGCTCTACCAAGCGGAGGATGAAATAGCGTCTTTGGCTATGGCTATAGGTGCTTCTTTTGCCGGCGTAAAAGCCATGACGGCCACATCAGGACCAGGCCTTTCGCTAATGTCAGAGCTCATAGGTTATGCAGGTATGACAGAGACTCCTGTGGTTATAGTAGATGTCCAAAGGGTAGGTCCAGCCACTGGTATGCCCACAAAACACGAACAAGGGGACTTATACCATGCTGTATATGGCTCTCACGGTGAGATACCAAGAGCAGTTTTAGCTCCAATCTCTGTGGAAGATAGCTTTTACATGTCTATTGAGGCTTTTAACCTGGCAGAGAAATATCAAATGCCAGTTATAGTGCTTACAGATGCCGCTATGAGTCTAAGGGCAGAGGCTTTCCCAACCCCAGACTTGTCCAAGTTAAACATAGTAAATAGGCTTATCTATAAGTCAGAAGAAGATAAAGAGCAAAAGTTTATAAGACACGGAAGATTTTTAAGATACGCCTTGTTTACAGAAGATGGTATTACTCCTATGGGTATTCCAGGAGATCCAAACGCCATACACGCTATAACAGGCCTTGAAAGGCAAGAAAATTCAGACCCAAGAAATAGACCAGATATAAGAACCTATCAAATGAACAAACGTTTTAAAAAACTTGAGAAATTGTTGGAAGAGGATTACGATAGGTTTATAGAAATAGATGCTCCTTATAAAGATGCCGATATAGGTATAATAACATGGGGTCTCACAGCATCCATCACAAAAGAAGCCGTTCAAAGATTAAGAAGTAGGGGGCTCAAGATAAACGCGATGTATCCAAGGCTTTTATGGCCGGTGAAAGAAGATGTTTTTGAATTTTTTGCTAAAAGCTCAAAACGTATACTAATACCAGAAACCAACTATTATGGACAGCTGGCTACTGTTGTAAAAGATAGAACACACATAAGACCTATATCTTACAACATATACAGAGGAGAGCCATTTATACCAAAAGAAATAGAGGATATAGTTGACTTTTTGATGGAAAATCAGGAGATAACAGAAGGAAGGTTTACTCCTGAGCATGTTTACGGCGAAAAAGCGTACGGTTTAATTTAAGAGCTTAAATTAAGGAGGTTTTATGGAACAACAATTGGAGCTTCAACCAGCGGATTATAGAAGTGATATCGAGCCTACATGGTGTCCAGGATGTGGGGATTTTGGTGTTATAAGCGCCATTACAAAAGCTTTAGCAGAGCTTAAAATAAAACCGGAAAACGTAGTATCTGTGTCTGGTATAGGATGCTCATCGAGAACACCTTTATTTTTGAAAAACTACAGTATGCACGTACTTCATGGTAGAGCTATACCTACTGCTATAGGTGTAAAGCTTGCAAACCCAGACCTTACTGTTTTAGTAGAAGCTGGGGACGGGGATTTATTTTCTATAGGCTCTGGCCATAACCCACATGCAGCTAGAAGAAACATAGATATCACGGTACTTTGTATGGACAACCAAGTGTATGGTCTTACAAAAAATCAAATATCACCTACCTCAAGAGAAGGACTTTACGGTTCTTTAACACCTTTTGGTTCTATAGATAAGCCTGTAAATCCTATATCCTACATGCTTACTTTTGGCGCTACCTTTGTGGCACAAACTTACGCTGGCAACCTCAAACATATGAGCGAAATTATTAAGAAGGCTATATCCCATAAGGGTTTTAGTTTTGTAAACATTATATCTCCATGTCCTACCTACAATAAAGTTGATACCTTTAAATACTATAAGGATAAGACTATAGATATAAACGAACAAGGCCATAAAGAGTTGGATAACTTACAAAAAGCTTTAGAGTTAGCTATGAAAGACCTAGAGCATTATTACAACGATTCCGCCAAAGTACCTATAGGTATTTTCTACGAAAAAGAAGAGCCCACTTATCAAGATAGGGTAAAAGAAGTAAAAACCAAATACAAAGCTTCAAAGGATATAAACCCTCAAGTTTTTATAGATGAGTGTAAAGTATTGCCTGTATGAACTTTTTAGAAAAGATAAAAACGAAGGATTTAACAGAATGCGACTTTTCAAATGAGGTATTGGAGGGCTTAAGTCTTGAGGGCTTAAGCCTTTGCTTTTCTACATTCACCTGCGCTAGTTTTAAAAATATTACCTTCAAAGATGTAGACTTTACAGAGTGTTTTATACCAGAGGCAGATTTTACGAATTGTAAGTTTGAAAATTGCATTTTTGATAGGGTAAATTTTCAAAGGACTAACTTCGACAAATGCTTTTTTGAAAACTGCTCTTTTAAATATGCTTTTATGGGTCTTACAAAATTTATAAATTGTGATATAATAAACTCCAACATGGAAAAAGCTCAAATACTTGACGCTTCGTTTTTAAATACACGTCTTAAGGGTATAAATTTTAAAGATGCTATACTAAAAGGTACTTACTTTCAAGAAAGCATATTAGAAAATATAGATTTTATAAATACAGATTTAAGAAGCGTTAATTTTAAAAACTCTATACTAAAAAATATAAAAGATATAGATGCTGTATTTTACGGCAAAAAACCTTGGGGTGGCATATCTTCAGAAGGCCATCCACTAGACGAATATAACTCAGAAGGGGTTGATTGATGGAAGAAAGCCCTATTGAAGAGCACGCCAAAGAGCTTATAGAAGAAACTATAAAAGAAGAAAAAGCTAAAGAGAAATGGCTTTTGTGGGTATCTTTAGCTACTACCATAATGGCTGTGGTAAGCGGTCTTGTGAGTATGCAATCAGAAATATACGTTACAAAGACCATAGTGGCAAAAAACGATGCGGTGCTTTTGCAAAACAAAGCCACTGATCTTTGGAACTACTACCAAGCTAAAGATATGAGATACCATATGTATACAATAGCAAACTATATAAAGGAAAATCCAAAGTTTGAAGAATATATAAAAAAATACAAAAACCAAAAAGAAGAGATAATGAAAAAAGCCAAAGACTTAGAAAAACAAGTAGAGCAAAAAACCATTCAAAGCGAACATTATTACGAAAAGCATCATATGTTTATGATAGCACAGCTTCTTTTACAAATAGGTATCGCTGTGGCATCGGTTTCAGCCCTTACCAGAAGAAAAGAGTTTTTCTACATCTCTTTGATATCCGCTTTGATAGGTTTTGGGCTTTTCCTATACAACATAGCATTCTAATAAAAACGTTGTATAATACATCTTATGGCATCTACTAAAGACATAGCTAAACTGTTTAAAGAAATGGCTTTGGCGGCGGAGTTTTTGGGGGAAAATAGATTTAGAGTCCTTGCCTATCAAAAAGTGGCAGATATTCTTTTTGAAATAGATAAGGATATAAAAAGCGTAGAAGAGCTAAAAGAGTACCTTACCACAAACCAAATACACGGTATAGGAGAATCTTCTTTAGAAAAGATAGAAGAGTATTTGAAAACCGGACGTATCAAAAAACACGATGAATTTTTGCAAAAAGTCCCCAAAGAGCTATTAGAGATTATGGATGCTCCAGGTATTGGACCCAAAACTCTTAAAACCCTTTACGATGTTTTTGGTATAAAAAACAAGGAAGAACTTTTAAAAGCTTTAGATGACCCGAGGATAAAGACCATAAAAGGCTTTGGTCCCAAAAAAATAGAAAATATAAAAAGAGGTATAAAGCTTTTTGAACAATCAAAAGAAAGGATGTTTATAACAGAAGCCTACTCTTTGGCTCAAGATATATTAAACTACATGAAGGGTTGCAAAGAGATAATAAACATATCGGTGGCTGGTTCTTTAAGGCGCATGAAAGAGACCATAGGGGATATAGATATACTAGTATCTGCCAAAAAAGAAGATTTTCAAAAGGTACACGAGTATTTTAAGGGCTATAAAGATATAGAACAAGTTATTGGAAGCGGTGAAACAAAGACCTCTATTCTTCTTAAAAACTCAAAACAGGTGGATCTAAGGGTTTTAAAACCAGAAGAATGGGGTTCAGGCCTTCAATACTTTACAGGCTCCAAAGAGCACAACGTAAAAATAAGAGATATCGCCAAAGAAAAAGGTTATAAGATAAGTGAATACGGTATTTTTGAAATATCTTCTGGTAAAAGGCTTGGCGGAGAAAAAGAGGAAGATATTTACAACGTTTTGGGTATGGTAATGCCACCACCTGAGATACGAGAAGATAAAGGGGAAATTGAACTTGCCATGCAAGGCATAATACCAGAACTAGTGGGATACGACGATATAAAAGGCGATTTTCACATGCATACCACTTATTCGGATGGCAAAGCTTCTTTAAGGCAAATGGTACAAACATGTTATGAGCTTGGATACAAGTATATCGTAATATCAGATCATACTAAATCTCTTAGAGTGGCAGGTGGCTTAGATGAAGAGGGTTTTAGAAACCAATGGAAAGAGATAGAACAAGTCCAAAAAGAATACAAAGACATGACTATACTAAGAGGGTGCGAGGTGGATATCTTAGAAGATGGGTCTTTGGACTTACCAGACAGCTTTTTGGAAGAGTTTGACTACGTAATAGCTTCTATCCATTCTCACATGTCACCTAACACCGACAACACAAAGCGCGTTTTAAAAGCCTGCCACAACAAATACGTAAATCAAATAGGACATCCCACTGGAAAAAATTACGGATATAGAGATGGGTATATTTTAAATATGGAAGAGGTTATAAAAGCCGCCCTTGACACAAACACAGCTTTAGAGTTAAATATACCGAGGGCTGATTTGTCCCCAGACAATATAAGGCTCGCTGTAGAAAGAGGGGTAACGATAAGCATAGTGACAGATTCTCATTCTTCTTCTCATCTTCAGTTTATGAAAGTGGGCGTAGGACTTGCAAGAAGAGGCTGGGCTTTAAAAGAACGCGTCCTAAATACAAAGCCCTTAGAAGAGGTAAGAGCATTTGTCAGAAGAAAGCGTTAAGATACTTTTACTCCCACCAAATGCCGATTTAGATGCCCTTTCTTCTATATACGGTTTATCTCTTTTAGAAAAAGACGCAAAGCTTTTTTACACATCTTTTAGCCCAAAAGCCAAAAAACTGTTCGATGATATAAAAGATAAATTTCAAACAATCAACTCCTTAGAAGGATTGAAAAATGCACATATTTTTACAGTGGATTTTTCCTCTTTGGATTTTGTCTTTGAGCTTTTAAAAAAAGAAAACATTAGAAAAATAACGCTTTTTGACCATCATGTAAAGCATATAGAAAAAGAGCCATTTTTAGAAGCTCACATAGATGAAAGCCTTGGGGCTTGTACTACACTTATAGTAGAGCATCTTATAAAAAAAGATGTATCTATATCAAAAGAAGATGCATCTATCTTGCTTTGTGGAATATACGACGATACTAATTATTTTTCTATAAAGGCTATAAGTCCAAAGGATTTTGAAGTCGCTTCTTATCTTATAAAAAAGGGTGCTGATGTAGAGTTTGTAAATAAATACGTAAAATCTTACATAAGCCTAAAAGACTTGATTAATTTAGAAGAGTATCTAAAGAGTTTGGAGATTTTAAACATAAACCAGAAAAAAATTGGTTTTATAGTGCTTGACGGGGCTCAAGAAAGTGTAATTGAGAACTTAAGAGATGTAAAGGAGCTTGAAAATCTTGATGCTTACTTTGTCATTATGTCTTCTTCTACAAATACCTATGTAGTGGCAAGGTCAAAAACCATAGATGTAGAAAATATTTTATCAAAACTAGGAGGAGGCGGTCATAAGCTTGCTTCTGGTTTAAAGCTTAATTTTGTATCTTCTAAAAAGTTAAAAAGTATAATTTTGGAGCTTTTAAAAGGAGAAAACCCAAAGATAGCACTAAAAGATATAATGACAAAAAATCCGCTCACTCTCAAAAAAGATATGAACGTGGAAGAGGCTTTTTACACGCTTTCAAACTTCAAAATCTCAAAAGCCCCAGTTTTAGATGAGAATGAGCAAGTGATGGGTGCTATTACCAAAAAGATATTGGCGAAGGCTCTTGATATTTCAAAGGAAAGCAAAGTGCAAGAGCTTTTGATAAGTATACCGCTTTTAAAAGAAAACGATTTTATTTGGGAAGCCGAGAAAGTATTTTTAGAAAACCCTTTGGCACCTATGATAGGGATATTGGATGAGAAGGGAAAGCTAGTGGGAATAATAACAAAATCAGACTTAATAAGGCATATCACCGAAGATGAAGAGCAAAAGATTTCCACGAAGCATATAAACATACCATCTTATATGATTGATATTGTTATGGATATTAAAAGCTTTATACCAAAAGGCGAAAAGCTTTATTTAGTAGGTGGAGTAGTAAGGGATATTATTTTAAATAGGCCTTCTTACGATATTGATTTTGTTTTTGAAGGTGATATAGATCTATTAGAAAACGCCTTAAGAGAAAAGGGCATAAAAACCCACAGGTTTGAAGGTTTTAACAGCGTTCATTTTAAGTACAAGGGTTTTAAAATAGAAATTTCAAGCACCAGAAGAGAGTATTACGAAACGGCCGGTGCTTACCCAGTGGTATCAAAAGCGTCTTTAAAAGAGGACTTGTTTAGAAGAGATTTTACTATAAATACGCTTCTTCTTTCTCTTGATGAAGAGGATTTTGGTACTGTAATAGACTATTTTGGGGCTTTAAACGATATAAAAAATAAAATTGTAAGGGTTTTACATCCGCTTAGCTTTATAGAAGACCCAGTTAGAATATTAAGGGCTATAAGGTTTGAAGCCAAGCTAAACTTTAGGCTTTCAAAAGACACAAAAAGGCTTTTAGAAGAGGCTTTGCAAAAGGGTATGTTAAAATATGCTCCAAAAGGCAGGATATTCAACGAACTAAAAATAGCCCTTCAAGAAAAAGAATTTGAAAATATTTTCGAAGCTTACAAAAAATACGGCATTATAGAATCTTTGTTTGAATACAAACCAGATTATCTTTACATAGAAGAAAAATCTAAAAACCTCAAAATGTTTTCCGATTGGTATTTGCTAGAATACAAAAATCCTTTTAAAGAGGCCTCTTGGATATTCTTTTGGCTTTTGGTAAAAAATGCCCCTTCTTTAGAAAATATATTAAAAGGTGTAAGCGCCCCAGCGTTTGTTTACAAATTTGTTAACATAAATGTCAAACAACATATATCGCAAATACTAAAAGCGAAAAAACCATCAGAGTTGTATATTATCTTAAAACCTTTTGATTTGGAGGAGCTAGCCCTTTTTGCCACAGAAGGAAATGTAGATGTTATGAACCGTATAGTAAAATATCTCTCACACCTTAAAAACCTAAAACCAAATATAGACATAAGTTCTATACCACCGGCTGATCGTTCAAAAGTTATTGAAGAATCTAAATTAATTGAGATGGACAAAATTTATAGTTTATAGTATAATATTAAGATGGCTGGAGCAGTAGTTCAGCCGGCCTAGAACGCCGGCCTGTCACGTCGGAGGTCGCGGGTTCGAATCCCGTCTGCTCCGCCACTTAACATTTGATTAGGGCCTGTAGCTCAAAGGCAGAGCAGACGGCTCATAACCGTCCGGTTGGAGGTTCGAGTCCTTCCAGGCCCATGCTTTTTATCATACTATTTGACTGACAATTTCATCTTATTTTTATAGCTTCTGTCCTTTTAATTTTGCTTTTAACGTGGTAAACTTAAAAATATGAAAGAAAATCTTTTTACACCGATACAAATTAGATCCTTGGTTTTGAGAAACCGCATCGTTATGTCCCCTATGTGTATGTATTCTTCAGAAGATGGCTTTGTAAACGATTTTCATATAACCCACTACGGGTCAAGGGCAGCTGGCGGGACTGGACTAATATTCACGGAAGCCTGTGCCATATCTCCTGAAGGTGTTATATCTAAGCAAGACCTTGGTATATACAAAGATGAGCATGTAGAAGGCTTAAAGCGTATAGTGGACATATGCCATAGCTTTGGAGCAAAAGTAGGTATACAGCTTGCTCACGCTGGTAGGAAAGCCCTTGGCGGAAGGCCTTGGGATAGATTTGATAAGTTTGGTTACGATGATGAGCTTGAGATAATAGCCCCAAGCCCAATACCTTTTGCCAACAATTGGAAAACACCAAAGGAAATGACCAAAGATGACATAAAAAGCGTAATAGAAAAGTTTGTAAAAGCCACTCAAAGGGCTTTAAAAGCAGGGTTTGATGTAATTGAAATACATGCAGCTCACGGATATCTTTTAAACGAGTTTTTATCTCCTATTACAAACAAAAGAACAGATGAATATGGTGGGACTTTTGAAAATCGTATCAGGCTTTTAATAGAAATAGTAGAAAAAGTTAGGGCTACAATACCAAACGAAATGCCTCTTTTTGTGCGAATATCGGCAACAGACCACGTAGAAGGTGGTTGGAGTTTAGAAGATTCTATAGCTCTTGCTAAAATCCTAAAAACTAAAGGTGTTGATGTGATAGATTGCTCTTCTGGTGGTATAGCTTTTGGAGCACCGCCAAACGATTATTATAGAGCCCATCAGATAGTTTTCTCAGAAACCATAAAAAAAGAAGCAAACATAATGACTATGGCAGTGGGCGGCATCACATCCTTTGATATGGCAAACGAGATTATAAAAAACAAAAGAGCAGATCTTGTAGCCATAGGTCGTCTTTTCTTACAAGAGCCATATCTTCCCATAAAATGGGCTATGTCTAGAAATATAAAGATAGACATCCCAAATCAGTATCAAAGAGGGTATTATTTGGATATTTAATATAATTCTTTTCTAAAATTTTGAGTATATGTCAAACAGTTGTATTGATTGTCTTTTAATATACCATAATCCATAAAGCAAAAAGCGTAAAGGTAATTATCTAGATTTTCTAAATAGGAAGGAGCTGACATAGTTTGCATATCGTCTGCTACCACATCGGCCCTTAAAGAAGAGGGCATGTAGTGAGATAATATTATTGGTTTCCCATAACTTTGATAAAACTGGCAATTTTTCATTATTTGCTGAGGGTTTCCATATCCGTTGTTTTCGCTAGCCTTCTCACCTATCATACTTTGGAAAAATACTGCGGTACTTTCATTTATAACACTATCAAAGTAATGTATAAAATCTATACCATTTTGAAAATTTACAAGCCATCCTCCAAATGACATACCTACATAAGCTGATGGTATTTGCGTCTCTATAAGGGAGACTGCTTTTTGTAAGTTTGTTCTTAGCTGGCTGAAATATTCTTCAGTGGTGGAGTTTATTATGTCCGAATACTGTTCTTCTTCTTGTTGATTTCCGCATATGTTGGGGTTGTATCTGCATCCTGTGTAAGTGGATTGTTCTGTGGCAAGAGCAAAGTAAAGTTGGTTTGAGAATTGAGCTTTAAGGTATCCAAGAAGTTCTGTCATATCTTGTATGAATTGATTTGATATATGATAATTTCCGTAAGTAGGACCACCTAATGTAGAGTTTTGTCCGTCGTAATTTTCCCACGTAATCACCATAAGCTCATAGCCCTTTTGGGACCATTCGGCAAATCTTTTTTCTTGAGCCCAATTTCTCACATATTCCATACTTGGTGAATATACGCTTCCATTTGAAAGAGCCGCACCGTTTATCCACATACACACTATATTTGGTGTTAGAGTATTTAGCACCATATAACCGGCTGGGTCATAATCGTCTATCATTCTCTCTGGGTCTGGTCCTAAGCCAAACTTTATAGCTTTTTGTAAAGAAAATGGTTGAGAACTCTGGGAACTACTGCCTCCAGCACTTCCTCCACAACTAAAAAGTGTTAAACCAAGACTACCAAAAAATAATTTTAAAAAATCTCTTCTTTTCATAACTATCTTTTAAATATAGCAAATTTTTTGTTTTCATATAACAAATAATAACCGTCAATATGCCCAATTGTCGCTTCTGGAAACCTCCGAGAAATTTTGTCGATATTGCTTGATTTGTCAACCACTATACAATCGGCATAGGCTTTTGGATAAGATAAGACTGTGTAGTATTCATACATGTAGGGTAAGTAAAACATTTTTGGGTTTCCTACAAATACCACTATAGGAAAACCTGATGCATCGTCTATGAGAGTTTTTTTGCATTGTTCTTTTTTTAGTATATTTGCTACTTCCTGATAGTCTCTTATATTTTGAGCTATTTTACCGCTAATAAGAAACTTTGTGAAATGTTTTTCGTTTAATTCTTTAGAATGTAAAGGAAGTATCCAACTAAAAACAAGAGATATCAAAAAAGATATTACTAACATTTTTGTGGGCTTTTTACAAAGAAACTTTTGAAAAACTATTGCAAAAAATAAAAAAATTACCGCATAGTAATATGCAGGGAAGAATGATGCAAAGTAGATAGACAAAAACACCAATAATATCGGAGATAGATATAGCATAAACATGGGCAGTATATAGAATATTCTATATTTTCTTATGTAGAGTAGTAGTATAAAATAAGGAAGTGTTATTGGTATATCGGCTAATAGCCTTGATATAGTATATGATAAACTTTTGAAAAAGCTGCCTTTTGCTATGAGAATATTTGTATCAATGGGACCACTCTTAAAGAAAGAGTAAGGACTTGTTACAAAGGTAAAAGGGCTGCCAGTAAATATCCAGTTTAAATATACCCATGCCAATGCAAAAAATATTATCGGGGATAACTTTACTATAATAAGCGCAAGTTTATGGCTAAATTCTTTTTCTTTTGCACTTATAAAAATTGACATTGTAATAATAGGTATTAAAAACAAGCTTCTAAAGTCAAGGAAAAAAGTAAGCCCAAACAATATACCGCCAGCAAAAAGATAGAAAGAATACCCAGTTTCTATGTGAATTATGAGCATGCTGATTGATACTGTTAGGATAATATAAAATAGCAATATCTCAAACCTATAAATAGCCAAGAATAACACAAGAGGGTTAAGAAGTAAAAAACCAACAACAAGGTAAGAAATTTTTTCTAAGTGTTTTGATAAGTGTATAAAAAAAATACTAATAATAAAAGCCGATACGATAGGAGATACTAGTTTATAGCTTTTTATAAACAAAAAAGGCAGAAAGGCCAAGGGAGGGTAAACGAAGCCTATATTCTCTAACCTAGGAGGATTTCCCTCCTCAGCTAAAAGCACCTTCTCAGCGTAAAAAAGTATGCCTTTATATATATATCCTTGATCATAAGCTAAATGTTCAATTGAAAAAAGCAATAAAAATATGGAAATAAAGATAAGGCAAAAAATAAACAATCTAAGCATTGGATATAGCTGGGGGTTTAAATTTTGTTATACCGTGTTGGGTTTTCTGCCAATAAAAAGGTCTTGTAAAAAGCTCATGAAGGGCTTTGTAAGAAGCTATAGAGTGAAGCATCCAATATATTGGGTTTAAGAAAGCGTATGGCAAAAGTTCATAATACTTTCTTCTAAATACTGCGAGCATATTGAGATAAACTCCTATGAAATTACCAAAAAGCAGGTTAAATAAAGATGTATATAAAACAAAAGGAGGAAACAATGCGTCTATAGACTTTGTTTGAGTTATAAGCCAAAATAAGAATATAAACCACATAATTGGATTCATTAAAAATGTAAATGGTGTACCACCTATTAGAAGATGAAAAGCTAAGAATCCTTTCAAGCCAACGCTTTTATAGAGATTTTTTGGGTTCCTCGCATGTACTAACCATGTCTGCATATAGCCCTTTATCCACCTTGAACGCTGTCTTATCCAGTTTTTTAATTTTGCGTTAGCCTCTTCGTAAGTGGTGGAGTTTACAACACCTACTTTATATCCTTTCCCAGCAGCTCTAACGCCAAGGTCGGCATCTTCTGTGGTGTTAAATGGGTCCCACGCACCTATCTCTCTTAATTTTTCTACATCAAAATGGTTGCTAGTTCCACCAAGAGGTATCGGTAGCTTTAGGTTGAAAAGGCCTGGTAGCATATAGTCAAACCAATAAGAGTACTCTAAGGTAAACATTTTTGTTAAAAAGTTTTCATCTTTGTTAAAATAATTGAGCGCCGCTTGGAAACATATATAATCGTTTCCAGCTTTTCCAAACGCTATCACCACCTTTTTTAGCTGATCCGATTCTGGCATATCTTCAGCATCATAAATTGTAAGGTATTTGCCTCTACTAAAAAAAAGTCCATAGTTGCATGCTTTTGGTTTTGTTTTTGGAAGACTTGGCGGTACCTTCATAAACCTCCAATTTATAGGTGGCTTTTGTGCTTTTGCGGCTTCGTATGTCTCGATATCATCTTCTTCCAAAAGAAGGATAACGTCCAACTTATGTTGTGGGTAATCTATCTTCTTCAAGCTGTTTATCAGAATACCAATAACTTCTGGTTCTTTATATACAGGTACCAATACTGTATAAACTGGGAGATTTTCTTCGTTAAGAGCTTTTACCTCATCGTCTGTTACGGTTTGTTGGATTTCTGATTTTGTACCTGCCAAGCTTACTATAAATTTAAAGCCTATAGCGAGTAGATAGAATAATTGAGTTATAAGAAGAATAAATGTGAAGTAAGAAATAGGATTTTTATAGATCCATAAAAGGGAGGCGTATAAGAATAAACCCATCAAAAACACTTGTCCTTTTGAAAAAACCATAGAGGCAGAATATTGTGGGCTCATGTATAGCAATCCATGCACCGCTCTATCTACAAAATTTTCTTTAAAATAGATTTCCAAAATTTTTATAAGGTCTAAATCTGTTATAACTACTTTTTCAATATTTTTATTTGGGAAATATTTTTTTATAAAGTTATCCAACTTATAACTTTCAGGATTTGACGTTAGAAGAATGATTTTGTTGTCTATATTTTTAGCTGGGATTACTTCATATTGGGAAAGTTCATAAGGGTTGAATTTTAGAAGGAAATCTTTATCTATCAAGCTTTTAATTTGTTCTAAATCATATAAAAATTCAATTCCAAAATGCTCTGCAAGCGCTTTAAACAAGTCGAGCCTATTGATATATCCAAGGGATGCTAAAATCCACCCAAGCCTTCCACCATACTTTTCTTGATAATAAAGAGCTTCTTTAAGCTGCTCTTCTGTTATCAGATTCTTTTGTACAAGAAATTCTCCTATTTTCATATTTTATGTTTTAAAAGCTAAAAATTCCACCATAAACTAAAGTTTAAGCCTTTCCCCACACCGGTATTTTCTCCCCAAAAGACGTATTGATAAGTAGCTACAAAAGATACATTCCCAAAAATGATGCGAGGACCTACATATATCTGAGCTAACTTATAATTTGGTTCTAATAGTATGTTTTGCCCTACTTGTTTTTGTTTTCCATTGCCAAGACCAAGCTGTAGGTTTAGTGTGCTTATAAGCTGAATATGTTTGTATATGTTAAGGCCGGCGGTAGCGTAAGATCTTACTTGAGAAGATGGATACCCAAAATAATATCTATAGCCAATCCCAGAATCGACAAAACCAAACTTTCCAGAAAATCCAAACAACCCTCCACCTTCTAACCCAAACCTTCCGTATCCAAGCCTTAAATTTTTATCTATTGAATATCCTGTTGGAATTATAGCTGTGCCGTAGTATGAAAAAGAGTAGTCTACACCTTTTTTTATTTGTCTTATAAATCCTGTCTCAAAATCTCCAAAACCAGAAGTTGAATTTCCTCCACAGCTTAGATAATCGTAAGGTATTTTGAAAGTAACGGTAGTTTTATTTGTAAGCCCATATTCTCCGTATAACTGGTACTCGCTTTCTTTGAAAGTGCAACCCATGGGTTTTTTGTTTCCATTGTTATCATAATACTCATCGGCACTATAGTAATTATAGCTTGGCGATAAGAAAATACCGCCTTTTGGCTGAACCCAAGAAGAAGCCAGAGTTATAAACGGTAAGGATAAAAAAAGTATTATCTTAGTTTTCATGTTTTCCTCCTTGTTAGCTTTACATAAGTATAAGCTAAAAATATAGTTACAGGTAAAGTGAGTAAAATTATTATCCAGAGTTTGTACTTATTCCAATAGTAACTCAAACCTTTTGAGTACTTGTATTTTATTCTTAGCTTTTGACCAACTTCGTAGGATGATATAAAATCCTTTGTAGCTATAGCTGTATTACCAACTAGTCCAAAAAACTCTGAAAAGTGATATTTAAATACATCATTTATACCAGAAGGATCTTTATAGTAAGAAAATACTAACGTTGGCTTATTGTCTATTATTTTTACCATCATAACTGCAAAAGCCTCGGATGGGGTTGATGAAAATATAACCTTTTTTGTAAGGGGATTAAATATTTCAAAATCTCCTTTGTTTAGTTCTATTGGCATGTTGGCGGTGTCTTTAGGGCTTTCAAACATTATTACAAAATCGTATTTTGATAAATTTTTTGGGTTTATTGATATACTAGATATACTTTTGTCGTAATCTGCCAAGTCTATAGATAGTTTGGTGGCTAAAGGGTAGAAATTCTCATCTTTTATTATAAAAGCTACATTACCATGCATATCTTTTAAGAAATCAGATATATTTTTTGGTTTATTTTTTAGCTTATCCCAATAAAAATAGGAACTATCAAATATGGTAAAAGCTAGTCTAGGTATATTGCCGCTACATGTATTTGAATTCTCAAAATCAACCAAATTTATATTTAAGTAATTTTTGCCATAGCTTAGTTCATCTGTTGGTATTTTTATATCAAAGCTATTTTTATTATTTCTTATAGAATAAGCAGCAATCATATTGTTATTTAAATATATTCTTAGTCCTTCATCACCATTTTTATTTATCGGTGTGTTCGCTATTAAAAGCCTGAAATAAAGATTTTTTGGAATACCTCCCAGCTTAGCGGTGTCAATTGGTATTGTGTAATTTAAATTGGAGACCCCTTCTATTGTGGTGGTTTTAATTCCAAGCTCTTTTAAGGAAACCTCTGTTTTTGCGGTTTTGCTTTCTACTATAGCTTTATTTATACGTTCGGCTTCTCCAAACAAGTAGCTTGGGAATATCCCGTTTTCAAAAGCTTTTGTAGTTGTAGTGATTGGTACATAAAGCGTATCTTTATTTAGAATTAGATTGTTGTCGTTTGAAGGCTCTATTTTCTTGCAATTTTTGATATTTTGATTGTAATATACTTTACAAGGAATTGGGTTCTCTTTACACATCTGATATATGAATGGTATCAATGTAGGTGAGTATATACAATAGTCGTTGTTATAATCTATGAGAAATTCTCTTATATTGTTGTCTGGTTTTTTGTAATTAAACTCTACCTTGCTGTTTTTAGATACTATTAAATATAATTTTTCAGAAAAAGCATCTACACACACGTTTTCACTTATATGTAAATCTCCTAAAATACTTATTTTAACAAAGTGGTTGTTTGATTTTTTTATAGGAATGTCTATTTCTGGTGGGATATTATCTGTCTTAAAGGTTTCATAAGGAACGTTGTTTAATAGTATTGTGATTGTGCTATCTTTTCTTAGATAAGGATACGTTTGTATATTGAGATACACTTTTCCAGAAACCATTTGAGGTAATGTTGGTATATAAAAGTCATATCTTGGATTTACACCTTTTAAAACTAAATCATCTGAAAGAAGGTTTAAATCTTTGAAAGTGAACGTTTTTGTAATAACACCATTATTATTCTCTCCAATGTTGTTAGATGATTTTTTAGAGTTGTTTTCAGTTTTTTTACTTTCTTTGTGATGAGTTTTTTCTTTGTTATGATGATGATGTTGTTGTTGTTTATGATGTTTCTTGGTATGATAGTCGTGGTATCTTGCCTTATAATGCCTTTTATGCGATAGTTTTACGTTTATATTGATTTTATTACCGTATGTTGTTTTTAAAAACAGCAAAACTACATATAAAGGGATAAAAATTATAGTATGTTTTATCTTGCTAAAATGTACTAATTTCACCAATTACCTCCTAAATATATTATATCGTGATATCTCGATTTTTTTTAACTACATAGTATCTATAAGTGCACAAACACTATGAGCGCTTACCTTCTGTTAAAATTTTGTTTATGATTTCTAAGGTTATGAGAGAAAATACGATATCCGTTTTTGAAAATATAGGCTTTAGTACTAAATAGATATATTTCGCTCTTTCGCTGAGAGGATAATTTATAGCCATACCTTCCCGTAAAATGGGCTATGTCTAGAAATATAAAGATAGACATACTAAACCAGTATCAAAGAGGGTACTATTTGTATTTTTGACCTGATAATGCACATGCAATAAGCTTATTGGTTAGTATATTCTCTTATAAGAAAGGCCTATGTTAAATACATTTTCTTTAAATCCTCCATTTATTTTCTCATAGTTTAAGAAAAATATTAGCTTATCTTGTCCTAACATAGGCCCACCTATTCCACCACTTATACCATAGCCTACACTGTTGTTGTTTGTATAGTTGGAATCTAAACTAAGATATGGATACCAAAAATGAGAATATTCGTATCTTTTTTTATAACCTATTAGCAGGTTTATGCCAGAAGTGATAAAGTTTGACGGAATATATGTTGCGTTTGGATATAGATACTGCAAAATGCTTTTGTAAACATTTTGGCTTTTAGAATAATTACCGCCGTAAGAATAGACTCTTAAGGCTATATCAGGATAGTCATCTGTGAATTGTTTAAAGTAATCAACGTTATATTCCTCACCGCTGCCAATATAAAATTTATCTTGAGAATAAAATTCTTTATAAGAACCCAATACATCAAAGCTTTGAGAATTATCTAATCTTATATTTAAGCTTGATGTAAAGCCCTTTTCCATACCTCCAAACAAAAGATAACTGGTCTCATTGTAAGAAGGCTTGTTATAATAAGCATTTTCAGTAAAAGTTGAGTTATATAGCTTGTAAGATAAACCAAAGTTAGCATAAAGGTTATCTTTTATACCTCTAAAACCTCCTATACTTAAATCAAAAAATCCTCTATCAAAAAGCTTTTCTAAAGATAAATTAGAATCAGTAAAGTTTGGCTCATAAACATAATAAGATTTGTTTAAATGTATAGGTATTATATCGTTTAAGCTATACTTTAAATAAAAACCATTTCCTATTATGTTTTTACCTCGTATGCTATTGTAAAAATAGTCTACAGGTGTAGAATAGTAGTATTGGGAATTTAAGTGTATAGAGTTTTCGTATTGCCAGCTTAAATCCCTAAACTGCTTGTAAAGTTCTCTATCCATTGGATTTTCGTCTAGTCCTTTATAGGCGTAAGCTATAGCTTTTTTTATTTGTCCTGCATCTACCAAAGCTTGGACTCTATCTCTAGTAGGAAGCTCTTCTATTTTATGCTCTAGAAGTTTATATATAAAGTAAGTATCGTAATCGTTTAATGCAAAGCTAAGAAGCTCCCATCCTTTTGGGTGTTCTAACTTTTTGATTTCTTTTAGAGCTTTGTCGTAGTATCCTTTGCTTATTAGATAAGATAGATATATGTTTTCATAGTTTTGTTTTGGAAGTATTTTCTTGGCTTTTGATAAAAGTTTATTAAACTTGTTTGGTGGTATAAAATCATATCCTAGGCTTAAATATCTTCTTAAGAATTCCTTGTTTTCAATTAGTTTAGGATGTTTATCAAGCTTTTCTCTCATTGATTTAAAATTTTTATATCTTACATTCTTTGATCTCTGGGTATAGCCATAAAGGTATAAAACGTCTGAATATAGTGAAGGATGTTCTTTTCTTAGCGGGTATATTAGGCTTAGAGCCTTTTTGCCATTTTGGAGATATTCATATAAAAGTGCAAAAGGAGTCCTAAGATATTCATCTTTCTCATGGGCTTTATAATCTTTTATTACTTTTTTTATTCTTCTTGTATCTTTTAACTGATATATAGCATATATGTATTGGGATAAAAATCTATCGTTAAATTTATTTTTTAATATAAAATCTGAAAAGCTAAAAAACTCTTGAAGATCTTTATTTTTATACAGCAAATCAGCATACAGTAAGTCAAAATCAATATCTTTATATAGAACTTTTAGCTCTTTTTGAGGAAGCTTTGAAATATATTTTATAGCTAAACTCTCATTTTTAGTTTTTAAGGCAAGATACATAAATCTTAATAGTAGAAATTTTTTATGGGTCTTTTTCCATCCTTTTAAACTTATTTCCATAGCTTTCTTGGGATCTTTTTCTGCTAGTATAAAAGATGCTATATCGTAATCTTGGTTATCTCCATTTTTAGACTCTATATTTTTTAAGGATGCATATAGCGCATCCTCATAATCTCTCATATAAAATGCTAAAGAGGCAAGCGTTTCCCAGTATTGTTTATCGTTGTTAGGTACTAGATTTTTATACTTTACAAGTATATGTAAAGCTTTTTTAAAATCCTTAAGATAATAATAGCTGTTTGCCTTTAAAAGCTCTAAATCTACATCTACGCCAAACTCCTTTTCTGATTTATCTACATACTTTATGACATCATGCAAATCACCTTTTTGATACAGTGTGTATATAAGTTCTTTTAAAGACTTTTCATCGTTTTGATGCTTTAAAAAGTTTATAAGTTTATTTATACTACCAGATCCTAGATAAGCATAGCTTATATCATTTTTAGGCACTTTGTCCTTTACGTAAGGGATAAGCTTATAAGCCACATCAAATCTATGAAATGCAATTGCCATTTTAAAAGTTTTAACAGCATACTTATCGTTGTGAGTTAGTCTAAAAAGTTTATAGTAAATACTAATAGCATCGTAAGGGTCATTGGTCCAAAGCAATACATTTGCGTAGGTTTTTAAAAAATTTTCATCGTTAGGATAAGACTTTACTGCTTTCTCTAATATATTTTTTGCTTTTTGGGTATCGCCTATAGCAAGGAATAGATTTATAAGATTTTTCAATAGCTCTTTATCCTGCGGTATCTTTATATTTGGTGAAATGTTTTTGCTTTGTTCTTGAGTTCTCTGATGACCAAGATTAGTAGAATTGCTTGCAAAATTCTTATGTTTTTCTACATTTGATATATCAACCTTATGAATATTTTCTATATTGTTTTTTACTTTGTTTGATTTTGGTTTTTTAACTTGTAAAACATTTTTATCTTTTTTTTCTTTTAGCTTTATGTGAATCACCTTTATACCTTTAGCTTTAAGATGTTTTCTAGTAGGATTAAAACTTATCTTTATTCTTAAAAAATACTCTTTAGAAAAAGATATATTTGTAAACAAGATAACAAGAACAAACACTACAAACATATAATTTTTACAAACATTATTTTTCATAAAGCTTTAAAACCTCGCTACCTATCTTTTTTTCAAATGCCAAATCCCCTGTGGCAAGAGTATTTTTTATCATAAAATTTACAAAGTCTGGTTCTTTAGAAAAATGAATATACCTTAATATAAGGATCTTTGCTAAACTATAATCTTTGTCCCAAAAAGAGTATGTAATACTTTTTTCTATAGCTTCCTTCTTAAGGCTTGTTGGAAGGATATTTATAGTATTTTCTATACATTGTATATCGTGATTTTTTACGCAGCTCATTAGAACATCGCTATAGTGGCTTCTCACAAAGGATTTGTCTTTTTCTAGCTCTTTGAAATATGTTGATAAACAAGCTGTATAGTGTAGATAATTACATAAATCATATATTAGGATCTTTTGTTTGCTTGATTTGTTTTTCATATTAAGAAGCTTGTTTGTTAGAGCGGTAAGTTCGTTTTTGTCATTTAAATACATAGCCATAGCTACCGCCTTTTCTATTATGTTTATATCATTTGTATAATAGGCTAATTTATAAAGCGCCAAAGCTTCTGTTTGTTTTAAATCCATTGCCAAGCTTTCTCTGTAAACTGTTATTATGGCTTTTCTTGTGGGATTTCTTCTCATATAGTCCATCAAATATTTTGCCATCGTCTTTTTAATCAAAGCTCTTTTTGTAGGATCTTTTGTAGAAAAATATTTCTCTTTCAATACATAATACTCTAAAAGCGGTAAAGCTTTTAAATTATAACCTCCTTTTTTTATGGCTAAGAGCAAACCTTTAGCTTCTTGATATCTATAGGTTTTGATATAGTAAACCAACATCTTTTCTAAGATATCATCGCTTATTTCATGATGTTTTATAAGATTTTCAATATATAATCTCTTTATATAATTTCCACCTATGTTCAATTTATTTAGAGTTTCAAGTATATAGTGTTTAGGAAATAAAATATAAGCTATTAATACAATAAATACAACGAAACCTAAAATCTCTTTGTAGTTAAAAACTTTACTTACAAATAACTTCTGATTTCTCATATCCTTTAAAATCTTTTTTCCCTTTTACGATCCAAATACCATTATCATTGTAAACGTTGTCATCACTTGACTTGCAGTATTTTGCCTTTATTTTAGCTAAAAGCGGAATATAACTTTTAAAAACTATAAGCATGCTACCATTTTCCCTTTTAAATCTTTTCACTATTCCGTTAGCATAAATAAGGTACAAACTCTGAGGAGTGTTTGTAAAAACAAGCCTGTAATCACCAGACCCATCCAAATAGATATATCTTTGGTTATTTATATCGGAATAGCCTACTACACCAATAGACTTATTTAAATCCGGATACCCCCACGAGATGGGCACTCTTAAAGTCCTAGCATAACCGTTGTTCCTTATTATAAAACCGTTTTTAATCCTTATAATAGCGGTTTCTCTTCCATCAAGCACAATCTGGTCGTATTGGTAAGGAAATATGGGTATAGGATACTTAGACAAAGCATAATCGTATACTTTTTTTAAGGAGTTTAAGGAAGCAACAGTATCTGCAGCATAAAAATGATAATATATGGTTAGTGGTTTTATTCTTCTTGGCTTGTCTGTTAGCTTAAACGCCTGGATTACATTTAAAAAACCCCACGGTACTTTCATGCCATGAGTATATATAAAATCATTTTGTATCGGGGCATAGACTTGATAGAAGTACTCACCAAAATTAGCACCAGTACCGCTTATATATTTTAAAAAGTTGTGTTTGTTATCTATTACTGTATTGCCTCCATTTATATTGTAAACTTTGGCTTTATAAGTCATAAGAAGCGCTTTTCTATCAGGGTCAGCATTTCCGCTCCATTGTAAAAGGTTTACTGGTTTATCAGGAGGTGTCAGCTTATCAAGTATATTAATAGAACCAAATATTTCATATCTTTGACTATATTTATATCCAGGTATTATAATCCTCATTCTCGGAGCATTAGGCTCTTTTAATACTTTTCTCCAGTGATAAGGATGAGAAAAAGTATGGCTTGCAGGTTCTACATTTGGAAGTTCAAATATTCTTTTAGCAATCTGCTTTAGCTCTATAGACTTATCTGGATATCTACCGTGTGAAGATATGTCCCCAGCTAT
>PNJC01000040.1 GCA_002878215.1 Hydrogenobaculum sp. | reverse complement strand
TTGGAGGTAAAATAAATGGCAAAAATTTACTACGATGAAGATGCATCCTTGGGTATCTTAGCTATGAAAACTGTAGCTATAGTGGGTTATGGTTCTCAGGGACATGCTCATGCTCTAAACTTAAGAGATAGCGGTATAAGGGTTATAGTGGCTTTGGATGATAAAAGCCCACATAGAAAAATAGCTATGGAAGATGGTTTTAGCGTATATACTACATCTAGGGCAACTCAAGAAGCAGATGTAATTATGATATTAACACCAGATACAGTGCAACCGGCTGTTTACAAAGAATGTATAGAGCCTAATTTAACACCGGGTAAAGCTATAGCTTTTGCTCATGGTTTTAACATACATTTTGGCCAAATAGTACCCCCAAAAGATGTAGATGTGTTTATGGTGGCTCCAAAAGGTCCAGGACACTTGGTAAGATGGATGTATGAAGAGGGTAAGGGCGTACCTGCTCTTGTATCTATACACCAAGATGCTACAGGTTCTTGTAGAGATATAGCCCTAGCTTATGCTAAAGGAATAGGTGCCACAAGGGCTGGTGTTATAGAAACCACTTTTAGAGAAGAGACCGAGACAGACTTATTTGGTGAGCAAGCGGTGCTTTGTGGTGGTGCCACGGCTCTTATAAAGGCTGGATTTGAAACTCTTGTAGAAGCTGGCTATCAGCCTGAAATGGCCTATTTTGAATGTCTTCACGAGTTGAAACTAATAGTGGACCTTATATATCAACACGGCATAGCTGGAATGAGATACTCTATATCAGATACAGCAAAGTACGGTGACGTGACAAGAGGCGCTAGGATATACGAAGCGGTAAAACCTCTTATGAAGCAAATGCTAAAAGAGATTCAAGACGGTGAATTTGCTAGAGAATGGATATTGGAAAATCAAGCCAACAGACCTGTTTACAACGCACTTTTAAACAAGGACAAAGAGCATCTGGTGGAAAAAGTTGGTAAAGAGTTAAGGCAAATGATGCCTTGGTTGTCTGGTAAAGAATTAAAATGAATCTTACCAAAAAACGTTATAAGCTTAAAAAGCTGTATGCTCCAATGGGGCATGTGTTTGTTAAGATGCACATGTCCCCAAACGTTATAACGCTTTTGTCTTTGGCCTTTGGTCTTACAAGCGCTTACTTTTTTTATATACATAAGCCTTTGACAGGTGCATCTTTTCTTATAATATCTGGATTTTTAGATTTAATGGACGGCGTGGTGGCAAGGCTTGAAGATAAAGCTTCAAAGTTTGGAGCAGCTTTTGATTGGATAGCAGATAAAACTGTGGACGGTTTTATACTTGGGAGTATAGGTTTTTCTTACGGTTCTCCTTTTATAGCTATAAGCGCTATTACATTTTCTATGCTTCATACTTTTATAAAACCAGTAGTATATGCTGAGATTGGTTTTTCCGAAAGACAAAAGGGGAAAATAGATGACCCTTTAGAAGGTATAGGCTTTTTCGGTAGGCCAGAGACTCATATAAGTATAGTATTTTTTAGTATATTAGAGCGCATAAACCCTATTTTTGGACTGCACCTTGGTATAAAACTTATAGTACTATTTACGTTTGGTTCGCTTTTAATAAGAATCTTATACCTTTTAAAGAAATACGGGAAGGATTATGAATAACCAAGATAAACCTTATGTGATAATAGTATCAGAGCTAACGTTAGATGGTAAGTTAACGCTGTATAGGGGGGCTTCTTCTAAAGAGCTTATGACTCTTATGGATGATGAGGCTTATAGATATCTTCATGAGGTCAGAGCGAAGGTTGATGCCATAATGGTGGGCTGCGAGACTATAAGGACAGACAATCCAAGTCTAACAGTAAGATATGTAAAAGGTAAAAATCCCATAAGGGTAATTCCTTGTTCTACTGCCAATATACCTTTTGATGCAAACGTTTTATCAAAGGATGCTCACACAATCATAGCTACTACCAAAAGAGCCCCAGAAGAAAAAATCAAAAAACTTACAGAAATGGGTGTAGAAGTGCTTGTGGTAGGGGATTATCTCGTAGATTTTGAGCTTTTGTTAAAAAAGCTAAAAGAAAAAGATATTAAGAGCTTGATGGTGGAAGGTGGTTCTTCTATAAATTGGGAGCTTTGTAAGTTAAAAGCCGTAAACGAGGTTCGTATTATACATCTTCCTGTAATTGTTGGTGGTGAAAATGTTCCTACGTTGGTGGGCGGAGAGGGTTTTAAGACCTTGAACAATATACTTCATCTAAGGCTTAGGGCGCATTTTAAGAGAGGATATCATCTCATCACCGAATGGGAAGTGGTATAATAAAGGTATAAATTTTGGAGGTATTTAAGATGGAAGAAAATCAAGAAGGTTATTACGCAGTGCCCTTCAGCATAGTGGGGTTGTTTCTTACAAACAAAGACGTGGAGCAAAGTATTAGGGAGGAGATAAGCCCTGAAGAGCTTGAAAAACTTCAAGAGATTGTAGCTAAAATGCTTTTTACCTCTGGAGTTAACGTAGCCCTATACCCTGGAGTAGTACCACCAGATCAAGCTGTAGAAGCTGTAAACGAGCTTGAAGACCTCATTATGGGCGAAGGAGAAGAATGACAAAAGATTCTTCTAATTTTGTTTCTATTGCCTTATGCGGCTTTTTGGGTCGCATGGGTAGTAGCATTATAGAAGTTTCTAAAAGCTATCAAGACTTAGCTGTAAAAGCAGGAATAGACAAAGAAGAACTTATCAAAGATAAAGTCTTTGCTTTAGAGCATGTATCATCTAGTTTGGAAGACGTTATCGATTATGTGGATGTCGTTATAGAGTTTACTGGCAATGTAGACACAGCTATAGAAAATGCCCTTGTATGCAAAAAGCATGGAAAACCTATTGTAATAGGCACTACCGGGTTTGACCAGCATCAGCTAGACCAAATAAGAGAATTTTCTAAGTCAGTGCCCATAGTGTTTTCTCCAAATATGAGCCTTGGGGTAAACGTACTCTTCAAACTTTTAGAAATAGCTACAAAAGCTTTACAAAATAAAGGGTACGATATAGAGATATCTGAAATTCACCATCGTTTTAAAAAAGATGCACCTTCTGGAACTGCTTTAAGGCTTTTGGAAATAGTTAAACAAGAGATTCAGAATGTAAAAGAAACATTTGGAAGAGAAGGGTTAGCACCAAGACAGGATAACGAAGTGGGTGTTTTTGCTATAAGAGGAGGAGATGTGGTGGGTGAACATACTGTTTATATGTTTGGTATGGGGGAAAGGTTGGAGCTTACTCATAGAGCTACGGATAGAAGGATATTCGCCAAGGGCTCTTTAGAAGCTGCCAAATGGGTTTTCGGAAAACCCGCAGGCTTTTACTCGATGTTTGATGTGCTCGGCTTATGAAGCTGTATAGCCTTCTGTTGGATAGGACTTACAAGCCCTTGACGCTACTTGATTATAGAAAATCTTTCTTGTTAGAGTATACGCAAAGGGCTACGGTGCTAGAATATCATCCAGAGGCTGTAATAAGATCCACCTACAAAACCTACAAAGTACCTATAGTGCTTAAAACCAACGCCTTGTCAAAAACTTTTTATAAAAATATACCTACTCGTTACAACGTATATGTGAGGGATAACTTTACCTGTGGTTATTGCGGCAAGGTGTGCGATGATAGTGAGATTACGGTAGACCACATAGTGCCGGTCTCAAAAGGGGGTAAATGGACTTGGGATAACCTTGTCACAGCTTGTGAGTCTTGCAATGCAAAGAAATCTGACAATATCATAATGCCGGTTTACATAAAGCCCCATAAGCCTCAATATTTTACGCTTCTTTTAAAAGAGCATCTTAAGAAAATCGATGAAACTACGCTAAATATTATAAAGCCTTATTGCTATCAATATTTAAAAGAGATTTCTTGAGTTTTGGTTTTATGCTATAATATTAGCTTAAAACATTTGTAAAGGAGTTATGGTATGGCGGCATGTTTTGTTTGTAATAAAAAACCTGTTTACGGTAAGAGTGTAACATTCTCAGCAGAAAGAAATTCCCGTGTATTCAAACCAAACCTACAAAGGGTTAAGATAAGAATGCCAGATGGGTCAGTAAGACGCGTTATGGTATGTACCAAGTGCCTAAAAGCCGGAAAGGTGGTAAAGGCAGTTTAATTTAAGATTTTTTAAATAGCTGTGATATAAGACATTCTTAAAAAGAAAAATAATTTTATATTTTAATATATGAAGGTATTTGTGGCAGGGGGCACCGGGTTCGTAGGTAAGTATGTAGTTGAGGAGCTATCTAAAACAAATCATGTTTATAAGCTTTTAACTCGTAAAAAAGTAGATAAACCTCATGTATTAGTGGATTTTTTTGATAAAGATAGCCTTAAAAAAGCTTTTGAAGAAGAAAAACCTGATGTTTTGATAAACCTTATAGGTATATTGGTAGAAGAACCCTCTAAAGGCATAACCTTTGAAAATATACACTATCTTTTACCAAAGACTTTGTATGAAGTGGCCAAAGACCATGGTATAAAACATATAATTCATATGAGTGCTTTAGGTGTTTCCGAAGATGCACCTTCTATTTACCATCATACTAAGCTTTTGGCGGAAAAATTTCTCATGTCTTTAGGTGTAGATTATACCATTATAAGGCCTTCTTTGATAATAGGGCCTGAACAAAGACTTTTCAAAGATTTAGACTTTTTTGGAAAGTATTTTCATGTGATGGCTCATCCTGGTATTTTGCCTTATTATTTTGCACCAATAGACGTTAGAGATGTTGCTTTTGTATTTGTAAAAGCTATAGACGATCCAAATCTAAAGAATAAGATATTAGAGCTCTGTGGCAAAAAGGCTGTGTCTTTTGATAAGCTTTTAAAAGACAGTTTTAAGCTTTTAGGAAGACATGCTTTGATATTAAGATTACCAAAACCATTGATGTATATAAGCGGAGCTTTGGTAGAAAAAGTATTGGAACCGCCTCCTTTTAGCAAAGACCAAATTCTTATGATGTACAAAAACAACGTTTGTCAAGGACAAGACCCTTGGCCTCTCATAGGAAAAGAACCTATACCCTATGAGGAATCTTTAAAGTGGGCTATAGAAAACTACAAATCAAAAGTTTTAAAACATAGTCTGAAGAGCTAGCGTATAATCCCAATAGTTTTTTAAAGTAGTTTGCCCATTGTCGGTATCGTATATTAAATTTGAATCTGGGTTTATAAAATCAGCTCCTAAAGATATCTTTGCGGACTCATCGTTTATATAGTAAATAGCAAATATGCTAAGCCTATGTATTTTTGCCTTATTTTGGTAGTTGTTGGTGTTTTCATCGGTTTCGTATCTAAAAGCCAAAGATGGTTTCCCTATGCCTATGTATTTATCGTATAGAAAAGCTGTTTGTATGTAGTATCCAGTAGCTTTGATGGGTGCTTTTACTGTGTATTTGGTAATGTTCATACCGTATGGTAAGTCTGTTGTATTTGAATATCCTATCTGAAGGTTTGG
>PNJC01000068.1 GCA_002878215.1 Hydrogenobaculum sp. | reverse complement strand
TTCTAAAAGCTTTAAAAACTCCTCTTCGTTTATGGTTTTGATGCCTAGCATATTTGCCTTTCTAAGTTTAGTAGCGCCTGGATCTTGCCCTACTACAAGGTAAGATGTATGATGAGTTACGCTATCTGATGTGGTAGCTCCGAGGGATTCTACCATTTGTTTGGCTACTTCTCTCGTACAACAAGAAAGTGTGCCTGTAAAAACAAATTGAAAACCGGCAAGTTTGTTAGATATAGCTTCGGACACTTCTTTTAGCAGTACGTTTGCTTCTTCTAATCTTTTGATTATACTTATGTTTTGCTCTAAGCTAAAAAATTCTTTTATGCTTCTTGCAACTATATCACCTATGTCCTCTATATTTCTCAAGTCTTCTTCTGAGGCTTTTACTATATTCCATATATCCTTGTAATATGAAGCAAGTTTTTTTGCAGTGGTAAGCCCCACGTATCTTATGCCAAGACCATATAACACCCTTGCTAGGCCTCTTCTTTTTGAAGCTTCTATGGCATCTATGAGATTTTGAGCGGATTTTTTTGCAAATCTTGGGAGTCTTACTAAATCCGAAAATTTAAGGTAGTAAATATCTGCTATATTCCTAACAAGCTTTGCGTCGTATAAAAGCTGAGCTACCGCCTCGCCCAAACCTTTTATATCCATTGCATCTTTTGATGCAAAATGTCTAATCCTCAACACCACTTGAGCTGGGCAGGATATGTTTACGCATCGCCAAGCTACTTCACCAGGAGTTTTTACAAGCTTAGAACCACAAGATGGGCAGTATTGTGGGAAGACTATAGGCTTGGCATCTTTTGGTCTCGCTTCTTTTACTACGCTAACTACATATGGTATAACCTCGCCAGCTCTTTCTATGATAACCGTATCTTTTATATGTATATCTTTTTCTTTTATAAAATCTTCATTGAATAAAGAAACACTTGATATGGTAACACCGCCTAGGGATACAGGCTCTAATTTTGCCACCGGCGTTATATTGCCCACCCTTCCGACGCTAAATATTACATCTATTATTACGGTGGTGGCTTGTTTTGCTTTAAATTTGAAAGCAGTTGCCCATCTTGGGGCATGCGATGTAAAACCCAGTTCGTCGTATAATGATATGTCGTTTACTTTTACTACCATTCCGTCTATTTCGTAAGGTAGCGCTTCTCTTTTGCTTTCAAAATATCTACAATATTCTATAACCTCTTGGATATTTTTGCACAACTTCATGTCCTGAAAAGGTGTTTTAAATCCAAGATCATGAAGCATTTTTATAGCTTCGTAGTGGGTTTTTGGCATTGCGGTTGTGGGTTCTACATACGTTATTTGATAGACAAGCGCTGTTAGAGGTCTTTTGGCTACTTCTTGTGGGTCTTGAAGTCTTATAGAACCAGCCGCTAAATTCCTTGGATTTGCGTAAGGCGGTAAATTTTCTGCCATTCTCTCTTCGTTTATCCTTTTAAAGTCATCTTTGTTTATTATGACTTCTCCTCTAATTTCTAAAAGCTTGATGCCTTGTTTTGAAAAATTTGCTTTTAGAGGGATTGTTTTTATGGTTTTTAAGTTTTTAGTAATATCTTCGCCCACTTCCCCGTCTCCTCTTGTAGCCCCTCTTACAAATATATCATTTTCATAAAGAAGCGATATACCGGCCCCGTCGTATTTGGGTTCAACACAGTATTCTATATTTTCTTTTCCGCTTAATTCTTTTACTCTTCTATCAAAATCTCTTAAATCATCTTCGTTGTAAGTGTTGTCTAAAGAAAGCATTGGTGCTAAGTGCTTTACCTGAGGAAACGTGCTTGATATATCGGAAGATACCCTTTGAGTAGGTGAATCTGGGGTTATCAAGTCTGGGTAAGCGTCTTCTATGCTTTTAAGAAATTTATAAATAGCATCGTATTCAGCATCTGATATAACAGGTTGATTTAACACGTAGTACCTATAGTCGTGATAGTTTATAAGTTCTCTCAATGTATCTATTATTTTGATGGCTTCTTCCTTAGAAAGTTTAGGTGGATGTTTGTCTGGAGATAAATTGTAAGTTTTTAATATTTCTTTTGTTTTTTCTATGAAGAATTTGTCGTTCATATGCGTTGTTTATAAGCTTTTAAGGTATTTAGAAGCAATGTGGCTACTGTCATAGGGCCTACGCCACCAGGTACAGGCGTTATAAAAGAAGCTTTTTGCGATACACTTTCAAAGTCTACATCTCCAACGATTTTGCCGTTTACTTTTGAAATACCTACATCTATCACCACTGCGCCCTCCTTTACCATGTAGTCTTTTATCAAAAATGGCACTCCAGTAGCTGATATAAGTATATCGGCAGTTTTTGTGTATTCTAAAATGTCTTTTGTGTATTTATGGCATATGCTAACGGTAGCATCTTGAGAGAGCATAAGCATAGAAAGTGGTTTTCCCACTATAAATCCAGCACCTACTATACATACATTTTTGCCTTTTACATCTATGTTGTATTCATCTAACAAAAGCTTAATACCAAGAGGTGTACAAGGTATAAAAGCTTTTTCTAAATCTCCAGAAAAAAGCTTACCCATGTTGTTGGGGTGGAAGCCGTCTACGTCCTTTGACGGGTCTATGGCATCTATTACTCTATGCATTGATATATGTGGAGGCAGCGGAAGCTGAACTAATATACCATCTACATCTTCTTGCTCATTTAAGCGTTTTATATGATTTAAAAGCACATCTTCTTCTACATCTTTTTCGAACATATCAAGTTGAGAGCTAAACCCCACATCTGCACAAGCCTGCACTTTATTTTTTACGTAAACCAAACTAGCTGGATCATCTCCCACCAATACTACTACGAGCTTTGGCTTTCTATCAAGGTGTTTTGTTTCTTCTTTTATGTTGTGCTTTATCTTTTTGGCTAAACTCTTTCCATCTAGTATATTCATACGCTTTTTACACCCTCTATATCTATATTTAAATCAATTTTATCGTTTTTAAGTTCTAAGGTTTTATAATAACCTTCCTTTGACTTGTTCTTAAAATATATACTTATTTCTTTTTTACCATCGGGTTTTAAAATATCCATTTTATAAAGTTTACCATCTTTTATATATACCATCTTTTTGTATACGCCATTTACACCTTGATACACGGTATAACCGTCTTTGCAAACAACTTTATCTTTTTTATCTACAACGTCTCCATACAACAGCTTTGATATATCTATCGGGATATTTATGCATGTACCGTAAAAGCATATGTTGTTTGTAAAATCAAGATTTCCTATGAATGTTTGCAAAGTGTATTTGTCTTTTGCTTTTATTAAAGCAACAGGATACTTTAAAATACCGTAAGAAACGTAAGCGTTGGCTTCAAAATTTTGAGGTATAGAGACACTCTCTTTTTTGTAGGGTTTGCACTTTGTTATAGGGGCACAAGAGTATATTAAAAGCCCAAAACAAATGAGAGAAAAGACTTTTTTCATAAACCCCTTAATTCTATAGAGGATGCATGGGCGTGAAGGCCTTCGGCTTTTGCTAGGGTGTAGGCATGGTGTTTTACCTTGTCAAACCCTTTTTTGGATACATAGAGTATGGAAGAGCGCTTTACAAAATCATAAACACCCAAAGCTGATGAAAATCTTGCGCTTCTTCCGGTAGGTAGCGTGTGGTTAGGGCCGAGGCAATAATCTCCTAAGGCTTCTACAGTATACTCTCCTAAGAATATAGCACCGGCATTTTTTATAAATCCCAAAAGCTCAAAAGGGTTTTCCGTATTTATTTCAAGGTGCTCTGGGGCTATGATGTTGGATAGCTCACAAGCTTTTTCTAAGTTGTTTACTATAAATATAGCTCCGTAGTTTTCTATAGATTTTACTGCTATATCTTTTCTTTCTAACTGTGATAAGAAAACATCAACTTCTTTAGCTACGCTGTAGGCTAAATCTTCACAGTTTGTTATCAAAATAGCACTAGCTAATTCATCGTGCTCAGCCTGGGATAGCATATCCATTGCAATAAAGCTTGGATCTGCACTGGCATCAGCTATGATAAGCACTTCTGAAGGACCAGCTATCATATCTATACCAACTATACCATAAACTAGTCTTTTTGCGGTGGCAACGTATATATTGCCAGGGCCAACTATCTTTTCCACTGCTGGTACTGTTTCTGTACCGTAAGCTAAAGCAGCTATACTTTGGGCACCGCCTATTCTAAATACTCTATTTATACCGCATATGTAAGCGGCAGCTAAAACTTCTTTTGTAGGTTTTGGGCACACCATGTAAATGTTTGGTACGCCGGCTACTTTCGCAGGTACTGCGTTCATGATTACTGAGGATGGGTAAGCGGCTTTACCTCCAGGCACATAAAGACCTGCACTTTCTACTGGCAAAACTCTTTGACCTAACATTATGCCTTCTTCTTCTGTTATAAAAGATTTCTCTTTTTGGTTTTCGTGAAATTTAAACACCCTTTCATAAGCAAACTCAAGTGCTTTTCTGATATTTTCATCCAATTCTTCGTAAGCCTGTTCTAAAGTTTTTTTAGGTATTTCTATGCCTTCTTTTTTAAGATCTATGTTGTCAAACTCAAGGGCATATTTATACAAAGCTTCATCTTTGTATTTTATAACGTTTTCTATTATCTCTCTTACTTTATCTAAATACTGCTGTTCAAACGCTTTGGCTCTGCCTAGAATTTTTTCTAAGATTTTTGAGCTTTTAAAATCTTTATTTGTCAAATCTTCAATAGCTATCATACCATATATTCTATCAGATTTTTTCTAAAAGCATAAAAATAAAATTGGTATAATAATTATCTATGTACTATATATTGCTGTTTATACCAACTATAGTGTACATGCTCATATTTTTGTACAACCATAAAAGCCCGGAATTTTTAGGAATGCCATTTTTTTACTGGTTTCAAATACTTATGCTTGTGATAACGTCTATTTTTTATGTTTTGGCTGTGTTTTTAGGGAAAGACGATGGTTAGTGTTGTAGTATTTTTATTGCTTTTTATTGTATTTTCTTACCTGGGATTAAAGGGCAAAGATTTTAAGGCTGGAAACCTTGATTTGTTGCACGAGTGGGCTCTTGGAGGACAGCGGTTTGGAGCTTTACTTCTTTGGTTTTTAATAGGGGCTGATCTTTTCACTGCATATACTTTCATAGCAGTACCTTCTGGATTATTTGCCAAGGGGCCTATATTTTTCTTTGCAGTGCCTTATGTGGCTATGGGATTTGGGGTAGCTTTGGCGGTTATGCCTAAATTTTTTGCCATTTCAAAAGAAAAATGCCATATTACGGCTGTAGATTTTGTAAAAGATAGGTATAACTCAAAAGCTTTAGCTATTACCATAGCAATAGTAGGTATATTGGCTGAACTTCCTTACATAGCACTTCAAATAGTTGGAATGAAGGTGGTACTGGCTACTCTTTTGATGCAATTTAAAGGCATAAATCAAAACTTTATAAACGAGCTATCTCTTAGTATAGCATTTTTAATATTGTCTTGGTTCACTTACAAATCAGGACTTAGAGGGGCTACTCTTACAGCGGTGCTTAAAGATTTTCTCATTCTTGGGACTGTTGTAGTGCTTAGTCTTTATATACCTTTACATTATCACGGTTTTTATAAAGCTTTTGAAATAAAAAAAGCTTATGCCACGTTAAATCCAAAACTTATAAGTGCATACATAAGCTTATCTGTTATGAGCGCCTTAGCGCTATTCTTATATCCTCACGCTATAACGGGTTGTCTTAGCTCTAGTGATGTGAAAGTTTTGAAGAGATCCATAGCGTTTTTACCCGTTTATGGGATTGGATTAGCTATTTTGGCGCTTTTTGGCGTACTTATATACGAAGTAAAGCCGGCTATGGATATGTTAAACCACATACCAGCTTCTGCTAGAGGCTCCTTTGTGGTGCCAGCTTTGATAGTTTCTACAATGCCACAATGGTTCAGTGGTATAGCTTTACTTGGAATATTTATAGGTGGTCTTGTGCCAGCTTCTATAATGGCTATAGCAAGCTCAAATCTGATGGTAAATATACTTAGAGAGTTAAATATTGCAAATTCTTCTAACGAGACAAAGATTGCAAAATGGTTTTCATTTTTGTTTAAACTAATACCTCTTTTCTTTGTATTTGTAGTGCCGCCTACTTTTGCGATAGCCCTTCAGCTTGTTGGCGGTATTATTGTGCTTCAAACGCTTCCTTCTATATTTTTAGGGCTTTTTATAAAAAACTTAAACAAAGAAAGCCTTATGATGGGGCTTTTAGCTGGTATTGGGTTTGGCGTTTACGAGCTTGAATCTGTAAACCACTTTGGGCTTATACAAAATATTTTAATGCCATCTCCATTTGGTCCTATATTTATAGGGGCGGCAGCTTTGGGGGTAAATATAGCTATTGTGGCTCTTGGATCTTTTTATCAATACATTTTTCGCAATAACGCTCAATAGGACACATGTTGCAGTTTGGTTTTGTAGGCTTGCATATGCGCTGACCAAGGGATACTAAATATCTGTTTATATCAATCCAATATTTTTTAGGCAATATATTTTTTAACTCTTGCTCTGTTTGTTCTGGCGTTTTTGTTTTGACCAAACACCATCTGTTGGTAATACGATGCACATGTATGTCTACGCAAATGGCTGGTATACCAAATCCTTCTGCCAACACTAAGTTAGCCACTTTTAGACCTACACCGGGAAGCTCCATGAGTTTTTCTTTTTCTTTTGGTATTTTTGAATCATATTTTTCTATTATTGTCTTGGCAAGCTCTTTTAGGTTTTTTGCTTTTGTATTGTAAAAACCAACACCGTATATTAGATTTTTTAGCTCCTCTTCCTCTATCAAATATAAATCTTGGATAGATTTGATTTTTGAGAAAAGTTTCTCGCAAACTTTTGAAGTGGTTTCATCTTTTGTTCTTGTGGAAAGAAGGGCGCATATAAGCACCCTAAAGGGGTCTTTTGTAGTATTGGCTATAAGGGTAACAACCGGTGCATGGTTTTCTTCGTAATCTTTTTTTAAAAGCTTAAACACTTTAGGTATATCGGTTTTTTTCACCGCTTTACTTGTATATAAGCTCTATATATTTGGTGGTATCTGCGATTTCTGGTAAAGGCGGCGGATTTTCCATGCTATAACCCGTTAGAAAATACCAATCATCAAATATGTTGTAATTGGGGTTTTCTATGAAAAATCTCATTTTCTTTGCTAAATCTTCAGGATTTCCACATTCTAATATATAGTTCTCTAGCTTTCTATCCACATCTTCGTAGCTGTTTATATTAAAAGCTTTAAACCTATTTTTTTCATAGTTTAAATTTGTTTCAGAAATATAATACCTATTTATCTTTTTTAATTTTGAGCTTATATCTTCATCCAGAAGCTTCCTATCAAACATAAGCTCTTCGTTAAACTTCTCGAATATATCCGAATGCCTTGACTTTGTCCACATCTGCATAACACCTCTTTGAGAGGTCTCTCCAAAAGCTGTGGTAGCACCAGCTGCCCAGATGTGCGGATTTATGTGCAGGTGTATTTCGTCGCATATGGAATCTAGTTGAGCGTGAGTGTAGATACCCATCACTTTCACATGAGATTTTATAAACTTATCCTTAAACAAAGACAACATAAAGTATTTATAGGTTGGATTTATCTCTGGATTGCCGTACAGTCTTACCTCAAATTTACCCTCTAGGTCTCTCAAATAATCTACAGCTTTTAATATAATGTGATGGCCCTTTGTTACTTGCCAGTTGGATAAGAAGGCAAAGATTGTCTTTTCTCTTGGTTTTGAGTATTTTAGCTTGGTTTTTTCTATGATTTCTTTTGTCTTTTTTTCGTCTCTTTTATTGGCGGCAAATCCTTGTTCTGGTAAAACTAAATTTATTATGTTGTCTGGTTTTACACCAAAGTCTAAAACAGCGTAAGCTCCATAAACTCCATTTGATATGTTTAGGTCTATGATATCTTCCATAAGGTATTTTCCGTATTCAAGCCTTCTTTTCATCTCTACAGCCACTACTTTTTTCTGCGATTCTGTAAGGTTTAGACCCATCATAACATTGTATTCTTCCACAAATCTTTCTGGGGTAAACTCATCTTGGGCTATGCATTGAAAATGATTTTGTTCATACTTGTAAGTGGAAAACATGTGCCAAGAGGGTTCTAAGATATACATAGAATGCATAGTGCTTAGAACTTTGTATCCAAGTTGTTTAGTTTTCTCTATTATAGAAAGAGGCATAATGGATTGAAAATGTATAAAATCCCAATCTGGCTTCATGGCCAAAAACTTAAACCATATTTGCGTAGTAGGCTCTTCGTATACTTCTGTCATAGGGGAGTATCCGTGCTGATACAAAAACCAGTCTTTTCTGGTGAAGACGTTGTAGGTGATACCATCGTATTGAGTATTTAAAAGATCGTATTCATTTTGCTTACCTATCATAAAAGGTGGTAATATCGTAAACACCTCTACATGATGACCTAAGTTTTTTAGGTTTTTAGCAAGAATATAAATGTGCTTATCTTCACCGCTTTGTGGTTCTGAAGGTGGTGCCCAGCCTACCAATAAAACTCTCATAGACTCTCCTTATAGTTTAGTATTTAAAAGTACCGTTTAAAACCTTTTGATAAAAATTGGGTGGTAAGAAGGCGTTTTTGTGAATCTCATCCGAGTAAAACCTCGTTTCTACATCCACATCTCTTGATATTTCTCTTGGATTGTAAACTTTAGAACCCACTGAAAAACTCCACCAATAACCAGCGTAAACCGGTATAACGGTAGTGTAAAGATCCACTATGGGAAAGTTTTTTTTCAAAGCTTTTTGAAAGCGAACCACTATGTCAAGATGATAATGCAAAGATTCTGATTGTCCAACGTATATACCATCTTCTTTTAAAGCTTCAAACACGTATTTAAAGAACTCTTCTGTGGTAAGCACGTGTGCAAAACCGACAGGATCTGTAGAGTCTACTATGATTACATCAAACTCATTTTTGTAATCTTGAATATATTTAAAGCCATCCTCATTTAATATAATAGCTCTAGGGTCGTCCATTGAACAAGCCACGGTAGGGAAAAACTTTTTGGATACTTCCACTACGTCTTTGTCTATGTCTACTAATACAGCTTTTTTCACAGTCTTGTGTTTTAGTACTTCTCTTAGAATACCACCGTCTCCTCCGCCTATTATAAGTACATTTTGGGGATTTTTATGAGCGAACATTACGGGATGAGTTAACATTTCGTGGTAGAAAAACTCATTTTTTTCTGTAAATTGTACTACACCATCAAGTATCAACATTTTCCCAAAATAATGGGATTCTACCACCTGAATCTCTTGGTATTTTGACTTGCCTTCGTAAAGGATTTTGCTTATGCCATAGCAATGTCTTATGGGTGCATAAGGGTCTCTCTCCATAAAATATACGTCTTTCATAGTTTCTTCTCCTCTCTAAACAAGTTTTATTCAAATTATAGCACGTTTTTTATGCGAGATATAGCTTCTTTTAAATATGCTATATCCTTTGCAAAAGAAAATCTTACAAATTTATCCGTTTGGTTGGTGCCAAAATCTATCCCTGGTGTGATTGCTACCTTCGTTTTTTCAAACAATAAATCGCAAAATTCCTTAGATTTCATATTGTATTTTGATATATCTGCCCATACATAAAAAGCTCCTTCTGGTTTTACTGGTACGTTAAATATGCTCTTTAACTCTTTATAAAAGAAATCTCTTCTTTCTTTAAAAGTATTCCTAACGAAGTTGAGATATTCATAGTCAAAAGCTCCTAAAGCAGCGTATTGGGATAAGGTAGGAGCACTTATAAACATATTCTGAGATAGTCTTTCCACGTCATCTATATATCGTTCTGGTACTATAATCCAACCTATTCTAAATCCTGGCATACAAAAGAACTTAGAAAAACTATTTATTACAAAAATATTATCACTAAAAGAAAGAGCAGTTTTTATGCTTTTATCATAAACAAGTCCGTGATATATTTCATCGCATACAAAAACCTTTTTATTTGCTTCGCAGAATTCTATTATGTCTTTTAGGTTCTCTTCGCTGTATACAACACCAGTGGGATTTGATACTGAAGATATTAAAAGCAAGTCAAATTCAACGTTTTTAAGGTGCTCTTTTGTGATCTGAAAGCCCGTATCTTCAAAAACTGGTATTTTTACTATATTTTTATCAAAAGCGTAAGCTATGTTTTCATAACATGGATATCCTGGGTCTTGCAAGGCAATGTTTTTTCCTTCTAAAAGCCCAAATACTAAAGAGAAACCAGCTGAAGAACCAGTGGTGATTATAATTCTTTCTGATGATATCTCTATGTTGTAGAAATTTTTATAGTATGTTGATATAGCCTCTCTTAAACTTTTCAAGCCTTTTGCTTCGGTATACCCAAAAGATCCATCGCTTATGGCTTTTTGGAGATGGTTTAAAACGCTTCTAGACGGTGGTAAATCTGGTTCTCCAATTTCAAGGTGTATCGCATCTTCAAATGCTGATGCTTTTTTTAAAATATCCATTACGATAAAAGGTTTTATATGTTTAAACATTGTTTAGAAAATCTTTTATTTTCCTGGTGATGGATTCTATATCTTTTTCTTTAAAAATACCAGAGCCTATTACAAATATATCCACATATTCTTTTACGAGGTGCAAATTGTTAAATTTCAATCCACCGTCCATTTCTATAAGGCAGTTTAAACCCTTTTCTAAAATCTTTTGTTTTAAGCTTTTAGCACGATAAATTGAGCGCTCTATAAAACTCTGCCCGCCAAAACCTGGGTTTACAGACATAACAAGAATATAATCAACATAGTAAAGGATTTCATCGATAGCATCTAAAGAAGTACCAGGATTTATTGCAACACCAGCCTTGGCGCCTAAATGTTTTATAAGCTCAATAGTTCTATGTATATGAGGTACATTCTCTATATGAACGGACACCATAGAGGCACCTGATTCCACAAAATCCTTTATATAGAGATCTGGGTTGTTTATCATAAGATGAGCGTCAAAAGTAATATTTGGAAGTTTTTCTTTTAAACATTCTAAAACATAAGGTCCTACCGTGATATTTGGCACAAAAGCGCCATCCATCACATCAAAATGAATTATATCTGCTCCACCTTTTAACGTAGCTTCTATGTCTTTTCCCAAATTCCAAAAATCAGCTGAAAGAATAGAAGGTGCAAGGTATTTCATTTTTCTGTGATAGTTTCTTCTACCTTCATGCCAAAATGTCTTCCCTCTTGTTCTATATATCCTAAAACCTTATCACCTTTTTTTAACTCTACTACGGATATAAGCTCTCCGTCAGGTTTTACGAGCCTTATAGTTTCTGCGTTTTGAAGCACAGCAGATAACTTTTTGCCGTTTGAGATAGCTTCTATCAAAAGCATAGGCCTTCTTTCAATTTTCGCTCTTCCAACGTAAACTGTTCTTCCGTTTCCGTTTTTATCGTAAACCATAACAGGTTTTCCAGCTTCTGCTTCGCACAAGTATATAGTTTTGTTGTTTGGTACCTTAGTATACATATGCACAGCACCAGCGTTTACCCTAAAGGGTCTTGAGGCAACGTAAGGGTTTTCTTCTGTTTCCGCTGCCACCAAAAGCATTCCGCCGGAAGAGTTACCTACTAGCATACCTTCTGCTTTTTTTAATATAGAGGTTGTATCTACGCACACTCTATCTCCCATACCTACCGGTAGTACTCTTAAAATTTCAGCCTCTACAAGGTTTAACTTTTCTTTTGGTTCCACTACGTTTGATATTTTCTTTATAAGGTTTAAATCGGGGTCTTTTAAAACAACACCCTTTACGCCCTTTTCCAATATATTTAATGCAGTTTTTGCTTCTTCTTCAGATTTTACTATAACATATACATCTTCTTTTTGAGCTATAATGTTTTCCAGTGGAATTATAGTCCAATCTGTTGTTTCTACCAGCACCTTTTTCGGAGATTTAGCAGCCCTTAACTCATCTTCTTTGTTTAAAATCTTGATATACTCTATGTCTTCTCCCAATATCCATGTTTCTATTTTCCCTAGTTTGCTTACGTTTTTTGCTTCTTCTTCTGAGCCTACTATTATAGCTTTTACACCAGACTCTAAAGCGGTTGTGATAGCGTTTTTTTCCTTAGACCATAGTATAAATTCTTTCTCTTCCATAAGATTATTTTAGCACATTAAAGGTTGTTGTATAAGCTCTTGTTTATATCTATCTTGGCATGAGCTCTTAAATCTTTTATAAGGTAATTCATTAAAACGTTTGCTTTTAGGCTTATCAATTGAGCAAACGTCTTTTCCGGATTTTGCTGATTCTCGGTGCTCCTTGAATCCACTTCTATTATTACATAAGCACTACCGCTGGTAGAGACGTAAGGGCCGAAGAATGCAGGTGTTTTTTCTGTAATCATCGGGACTATATCGGAAGATTTTATATCAACCATAGTCGATATTCTAGATAAAGGTAAGTTGTTGAATGCCACCGGTTTTATATTTACAGGTTTTTTAGCTTTTAAGCTGTTGTATATGTTTTTAGCAAAACTTTTTAAAGCCATTATCTTTTTTTCCATCACTATATCTTGTATGACTAGGTTTTTTGCTTGAGAAAGTGGCATTATGGTAGAGTTTTTTGTGTTTTGATATGTGAAGATGTATATGTTGTTGCCAACGTTTCCTACTAGTACAGGATTTTGTGGGTTTAGGGCTTTTACTACTGCACCAAAAGTTTTTGACATTGTTTTTTCATCAAAAGGTTTGAAACCGGGAGGTATTTTACCAGATTTAAGAGCCATGTATATTTCTCTTGCCTTATTTTTATCCGTAGTTTCCCAATATATAATTGACGATGGGTTTACTACTCTAAATTCGTCTTTATGTTTGTTGTAATAGTCCTCTATCTCCTGTTCTGTTGGCGTATAGTTTATGTTTACAGAATTTGGATCTATTATATAAGCTTTTCCAGATAAAAGTGTGTTGTTGATCATATTGGCGGCATTTAATTCTATATCGCTAACATAGGATGCGTTTGTAATAAACAACGTGTATTTTTGTATGGTAAGTTGCTTTTTTATATAGGATTCATAGGTCTCTGGTGTATATCCAGCCTCTGCCAACACGGCTTTGTATCTTTCGAAGTTGAATTTCCCGTCCACTTGGAAAGAAGGGTCTTTGGATATTATGTCTGCCACTTCTTTATCGGATACTAAAAAGCCTTCTTTTTTGGCTTGTTCGTATAAAAGATCATCATCTATCAAAGAATTCAAAATTTCTTGCTTTAACATGGGTGTCATTTGTTGATTGGTTCTCATGGCCACTCTTCTAAAATCTGATATACTTACGCAGTCACCATTTACTTTTGCTATGCAGTTTTCTGATGAATGAAACAAAGACGTGATGTTACCAGCTGCAAAGTTCCATAGGAAAAAAGCTGCAGTTACTATACCTGACAATATGGCAAACGTTTCTTTGTGTTTTCTTATAAACTCAAACATACCACTATTATAACACTTTCATTTTGTTTTTGGAGATTTTGGTGGTTGACTTAATTTATCTTTTAGTAAAACCTTTCTAATAAGGTAAGTTTGTAAAAAGCTTAAAATATTGTTTATAGTCCAATAAATTACTAAAGCTGCTGGAAACGAAGCGAATAAAAATACAAAAAACAAAGAACTTATGTACATAACGGAGTTTTGCCTTGGGTCTGGATTTGGAGTTAACCTCAAGGACATAATCATGGTTATACCCATTAAAATGGGCAAAATATAATATGGGTCTTTTTGGGTTAAATCGTGTATCCATAAAAAATGAGCTAGTTTTAAATCCGCTGTTATCACAATAACCTTGTAAAGGGAGAAAAATATTGGTATTTGCACAAGGATGGGTAAGCATCCTGAGGCTGGGTTAAAGCCCACTTCTTTATATAATTTCATAATTTCTTCTTGCATTTTAACTGGATCATCTTTATATTTTTCTTTGATTTTTTCCATTTTTGGAGCTACTTCTGAAAGTTTTGACATTGACAGTGTGGATTTATAGTTTAGCGGGAAGAACAATATTCTTATTAAAAGCGTCAAAACAAAAATAGATATTATCCAGTTTCCTGTTTTTATATATATAAAATATAAAAATTTAAACAAAGGCTCTACTACTATTCTAAAGTCTCCAAAGTCAAGTACGTCAGTAAGACCAGCCTTCTTAAGCCAATCGTATTCTTTTGGTCCAAAAAACATAAGAGCTTTGCCATCAAACGAAGCAAGCATAAGTGTAAACTCATCTTTGCCTAGCTTTTCTTTGTATATTTGTATAGAATTTATATGACCCTTTAAACCCTGAAAGAAAAATCTACTTTCTTCGCCGGCAAAAGATATGTTACCAGTTATTGCTTTATAAGTTTTTATATCGTCGTTATCAAGCCTCTTAACGTTTCCGTTTAGCTTAAAAACTGGTCCTTGATGAGTATGCAAATCCTCTTCATTTAGGTTGTTGCCGATCATTACGAAGTACGGTTTGTTATAACCTATCAAGGATACGCTTACTTTTGATATAAAACCCTCTTTATCAAAGTGTACATCTTTAACAACTTCTATATTTGGTAACTTTAGTGTCATAACAACGTTGTTGTTTGTTGCAGATATGTTGTAGTTGCTAAAGTTTATCGCTTCATCTATGGAAGGGTTACCAGTATAAACTTCTAAAGGAAAAATCTTTAGGGTGTATTCTTGAGGTGTTATGAGGTTTTGTTTGAAGTTTTTAATGTAATAATATACTATCCTCCCACCGTTGTAAGCAAATTTTATATCTGCATCTTTAAGATGTATTAAAACACCGTTTTCTATATTTGCACTTTGCCTTTGGGAATCAAGAAGTAAGTTTATGCCACCTTGATATTGATATGGCAAAATTGCTTGGTTGGTATTTGTTTTTACCGTTTTTTGTTGAGAGCTTGGTGGTGGGCTTTTAAAGAAATATTCGGTTATATATTGATAAGCAAGTATGGTAATAGATACTGCAAAAAATATTGCAATTAACCTTTTTAAATCTATCTGTTCCATTACGGATAATCTACGCCGCCCTTATTCCAAGGGTTACATCTTAATATGCGCCAAAAAGCTTTCATACTACCTTTAAAAGCTCCATACTTTTCAATGGATAAAATAGCATAATTAGAACACGTAGGATAAAACCTACATGAACTGGGGTATAAGGGTGATATGAAAATCTGCCAAAACCTAACTAATTTTATAAGCAAATATTTCAAGGGGCCAGTCTCTTTCTTCCCTTTTGTCTTCTTCTTTTTATAACATTTCTACCAGACCTTGAAGACATACGAGCCAAAAACCCACTAACACGTTTTCTTTTTCTATTTGATATATGAGGCTTTAATGCGTTTGTCATAGCTACCTCTTTTTAAAATGGGTAGATATTTATAATCGCCTCTACCCAAGGCGACGCTTTAAAGTTTAGAATCCTGCTTTTCCTGAGAATATACCGGTAAATACGAATATTATAGAGAACAACATAGCGTAAAGTGCAAACGTTTCAATGAATGCCAAGCCTATGAACATTATGGTTTGCAACTTACCTGCCATGTTTGGGTTTCTAGCCATACCTTCTTCCGCACCTCTTATAGCAGAACCAGCACCTACGCCGGCACCCAAAGCACCAAGACCTATGGAAACACCTGCGGCTACTGCCATCAAACCATAAAACAGTGCTCTTGCGTGTGCATCTGAGCCGCTTGAACCAGCAGTGTCAGCCATCGCTATGCTACTAGCAAGAGTTAAAAGCATGAGGGTTTTAAGCTTCATAAATATCCTCCTAATTTATTAATAAAATGGGTTTACCTGTGGATTTAGAAAATTTAGATATATCTTTATTAAAATTGTTACAAGCTAATAAAATCATATCTGGATTTACTTCTTTGTAGACTGCTTCTGCTTCTTCGTCAAAATCGCCTACTTTTACATGGAAATTTGCATTCATATCTTTAGGGAATAGATGTTTTAGCCTTTCTGTGACTTGTTTTATACTATTTTCCTTCATGTATGGGTCAAAGGGCATGCCAAAAGAGATTGCTATATCCTCTGCCTTTTTTACAGACTCCAACACCACAAGAACATCTAAGTTTGCTTTAAAATTGTTCACAACATCCAATATTTTATCTATAAGCTTGGTGCAATCGCCATTCTCCATATCCATTATGAGAAGAATTTTATTTATATTCATATCAAAGTTCCTCGTGCGCCACAGCACCAGCTATATATATAGCGCTTAATATCATAAAGATAAAAGTCTGCAAAACAATTGCTATAACCTTTATTGTTATTAAGAACACAAGCACTATTGGAGATACTGCCAACGTAAATGGGTTTCCTATCAAAACACCTATTATCGAGATAAGAAGTATAGCTCCCCCTTTCATATTGGCAAAAAGACGTAATGATAGCGACACAACCCTTCCTAAGTGAGACATGATTTCTATTATAAAGAAGAAAGGTGCTAACGCTTTTATTGGACCCATAAAGTGCTTTATATAGCCAAGACCGTTGACTCTGAAACCTTCAAAATGATATAGAAAGAATACTATAAGGGTAAGTGCTAAAGTGGTATTTATGTTGCCAGTAGGAGCGTCTACAAATGGTAAAAGCTCCATAACGTTTCCAAAGAATACAAAAAGCCCTATAGAGGCTATAAGAGGTAAATAGCGTAAGCCTTGCTCTCCCATGTTTTCGGTTACCATCGACTTGCAAAAATTCACATAACTTTCTATTGCAAACTGCAACTTCGATGGTATAATTTTGGGTTTGCCAGCAGCTAACACCAAGCCTAAGGCTACTACCATAGCTACTATGCTAGTTATTACAAGCTCATAATGTTCCATGCAAATATTATAGCATAAGAATATAAAAATTTCTCCAAATTTTTTTTGACTTTTTTATATAGTCCTAGAAAATGTTGGTTTTTCTTTAGTTTTTGAATATACATCAAAAACTATGGCTATATTTCTTATAAGAAGCCTACCTTCTGGGTTTACCTCTATTTTATCTTCATTTATACTAACAAGACCGTCACGTTCTAACTCTTCTAACTCTAAAAGCTCTTTTTCAAAATATTCGTCAAAGTCTATACCAAACTTAGAAGATATGCTCATTTTATCTACGTAAAGATTACACATAATATCCATTATCACTTCTCTTCTTATCATATCGTCTTGGTTTAAGATATACCCTCTCATAACAGGAAAAACGTCTTTATCTAAAGCGCTATAGTAATCTCTTAAGGTTTTATGATTTTGGAAATAAGCTTTGTCTAACATGCCTATAGATGTAGCACCTATTCCTATTAGATGAACACCTTTTCTAGTGGTATAACCTTGAAAGTTTCTCCAAAGTTTTCTATGCTTTTGGGCTAAATAAAGATCATCTGTTTTTTTTGCAAAGTGATCCATACCTATAAAAGCGTAGTCGTTGGCTTCAAACAACTCTATGGCCAGCTTTAACATGTCAAGTTTCACAGGCGCTTCTGGCAGAGTTGCAGCATCAATTTTACGTTGAAGCGGTTTTAGCCAAGGTACGTAAGCAAAATTAAAAACCGCCACCCTATCTGGAGAAAATTCTATAGTTTTTTCTATGGTGCTTTTGAAGGTATCAACCGTTTGGCCTGGCAATCCATACATAAGGTCTATGTTTAAGCTTTTATAACCTAAACTCCTTATATCGTAAATTACACTTTTTAAAAGCTCTTCATCTTGTACTCTGTTTATACGTTCTTGAACATTTCTATCAAAGTCTTGTATCCCCATGCTAATTCTGTTGAATCCAAGTTCTTTATAGAGTTTTAATTTTTTGTAATCTATATGGCGCGGGTCTATTTCTATTGATACCTCGGGCTCTTCTGTAAAATCAAATCTATCTTTGATAAATGACATCATATTGTAGAAATCTTCGTTATCTAGAAAATTTGGTGTCCCCCCACCTATGTGAAACTGGTCAATTTTCTTGTAATCTTTCAAAACATCTTTTAGCATATTGATTTCTTTAAAGAGATAGTTAAGATATGGTTTTGCCACATCTGTCCTGTGAGAAATTATTACGTTGCACCCACAAAACCAACACGCATTTTCGCAGAAAGGTATATGAATATATAAAGATAGAGGCCTTTCATCGTGCAATATATCTTCTAGCTCTTTTTTATAAATATCAGAGGATAAAGGCTTAAACTCCACCGCTGTAGGATAGCTAGTATATCTTGGGCCTGGCTTATCGTACTTTTTTATAAGATTGAAATCTATCTTAGTATTTTTGTACATAACGCGCTCCTACAGTTAAATATAAAATTATTTTTTCTAAAAGCCATACAACAAAAATCATCTTGCATACTCTACAAACCTATTTTCTCTTATAACTACGACCTTTATGTTGCCAGGATAATCCATTTCTTCTTCTATCTTCTTAGCGATTTTCTTAGACATATCGTAAGCTTGCTCATCTGTAAGTTCGGAAGGTGATACGATAACCCTTACTTCTCTACCGGCTTGCATAGCGTATACGTTTGATACACCTGGAAAACTTTTTACAATCTCTTCAAGTTTTTCTAACCTTTTAATATAAGCTTCTAAGGATTCTCTTCTCGCTCCTGGCCTCGCTGCTGAAAGAGCATCTGCTGCGCATATTAAAGCTACCTCTGGATATTTAACGGGTTCTTCTTCGTGGTGTGCTTTTATGGCGTTTAAAACATAATCAGGCTCTTTATACTTTTTGCACAATTCTATGCCTATGTCTGTGTGTGAACCACCCATTTCATTTGATATGGCTTTTCCTATATCGTGCAAAAGCCCGGCTCTTTTAGCAGCTTTTTCGTTTAAGCCAAGTTCAGCGGCCATGAGCCCGGCTATCGTTGCTACCTCTTTTGAATGGAGTAATACGTTTTGTGAATAAGATGTCCTATAGTAAAGCTTCCCTATGTAATAATAAAGCCCTGGGTTCATATCGTGGATGCCTAACTCCATAACGGTTTCTTCACCTAGTTTTCTTATGTTGTTATCCATTTCTTTTTTAACTTCTTCAACAACCTCTTCTATGCGAGCTGGATGTATCCTACCGTCAATTATCAGTTTTTCAAGAGCTTGCTTGGCTATCTCTCTTCTCATAGGGTCAAAAGATGAAAGTGTAACGGTATCTGGGGTGTCGTCTATTATAATATCAACGCCTGTTAATATTTCAAAAGCCCTTATATTTCTTCCTTCTCTTCCTATAATACGCCCTTTGAATTCATTGCTTGGAAGCTCTATTGTGGATGTGCTGTAATTTATTGCTATCTCTGGGGATAGTCTTTGAATAGATGTGGTGATAATTCTCTTTGCTTCTCTTTCAGCTTCTTCTTTTGCCTTTTCCTCTATGGCTTTTGCTATCCTTATGCTTTCTATCTTAGCCTCTTCTTCGGCTTTTCTCAATATCTCTTGATAAGCTTCTTCCTTAGTTAAGGACGCTATTCTTTGGAGCTCTAGAAGTTCCTTGTTTTTAAGTTCTTCTATTTCGCTTTTAATGGTTTCTACACTTTTATACTGCTGTTCTATCTCTTTTTCTTTCTTTTGAAGAGCTTTTTCTAGTTCTCTTAGCTCCCTTTCTTTTGTGTAAAGCTCCTCTTCTTTTTTCTCAAGGCTTTGTAGCTTTCTTTCTAGGTTTGTTTCTTTTGATTCTAAACTTTTCTCCCTTTGTAAAAGAGATTGTTCTTTTGAGGAAAGCTCTTCTTGTTTTCTAGCGTAGTCTTTCTCTAGCTCTTCTTTTCTTTGTTCTAGCTCTTTCTTGATGGCTTCTTTTTCTTTCTCAAGTTTTTCGTTCTCTTTTTTGATAAACTCCATGTACTTGGATGCTTCTCTTTCGGCTAGTTCTTTTGAATACTCTAGCTGTCTTTTAGCCTCTTCTAATATGGCATCTGCTTGTCTTTTAGCCTCTTCTAAGAGTATCTTTGACTCTTCGGATGTGCTTGGCACATTCACCACTTGCTTTTCGCTTAGCTTTTTAAAAGCTAAAAACCCAAAACCAGCTAACGCTAACACTAAAATTGATAGGATACCTATAACGACAGTTTCCATTGGTAATTACCTCCTTCTATTACATAATTCTCAGAAATGATTTTGTTAAGCTTTACATCAAAAGGGTCTTTTTCTATAGAATCGACAATTTGAAAATCGTAGCATACACCTATAGAAAAAATGTTTTTGTTCGCTGATAAAAATCTATCGTAGAAACCCTTACCAAAACCTATGCGGTAAAGATGTTTATCAAAGCAAACACCGGGTACCAAACAAAGATCTATATTCGTTTTCTGGCATTCCGCTGGCTCTAAAGTGTTGTAAACAGATTTTACGAAAGGGCCTTTGTAAAGACATGGCACAAGCGTATTATCAACAATTTTTGGTACAGAAACAACTTTCCCTTCATATATGCTCATATCAACAAGCGGATTTACTTCTTTCCTTATGGGAATATAAGCCATCACAGACTTAGCCCTTTTAAAATCTTTATCTTGTGAAAGGTTCTTTGCTATCTCTAAGGAAGCGTTGTATACTTCTTCCTCAGAGAGCATATCGCGCCTTTTTAAAAAAATACTTCGCAATTCTTTTTTTGACATATACCTCCATAATCAGGAGGCAAAAGAAGAAAGACAAGAAGGATTTATACCCACCCTACCGTCGTGCAAACATACATGCGGGCCTCCTATTTTTAGGTGGGTGCCCTGTCAAAGGGTCTACAGCGAGACGCCTCTGAACTTCCGAGCTCCCTAATAGCTCACATGTAGGCCCCAAAAATATCTTCACACTAACGAGTAGGGCAGGCCTTTATTTAAACTAAGCAAATCTAAGCTCTACACCCTCTTCTTTAAGGCGTTCTAACAGTTTCTCTATTAGAACGTTTACTTCTTCATCTTCTAAGCTTCTATCAAGGGCTCTTAAGCTAAGTCTTAAACCTACGCTCTTCTTATCTTCTTCTATTTGCTCTCCTTTATAAAAATCAAATACTAAAATATTTTCTAGCATAGCTCCAAAAAACTCTCTTATGAGAATAATAAGCTTTTGAACGTCAAAATCAATGCTCATTATCAGTGAGATGTCTCTAACTATCGGTGGATATTTTGATATTTCTTTTATTTCACGGTATTTTGCTCTATTAGGAATTTCAAACTCACAGACGATTGCATCTTGGAGTATCTCGCTTTTCAAAACGCCGAAAAATCCTATATCTTTATCCTCAAACTTTAGGCTTCCTTGTTGATAAGGATGAAGGAAGGAGAAACTAGAAAAACCAAACATGATATCTTTGTTTATAGCTTTTACTATCTCCTTTATATGGTTTATATTCCATTTTGTTTTAGGATATACTCTCTTGTGGCCTCTTAACAATATACATATATGGGTGGATTGGGAATCTTCTTTAAAGATATCAGATATCTCAAATACAGCAAAGTCATATATGTGCTTTTTAACATTTTGGTCTGCCAACCTTATCATAGATGGTGTTAAATATCTTCTTAAAAACCTAAATGAAGGTAGTATGGGATTTTTGATTTCTATGGTGGGTTTTTCCAAGCCAAGGGCTTCGTAGTCTTCTATTTTGTCAAAGCTTAAATTTATTACTTCTTTTAATCCGTTGGCCACCAACTTATTCTTTATTTCATAAATATAATCTCTCTTGTCGTTAGGCTTTGGTAACAGTGTTAACGGTTCTGTTTCAAAGGTGTTAAAATCTGTTATTCTTACGATTTCTTCTATAAGGTCTACGGAAGAGTCTATATCGTAGTATCTATGAGACGGAGCTTCAAACTCTATGCCGCATCTCATAGGCTTGTGGGGAATACCCAATTTGTTGGCTATCTCTGATATTTTTTCTTTTTCAAAATTAAGGGCGGTGTATCTTACATAGTCGTTCATGGGTAAGAAAAACTTTTTAACAGGCAATTTTTCCCTTACAACTTCATTATAACCCACGACTTTACCGCCAGCTTCTTTTTCTATGAGTTTTAAAGCGAAAATAGAGGCTTTTAAAGCCATATCTATGTCTATGCCTCTTTCAAACCTATAGGAGGCATCTGTTGATAATTTTAGAGTCTTTGAGGCTTTTCTTACAAAAATTGGATCAAAAAGAGCAGATTCTAAAAGTATGTTTTTTGTGTAATGAGATATGGAACTATCTAACCCTCCAATAACACCAGCCAAAGCTATCGGCTCTTTGTCGTTGGCTATAACCATAATGGACTCATCAAGTTCGTATTCTTTTTTGTCTAGAGCTACGAGCTTTTCCTTTTGTTTTGCTTGCCTTACAACAACTTTATTACCAATTTTGTCTTTATCAAAAGCATGAAGAGGTTGTCCTAAAACCATCATAACGTAATTTGTTATATCAACAACGTTGGAAATAGTTTTAAGACCCATTTTCCAGAGAGATTTTTTAAGCCAAAGTGTTGAGCTTTTAACAAATACATCTTCTACAATACTGCCTACATACCTATAACATCCTTGAGTATCAATTGATATATCTATATCTACTTTTTCTGGTAAATCCTGTTCTATGCTGAAATTAAACGGTTTGTTTGTGATGGCGCTTATCTCTCTTGCTATGCCAACTATAGAAAGTAGATCTCCTCTATTTGGTGTAATTTCACATTCCAACAAATATTCCCCAAAATCTAGCAAAGATGCTACATCCTCGCCTACTTCAACGCTATTATCGAATATTAGAATTCCCTCTTCTATGTCATCTAAGCCAAGTTCTGAGGCTGACAAAAGCATCCCTTGAGATTCAAAGCCTTTAAAGGTTTTTATATCTATAGTTTTACTACCTATAGTAGCTCCTTTTGCAGCTACCGGTACTTTTGCTCCTACATAAACGTTGGAAGCGCTTGTTATTATATTGACGGTAGTATCTCCTAAAAATACTTTACATAGATTTAAGTTTTCAAGCTTTTGTATGGATAAAATTTCACCAACCTTTACATTTTTTATATCGGTACCAAATCTCTTCAACGTAGTTTCGGTGCCAGATATAGAAAGCTTGTCAGCCACATGTTGAGGGTCTTCTATTTCTACATATTCGTTTAGTATTGATAAAGGTGCAAACATAGTATATTATTTTATCATGGAAGATAATACGCTGTATCTATTTATTTCAGAACCCCCTAAAGGAAAAGCAAACAGATATATAAGGCAAAAGGGTGGAACCGTATTTAAACCTTGGAAGATTTCATCTTGGGAAACAAAGGCTTCTTGGGAGATAAGCTTACAGCTAAAAAAACTAAGCTTTAAAGAACCGTTTTCTTGTAAGGTGTCCGTTGAAGCTGTTATATTTTTACCAGACAAAAGAAGAAGGGATATAGACAACATGTTGAAAACTCTTTGGGATGTGTTGGAAAAAAACGACGTTATAAAGAATGACAACCTAATATATGAGATAAATACTATAAAACATGTTGAGAAGGGCTTGCAGGGGATTTTTATTAAAATAAAGCCTTACAAAGAACAAACAACTAAGATAGAAGAAGCTAAAAATTTTATAAGAATCGCCGATAACAATATCATTGAAAAATGGTGAAATAGTGATATGTTATTTGTGAGAAAAGTCTGGAGGTTTTTATTATGACGCCGCTTGAATTTGGAGGTTTGGATAGTGTGTTGGCAAGTCAGTTAAATAATCAAAATATGCAAAATACTCAAATGAGTCAACCTAGCCCAGCCACTCAGCCTCAAGGTAATCAAAATACCCCTGATACACAAAATCTACAGAATGAAAAAAGTACAGATTATATCAATACAAATAAGGATAATTTAGAAAAGCAAATTCAAAAAGCAATAGAGCAACTCACCCAGAGTTTATCTTATTTAAACACACATCTTAACATTACGTTGGATAAAAAAGCAGATAGTTTAGTTATAAAAATAATAGACAACAAGACTAACCAAGTAATAAAAGAAATTCCGCCGGAATATATGTTAAGAATAGCAGAGGCTATTAACAATTTAGTGGGTATCATTGTAAATAAGAAGGTATGAAAATATGGCTGGAATAGCTTTGTCTGGATTTTCAAATCTATTTAACAGTGGTAGTATTCTGGCCGCTGTTATGTCATCTAGTAGTTTACCGCTTTTATCGCTTAGTCAACAAGCGGCTTACATGCAAAATCAAATGCAAGAGATAAACTACATATACAATCAATCAATGTCTGTGTTTTCTACTATGATGGGCTTTGTGCTAAATCCTGTCACGGGTTCTATGACAGCTATAAGTTCAAACTCGTATGTTTTAAACGCAATAGCTACGCCCAACACTGCTCCTGGCACATATAACATTACTGTTCAGCAACTGGCACAACCAGAAATATCGTTGCTAGGAAGCTTTTCATCGGCAAATACACAACTTGGTCAAAGCGGTACTATAAGTTTATTTTTTAGATCAGATACATCTTCTTCGGGTATCACTGACAACAATTTAAGCGCCACTACCCCTGGTGTTCAAGAATTTAATATTACATACAACGGTACAAATACGTTACAAGACATAGTAAACGAAATAAATAATACCGCTGGGTCTGATGTAACAGCTTCAATATTTTACAATGGCAATACATATAGTCTTATGCTTGCGGAAAAACAAGGGGCTTCTACTTTCACTACATCTCCCTCTACTACTCAGCATGTGATAGTGGCAGAAGATAGTTCAGGTATATTTACTCAAAACTATATACAAAATGCTCAAAATGCTGTTATAAATTTTGGAGGGGCTAGCGTTACATCAAATGTGAATCAGATTCAAAACGTAATAAGCGGAGTCACTTTAAACCTTTCTGGTACTGGGTCAGTAATTCTCAGTATATCTCAAGATACATCACAAGTGGCAAACAACGTATCAAACCTTATAAATGAAATAAACAACATACTTACTCCTATAAACGTTTTAACGGAAAAACCCGGTACTTATCCATCTCAAAATTCCTTGACCTCTGCAAATCCTTTTATAGTTCCAGGCGATTTTATGGGCAATTTTATGTTGACAAACTTAAAAACCCAACTCCTTAGCGTAGTCCAGCCATTAGAAAATCTAGGAGTCGTAAACTACAACTATCAAACAGGTCAATTGCAGTTTGATTCTAATAGCTTTCAAAATTTGCTAAGCACCAGCTCTCAGACAGTGCTTAACTCTGTAACTGCTTTTGTAAGCAGCTTGAGTCAGGCTATAATGAATATTATTTCTCCAAATGGGGCTTTGATGACAGAAGAGAACAACATATCTTCAAATTATGCATACACAGAGAACCAGATATATCAAATGCAACAATCTTTACTGTTGCAACAACAACAGCTTCAACTTCAGTTTTCACAGGTGGAAGCTGTAATGGCAAGTTCTAGCGCTGAGATAACAAAACTTCAAACACTTTTAGGATAAAGGAGGTAAATTATGTATCAAAATTTGAAGGACAGCTATGTAGAAAATATGCTTTTTAGTGCAAATCCTTTGCAACTTATTATTATAGCTTATGATAAAGCTATAGAGTTTATGGAACTTGCTATAGAAGCTATAGATGCAGGCCTTGATAACATAGACAACCTAATAAAAAAATGTGAATATATTACCAAAGCTACTGAGGCTGTAGCTATACTTCACGACTCGCTGAACTTTGAAAAAGGTGGGCAAGTGGCTAAAGATTTATCAAACTTTTACAGAGTAATTTTAGAAGGACTTTTGATAGCAAATCAGAAAAACGATAAAGAGCTTCTTCAAAATATGATTATGATGCTATCTGGTGTTAAGCAAGCTTGGGAAGAACTAGAAAGGAGAGAATATGGATCAAAATCAGTCGCCACTGAAAAAGCTGCTCCTTCAGTGTGAGCTGTACGTTCAAACCGATGAGTACGATAAAGCTAAGGCTTGTTTGGAAGAACTGAATAACTTAGATGTCTCTAAGGAGAGAAAAGAAGATATAGAGGAATCTTTAAGAATTTTAAACTACATAATAGAGATAGCTAGCGAAAAGAGGCTTGGGTTAGCCCAGGCTATAGCAAATTTTAATAAGTTTAAAAACTATCTCTTTTAAAAGAGATTACAGCTCTTTTGACATTACAAAAGCGTTTTCCCCGTCTGAGTAAAAGCCAGGGCGCTCCCTTTCGATAGAAAACCCAAGCTTTTTATACAATTTTATAGCTGGCAGGTTAGATTTCCTGACGTCAAGTTCTATATAATTTATATTTTCTTTTTTTAAAAGCTCGAAAACCTCTGTTAAGAAATTAAAGGCTATCCCTTTCGATCTATACTCTGGATGAACTGCAAATGTCATCATAAAAGCTTCTTTATCATGACACCAAAATATAGCATATGCTACAACCTTTCCATCTTCTAAACCTACCCATTTTTTTGAGTACTCCAAACTAAACTCTCTGTAAAATCCTTGCTCGTTCCAAGCATCTGTAGTAAAAGATAGATTGTTTATCTCTATAACTTCGTCTATATGCTCTTTTGTCATCTCCACTATTATCATGATGTATAATTTTAGCATGAAACGTTTTTATGATTTTTTTATACAAAAAGCCCAAGACTATTATTCTACAAATCCTAAAATAGGAAGAGGGGATTTTTTTACATCACCAGAACTTGATGAGGCTTTTGGAAAAAGTATAGCTTATTTTTTGAAAGACTACTTAGATACCTTTGATAATCCTAAGATATTGGAACTTGGTGCTGGAAATGGCATTATGGCTAAGGATATACTAGAAGTTTTGGACATTCCTTATATAATATATGAGACAAGCCCATATCTTACAGATGTCCAACGTAGTTTATTAAAAGATAAAAACGTAGTATGGATAAGCTCTTTGGAGCTCGTTGACGCTTTTGAGGGCGTAGTGCTGTCAAACGAATTTTTTGATGCTTTGGGTATAGCTCCTGTCAAAGATAAGATGGAGCTTTACATAGAATCTTCAAAGGAGTTATGGCAGGAGCCTCACGAAGATACAAAAAAAATTATTGATATTCTACAGATAGACGACGCTTATTATGAATTACCCATAGACAGCTTTTACATATACGAAAAAATATCAAGGATTTTAAGAAAAGGATACATGCTTACCATAGATTATGGCTACAAAACATCCCCTCGCAAAAACACTATAAGAGGTTATAAAAACTCAAAAATTGTCCAAAATATATACACCGATGAGATATTTGATATTACGTACATGGTGGATTTTTCTATGCTTCAAAGAATAGGGGAGCATTTTGGTTTTAAAAATGTATTTTTAAAAAAGCAAAGGGACTTCCTTATAGAAATCCCTTATTTTGTGAAGACCCTGGAGGAAGTATGCCAGGAGGAGGATGCATACTCCATCGAAAGGTGCTCAAGGCTTAAAAATCTTATCCTTAGCATGGGAGAGAGTTTCTATGTGCTTTTACAAGAAAAGCCCTAAAATCTATAGCCAAAACCAGCATAAACACCGTCTTTAAATCCGCTTGGTAGCGTGGAGGAATTTCCTCTGTTGAGATTGTTAAATCCGTATGTTTCTACGTGAAAATCAAGATTCTTTGTAAGATAATACATAAAACCCACTGTCAAATCAAATTCCCTCTTTGTCCCAGCGAGCCCGTCGTGGGATGTAAATATTTTGTTGCCGTATTTTCTTTCAAAATAAAATCTCATGTCGAGGTTTAAAGCTAGTTTTGGGTTGTTTACATCTCCTATTAGAAACAGTTTATCTTTTGTGCCTATGCTAAGCAACGGAGCATAGGGTACTAAGTTTGGTGCTACTCTGTTGCCATAAAAGTATACATCGGTAAAAACCGAAGACACTATCTTCTTATAGCAATATTTTGCTCTTAGCCTTGAGCCAAAGTTGTAGTTGTAAGCCCAATACCAATTTTTGAATGTTTATCTTCGTAGAAGTTGTAAAGGCCAATAGCTTTTAAGTTTAACTGTAGAAGCTTGTTCCTTTCTGTGCCATTTCCTGTATCGGCAGAGCCGTAATATCCGTCTGCTTTAAAATCTGCATCAAATCTTTTTATCCCCAAATGAAAATCGTAACCTACGTTTAATTCTGGTCTTAGCGTGACACTTCTTATGCCTGGCAATCTTCCAGCAAATAGGTTTACATAAACCTCGTTTTTAAGGTTTTTAGAAAAAGCCAAACCATTCAATATCCCAAAAGCAACGATTATCTTTTTCATTAGAAGATGATAATATAAGCGTATGAAAAAGCAATGAAGCTAAAATGAAAATATGATGATATTTGCTAAGAAGTATATAATAACTAACTTTTTATGAATAAAATAAAAAAACCCGCTTATAGCGGGCTGGTATTTAAGCTTAGTGTGAACCGCAACCACCAGAACCGCAGCCGCAACCACCACCAAAATTGTTTGGATTTTTAATGGTAAATCCACCGCCCATAAAATCTTGGACGTAATCAAGCTCTGCACCGTTTATATAAGGTACAGAAAATTGGTCTATGATGATTTTTGTGCCGTTTGATTCCAATACGATGTCTGTTTCTTCTACGCTATCGTCAAATCCCATAGCGTATTGGAAACCAGAACATCCGCCTGGCACAACCCTAATTCTAAGCATAGGGTTTTCAATGTTGTTCTCAGCTGCTATCTTAGCTATTTCCTGAGAAGCCAATTCTGAAACTGTAAAAACTAAAGTAGTTGCTTCCATAAAAGCCTCCTTAAAATTGATAATCTTAATCTAAGGTTAAAATAGCTTAGTTGCTATGATTTATGTCTTCTTATAAGCTCAAATTCTATATCCTCAAAGGACATATCGGAATATTTTATACCCACCAAAATATGATAAATTAAGTCTGCCAATTCATAAGCTATCTCTTTTTTATCTTGGTTTTTAAAAGCTATAACGCTTTCTATAGCTTCTTCGCCTACTTTTTGCACTATTCTATCAAGTCCTTCTTTTATAAGCTTAGAAGTGTACGAGTTTTCTACTGGATTTGATATTCTATCTATTATAAGTCTTTCTAAAAATGGTAATATTTCAAAAGGCATCAAAGAAGGTTTTTCGTTTTCTTTATTAAAAGCTCTAAAAAAGCAGTTTCTATTGCCTGTATGGCAGGCTATGTCTTTTTGTTGTTTTATCATATATATGAGTGTATCGTTATCGCAATCTATCCTTATTTCCAGCACCTCTTGTAGCTCTCCAGATGTTTCACCTTTTTTCCATATGCTATTCCTCGAGCGAGAAAAGTAGTGTGCGTAACCTGTCTCTATTGTTTTTTTGACAGCTTCTTTGTTTGCGTAAGCTAGCATTCTTATCTCGCCGCTAAAAGCATCTTGGGCTATTACTGGTACAAGGCCTTGTTCGTTAAAAGCTATATCCTCTATATTCATAGATAAGATTATACACAATTTAAAT
>PNJC01000065.1 GCA_002878215.1 Hydrogenobaculum sp. | reverse complement strand
AATCACCTTCTCATCAGCTGCATACCTATTCTATCTATCCTTGGGCTTATAAGGGCTAGAAGTAGCTGTCTTATACCGATTAGAGGGTTGTTTTCAGCGGTGGTAAGAGAAGGGACATGACCAGAAAAATAAATCACAAAAGCATCGCCTATTAGGTCTTTTCTTGGTACGAAACCCCAATATCTGCTGTCTTCTGAGTTGTCTCTATTGTCTCCCATCACAAAATAATCTCCGGGTGGAACCACTACATCTACGTCTCTTCTTGGTACAAAAGGATGTTTGTAAATGGCTATAAGGTGTTTTCTATACTTTCCATCTCCTATGGGAAGATACTCATAATATATGAGTTTTCTATCGGTTTGCTTAACAAATTGCCACTTTACTTCTTTGCCGTTTATGTAAAGAGTTTGACCTTTAACTACTATATGGTCTCCTGGAACCCCTATTATCCTTTTGATAAAATCTATCTGAGGGTTTACTGGCCATTTAAATACCACTATATCTCCTCTTTTTGGCTGCGATATTTCATAAGCCAGTCTATTTACAAGCACAAAATCCCCAACATCAAGGGTTGGTTTCATGGAACCAGACGGTATGTTGAAAGCTTCTACCACGAAAGCTCTTAGAAAAACCACAACTATTACTATGACTATTAACTCTTTTATCTCTTTTAAAAAATTCATTTGGTATATTATACTAAAAGCCCATAAAATTTGCATGAAAAGGGCAAAACAATGCTAAAATAAGATTATGATAGATTTTGAAGAGGCTTTACGAATCATTTTGAACAGCACAAAGGTGTTGGACAACGAACGTATTTTTTTATATCAAGCACTAAATAGAGTGCTTTACAAAGATATCTACGCAAAAGAAAACATACCAAGCTTTGACAACGCAGCGATGGACGGTTTCGCAGTGGTAAACGAAGACTTGTTACCTCTTAAAAACGCTTTACCAGTAAAGCTAAAGATAGTTGGAGAAATCCCAACCGGTAAAAAACCAATATCTATTAAGAAAGGAGAAGCGGTAAAGATATATACAGGTGCTCCTATACCAGAAGGCGCTGATACTGTTGTAGAGATTGAACTTACAAAGGTAAACGGCGATGAAGTAGAGTTTTTGGCTTATAAAGAAAAAGGATCAAACATAAGAAAAACGGGCGAAGATATCAAAAAAGGTGATTTATTGTTAGAATCGGGCAAAGTGCTAAGAGGCTACGAACTTGGTATTTTAGCTTCTCACAACATAGCGACATTAGATGTGTTTAGGGTTCCAAGGGTTGGTATTTTTGTGACCGGCGATGAAGTTTTAGATATAGGACAAGAGAAAACTAGCGACGCTCAGATAAGGAGCTCAAACCATGTTAGTATAATGGGTTTATTGGAAAGCATGGGTGTAAAACCAACGTTTTTAGGCATAATAAAAGATGATAAAGAAGCAATAAAAAACACTTTAAAACGGATAGACGAGTTTGACATCCTTATATCCACTGGCGGGGCTTCCGTTGGAGATAAAGACTTTGTAAAAGAAGCTGCAATAGAATCTTCATTTGATATAAAGTTTCATAAAGTGGCTATAAAACCTGGTAAACCTATGATGTTTGCTACTAAAGGTGATAAACTATTTTTTGGACTTCCAGGAAATCCAGTATCTTGTGTTATAAACTTCGACATATTTGTGAGACCAGCTATCAAAAAAATGATGGGCTATAAAGATATCATAAAACCCTTTTTAAAAGCAAAGCTTATAGCTCCAATAAAAAGAAAATCCGCGGACAGACTTGAGTTTTTAAGAGGTATTCTAAACTTAGAGCAAGAGCTTCTTTGCGAAGCGTTGCCAAAACAAGACTCTCACATGCTAACCACTTTTAGAAGCGCCAATTGTTATATACTGGTGCCAAAGGGCGTCAATGAAATACCCGCCGGTGAGTTTGTCGATGTAATAATGTTTTCATCATACATAAGATAGATTTTTTTACTAAATTTTTAATGTGCGTATCAAGGTAAACGGTGAATATTTTGACTTTGAAAAGCCCATAAACATTTTAGAGCTTATAGAGTTTTTTGGAGTCAAACTAAGACCAGTGGGTCTTGCTGTTGCCATCAACGAAGATATCGTGCCAAAATCCAAATATCAGGAAACCTTCGTAAAAGATGGCGATTGTGTTGAGATTATAGAGTTAGTAGGAGGCGGTTAAATGGAAGATCTCATGTCTTTTGATCCTTTGGTAATAGCTGGAAGAGAGTTTAAGTCTAGGCTATTCATAGGTTCTGGTAAGTTTAAAAGCTTTCAAGAAAACAAAGAAGTTTTGGAAGCTTCAGGAGCCGAAGTAATAACGGTGGCGGTAAGAAGGGTAAATATAACAGACAGGACAAAAGAGAACCTTTTAGACTACATAGACCCTAACAAATATCTTATACTCCCAAACACTGCAGGTTGTTATACGGCAAAAGACGCTATCAACACAGCCATGCTAGCTAGGGAAGCGACAGGTATAGATTGGATAAAATTAGAGGTAATAGGAGACCAGAAAACTCTATATCCAGATATGGAGCAAACGTTAGAGGCAGCCAAAGTGCTTGTGAAAGAAGGGTTTAAAGTGTTGCCGTACATATTTGATGATCCTATATCAGCTAAAAAGCTTGAAGACATAGGTTGTGTAGCGGTGATGCCACTTGCCAGTCCAATAGGCTCTGGTCTTGGTGTTCAAAATAAGTACAACATTATGTTTATAAAAGAGGCTGTCTCTGTACCCGTTATCGTAGATGCTGGCATAGGAAGTGCCGCTGATATTCCTATTGTTTTTGAGCTTGGAGCAGATGCAGTATTAACAAATACCGCCTTAGCGGAAGCGCAAAATCCTATACTTATGGCAAAAGCTATGAAACATGCGTGGATAGCTGGTAGATTATCTTATTTAGCAGGTAGAATGCCAAAAAGAACATACGCAGTTCCATCATCTCCTCTAACAGGAGTACCGTTTAAATGAAAGATGCTGTTGTAATAGGTGCTGGCGTTAGTGGTATAGTAGCAGCTTATACACTTAAAAAAGCTGGTTTTGATCCTCTTGTCATAGAAAAAGAGCCACACATAGGTGGTTCTACTCACACTTTAAGAGAAGATGGTCGCATCGTAGAACTTGGTGTGCAATCTGTACTTGGACAAGAAGAGTTTATGGCTTTTACCAAGGAATTGAAGTTAAAACCTCTTAATCCACCAAAAGAACATGCAAATATAAGATATGTCTATCTAAACGGAAAACTAAAAAGGATGCCAGCCACACCTTTAGAGTTTTTAACCGGTGATTTTTTCTCCATATTCGGTAAAATCAGGCTTCTAAGAGAGCCTTTTATACCACCAAAAGATGATCCAAAAGAAAGTATAAGCGATTTTGTGACGAGGCGCCTTGGTAAGGAGTTTTTAGATAAGATAGTGGAGCCTTTTGTATGCGGTATATACGCCGGAGACCCAGATAAGCTATCTGCCAAATACGCTGTTAGAAGGGTAAAAGCTTTGGAAGATGAGTACGGCTCTATTATAAAAGGAGCTATGAAGAAGAAAGCCTTAGGCCCTCAAGGTGAGATAACATCTTTTGAAGGCGGGCTATTGACATTCTTAGAAAAGATGGCTTCTGGTATTGATATATCTTTGGAAAATGTGGCTTTGAAGATAACTAAAAAAGACGATATATATACTATAGATACTAAAAGCGGTAAAATTCAAACAAAATCTATCCTTATAGCTACACCTGCTTACAGCGCCTCTTATCTTCTTAGAAACCTTACTTGGAGTATGTCCGCTGAATTAGACGAAATAGAGTACGCGCCTGTAATTGTAATAAGCGCCATTGTAAAAAACACTTTACCTAAAGGTTTTGGGTTTTTAATACCAAGAAAAGAAAACACCATAATGCTTGGAGCTTTGTTTTCTAGCAACTTGTTTAATGTATGCAAAGAAGGTGAAAGCATGATAACCATATACGTAGGCGGTGAAAGAAGAAAAGACGTAGCAGATTGGCCAGAAGAAAGAATAATTTCACAAGTAAAAAAAGAGTTAAAGCAAATCCTTGGTATAGAAGATTTTGAAAAATACTATTTCAAAAAATGGAAAAAAGCCATACCTCAATACAACATAGGTTACGAAAGATTTATAAACACCGTAAAGGATATAGAAAACATGAACAAAGGTGTTTTTATAGCTGGAAACTACGTTGAAGGGAATTCTTTTAACGATTCGCTAAGGTATGCTATGAAAAAAGCAAACGAACAAATTTCATTTCTTAAGAAAGGAGTGGCTCATGCACAAGTTTAATCCAGAACATTTGCATCGTCTTGACAACGAAGAGAGGTTAGAACTCTTCGACCCAGAGAAAACGCTAAAACAGTTTGGTTTAAAACCAGGTTATAAAGTGCTCGATGTGGGTACCGGAGCTGGGTTTTATCTTCCCTACCTCAGCAAGATGGTAGGCCCAGAAGGAAAAGTATATGCCATAGACTCTCAACCGGCAGCGGTGGAGTATGCAAAAAACAAGGTAGAAAAGCTATGCCTTCAAAATGTGGTAGTCCTTCAATCCGAAGAAAATAAAATACCTCTTCCAGATAAGACAATAGATTTTGCCTATATGGCTTTCGTCTTTCATGAACTTACAAATCCTGGTGAGTTTTTATCCGAGCTTTTAAGAGTCCTAAAACCAAGTGGTTTAATAGGTATTGTAGAATGGAAAAAAGAGGATAGGGACAAAGGTCCACCAAAAGAAGAAGTACCTTCCGAATGGGAACTTGGACTTGCTTTAGAAGATGTTGGCATAAAAGTAGGTCGCATGGTGGATCTCGGTAAATACTGTTACGGCGTTTACGCTATGGCTCCAGACCCAGAGCTTGAAAAAAAGATGAACAACCCAATAAAGATACCACCAGCTTTATAAAGCTTAAGATGATATATTTTATATCGCATGGGTCTCCCATGCTTTTGTTGAAAAACAACGATTTTACAAATATGTTAAAAAATCAAGAAAGAAGGTTAAAATCTTCAAAATACATAATAGTAATCTCTTCGCACTGGCTCACAGAAGAACCAATGATAAGCGAAAACCCTTACCCTATTATATACGATTTTTACGGCTTTCCAAAAGAGCTTTATTCTATTGACTATAAAGCTTTTACTGATAAAAACATTGTAGACAACATATCTTCTAAGCTTCAATTAACGAAAATAGAAAGAGGCTTAGACCATGGGGCATGGGCTTTATTTTATCATATGCTTAGTGACGCCTCTTTACCTATAGTCCAAATTAGCATACCCGTTGGTAAAGATTTTAATTTTTACATAGACTTCGGTGAAAAATTATCACACTTTAAAGATGATGCCAGTATTGTGTTTAGTGGTGGTGCTATACATAACTTAAGGCTTATAAAAGATGCTACAGAAGAATGGGCTTACGAGTTTGCTGATTTCATAAAGAATGCTGTTTTAAATCATGACATCAAAAGCCTAAAAAACTTTAAACATCATAGATACGGCGCCGTTGCTCATCCTACTATAGAGCATTTTATCCCACTTTTTTACTTTATAGGCGCTTGTCAAAGACCAACACTTCTCTACGATGGTTTTGAGATGGGCAATCTTTCTCTTTTAAGTTTTGCTTGT
>PNJC01000046.1 GCA_002878215.1 Hydrogenobaculum sp. | reverse complement strand
TCGTTGTCGTTGGCCTTTAAAACTATAGCATTGGCTCCTTGCCATGCAGCAGCTCCTAAGACTGCCATTGCCAGCAAAAGTTTCTTTTTCATAGCTTTGTCCTCCTTTTAAAGGTTTCTTAAAAATAATTTAATCACATTATCGTCTTTTTGTCAAGTCTTTTTAATCTGAAAATATCTATTTTGATATGATTTGTATCAGTATTACTTAAAAATAGATACAATTATCTTTCCTATAAGAGCCAAAGAGCTTTGATTTAAAAGCACTATCAGTATTCCCAAAAAGATTATCCACATCTTCATAATTTTTATCTCGCCTCTTACTTCTTCTCTAAAGGCGTTTATCTCCCCTTTTAACTCCTGTCTTACCGTCTCTATCTCTTGTCTTACCAAGAGTATATCTTCTTTTGTAGCCAACTCTTTTCCAAATCTTTCTGCTAGCTTTTCATATAAAGATACTGGAATGCTTGTGCTTATGTTTTTTTCTCCATAAAAATAATATAACTCATTTGACCAAAAAGACTTATGCTTTTTCTCGCTTTAAAATGTTTCATGATTTTAACGAAAAATTAAAATCCATGTTATAATATTTCTTTGAGATGATTTTGCTTTCCGAGGTGGCTGATTATATAAGAAAGAAAAAATTCATCGTTGCCTTGGTATGTGCATTTTCTTTTTTGTTTGCCTCAAATGTAGCTATAGTCCATGAGCATAAAGATGATAAAATTCACGACGATTGTCCTATATGTATATTTAAAATATCTAACAATATTGAGAGTTCAGGTAAACCTCTTCCAAGCATTCCAAAAGCCGAGCTACCAAAACCTATTTATATAAAACCCTTTTTCAAAACTTTTGTAATATCTGTAAAACCTCGCTCTCGCTCACCTCCTTTGGTTTAGGGTATTTGGCTTTTAACAAACTTTTAAACCCTAAACTTTTTAAAAGGAGGTATTTTATGAGAAAAGTTATTTTTGCGTTAGGATGTTTGATAGCTCAAGCTTATGCTTTTGATTATCAAGGGATAGTAAAGGATACTCTTGGAAAACCTGTAGAAGGCGTTGTTTTGGAGCTTTTAAATAGCAACGGTGAAGTCCTTTATAAGACAAAGTCTGATAAAAACGGTAGTTTTCATATAAATACAGATCTCAAGATTTTTGCTCTAAAAGCCGTAAAAAAGGGTTATAAACCTACTGTGAAGATAGTATCCTCAAAATCCCCAATAGATATTTCTATAGCCCCTAAGAAACTAAGGATAGAGTATGTGTATAAAAAATCTTACGAAGCACCCACCATTAGCAAAGGAGCGTTAAGTCAAAAGCTTACTAGCAATTTTATAAAGACCCTTCCTCTTAGTGCGTATCAGAGTGTAAATAGTGTAGTCCTTTACACATCGCCTGGTGTTGTTCAAGATACTTCTGGTCAAATTCATGTAAGAGGAGACCATGCCAACATCCAATACAGGATAAACGGCTCTTACCTTCCGATAGATTTGGCTGGTTTTTCTTCTGTAGTACCCACAAGAGCCATAGAGTCTATAAACTTTATCACAGGTGTAGTCCCACCGGAATACGGTCTTCACACCGCTGGCATACTAAATATCACCACAAAACAAGGCTTTCAAAAAGGAGGTTCAGTTGGTGCTATATTTGGCACAGATGCCACCGCCGGAGCCCATTTTGACGATGAAAATACTTTAGGAAAATTTAGTTATTTTGTATCGGCCCAATATCTTCAAAATCACGACGGACTTCAAGCTCCCACAAAACATCCAATCCACGATAGATCCCAAACCCAAGATTACTTTGGATATTTTTCATACCTTTTAAATCCTGAAAACAGGCTTTCTTTGGTGATAGGTTCTGTGTATGCTCAATATCAAATCCCAGACCAAGATAACGCCAATGCCCTTTGTTCTTACGCATCGCCATCCGGAAGCTGTTATAATGCTACAATAAATGGCAACACATATACTCCTTCTAATTATCCGCCTACTTTTGTAAATGACAACCAGCATGAGGATTACAACTTTATTATAGGTGCTTTAGATGGAAATTATGGGGAAAATACGAAGTATCACTTTGATATATTTGGTACGTATTCAAAGATTCACTACATACCAGATTTAATAGGAGATCTCATGTACACAGGCCAAGCCACAGATTCAAAGTATCAAGATGCCTCTGGTGGTGTACAAGCTGATATATCTCATAAGATAGCAAATCACGAGATAAAAACAGGGATATTTCTTCAAGATGAGAGGTCTATTGGTAATTTTATTACCTATGCATTCCCAGCAGATTCACAGTTAAACCAAACCTCTACCATGCCAAACTCTTACGTTTATTCAAACGCAAAAACGGGTTATACGTTTAGCTATTATATACAAGACAACTGGCGCATACTTGAAAAACTAAGCTTTATATATGGACTTAGATTTGATTATATAGACCAATTTGTCAGGACAGACCAGCTTAGCCCAAGAGCATCGCTTGTTTATCACTATTCAAAGTCTACGGCTTTTCATATAAGCTACGGAAGATTTTTCACACCAGCCCCTATGCTACTGGTAACAAAAACAAACGCTTCAGTCCTTCAGGGGACTACAGCTGATAGTATAGCAGCCAGTGGATTATCACCAGACCAAGTAGGCTATTTCGTACTTCCTCAAAGAAGCAGTTATTACGATGTAGGTTTGAGCCATAAGTTTCCTGACTCTACATCTTTGATGCTGGATGCTTACTTTGAAGAAATCCACGATGTTCTTGACGATGGACAGTTTGGAAACGCAAGGGTCTTGACACCTTTTAACTATAAACACGGCAAAGAATACGGCATAAATTTAAACCTGTCTAAGATGAAAAAACGCTACGGGGCTTATCTAAACTTTTCTTACTCTGTGGCAAGAGCAGAGGATGCTATAGACCAACAGTACAATTTTACCCAAGACCAACTTCAATATCTTCAAAACAACTACATATATATGGACCACGACCAAACTTATACGGCATCTTTTGGTGGATATTATAAGCCTTTTAAAGATATAACTGTTTATGCCGATAACATATATGGGTCTGGACTTGCATCCGGTGATTATCCACCAAACACTACTCATAGGCCTTCTTATTTCCAGACCAACGTTGGGATCACTAAGGATTTTTATACTAAAGCATTTGGTCATACCAGCTTGAACGTTTATGTGTTAAACTTATTTAACAACGTTTATGAGCTAAGGGACGAAGGTATAGGGGTTTTTGGACCCCAATATGCCCAAAGGCGTACTTTTTATGTAAGTATAGATAAGACATTTTAAAGGAGGCTGTTATGAGAAAGATTTTAATAGCTTTTGGTATCTTGGCTTTTGGTATAAGTATAAGCTTGGGAGACCCTATAAAGCGCATAATATACCAATACGCTTACAACACACAAAAAACCGATGTAATAGGTGAATACATAAGACAAAATATAACTTATGCTGATGCGGGGGCTAGCCCCGTTTCTTACACTTACAAACCTTATAGACCTTCTTATTCTTACAAAGATGTAAACAGAAACTTCATAGAGAGATTGAAGGAAGTGGCTTTTCAATATCTTGGCATACCTTATAGGTTTGGTGGTAATTCAAGGTACGGTATGGATTGTTCGGCTTTTACTCAAGATGTATTTAGGCAACTTGGTATAAACTTGCCAAGGACTGCCAGAGAGCAAGCGAGACTTGGAAAACTGGTAAGGCATCATCTAAAACCCGGAGATTTGCTGTTTTTCTCCACATACGCTCCTTACCCATCTCATGTGGGTATATATATAGGAAATGGAAAGATGATAGAAGCCTCTTCTGTTTACGGAAGGGTTATAGTGGATGATGTGGCCAACGACCCATATCTTATAAAGCATTTTTTGTTTGCTAAAAGGATATTGCCCTAACTCTGTTTTGCATTAGCTTTTAAGGAGATAAATATGTTTAGTTTTGGTATAGCTGTTGTTGTTTTGATTTTCCTTGGTGTGTTAGCGCTTTCTATCATCATAGAAAGGGTTATAAATCTTTTTAGAAACGCAAGCATTCCTAAGGATATACACGATGCTCTTGAATCTTACGATTTTGACTTAAATAGTTTTTCTAAGCTTTTAGAATCAAAACCAACTTCCAATGTGTATGTAAAATTTTTTAAATCTATACTAAAAGCCTCAAACAAAACAAAAGATACGCCTATTTGGTGGATAGAATCTATAGCTCAGGACGAAGCTATGCATATCTCTTCGGAACTCTCAAGGGGTATGTGGCTTTTAGATACATCTATAACGGCTGCTCCTTTGATAGGCCTTCTTGGGACCGTAGTGGGTATGATAAAGGCCTTTGGTATTATAGGTATGAGTGGTATAGTGGCTCCTAAGGAAGTGACCGGAGGCGTAGCGGAAGCTCTTTTTTCTACGGCTATGGGGCTTTTGGTAGCTATAGTAGCTCTTTTTGGATACAACTATCTATCAAAAAGTATAGCCTTTACTTTAGATGAGTTAGAGCGTCTTGGTACCAAGCTTGTAGCTCACATAAAGATGATAAAAGGTGAAGTATGAAACTAAGAAGACCACGAGAACCCAAGAAAGCAAGGATTGTGATAATACCTCTTATAGATGTGATGTTTTTTCTTCTTGTTACTTTTATGCTTGCCTCTTTGTCTATGCAAAACCTAAACTCTATAAAAGTAAACCTTCCAAAGGGGCAAGCCTCTTCTTTTCCAAATGCCAACAAATTAATCACGATAAGCATATCAAAAGACCAAACTATATATGTGGATAAAACACCGGTGAGTTTGGATTCTTTGGAAGCTTATCTAAAAACGCACTTTAACCCCAACCAATATGTGATAATAGCATCTGATAAAGAAGCTCCAAGCGGTATAATGGTAAAAGCCATGTTAAAAGCCCAAAACGCTGGATTTTTTCATCTTCTCATAGCCTTGAAATCAAAATGAGTCTAAACAAAGATTATTTGATTTCTTTTTTCTTGTCTTTGGCTTTTTGGATAGGTATATTGTTTATTTTTAACCTTTCTTTACAAGCCCCAAAACCAAAAGAACCAACGATTTTGATACTAAAAGCTCCAAAACTAGTACAACCAAAAAAGTCAGTTATAAAAACCTCTGAAAAACCTATCCAAAAACCAATTCAAAAACTTTCAAAACCCTCTCAAAAACCTTTGAAAACTGTAAAAACTTCTCAAGAAAAACCTACATCTTCAACACCTTCAAAACCCACGACAGAAACACCAACTATCACTAAAAGCACCCAAACAAACCTACCGACCTTAAATCTTCCATCAAAAGCACCTTCCAGCGCTCCCTCTTTGCCAAAGCCTTCTTCAAAACCTTCGAATAGTTCTGATTACTTTAAAAACGCCTATACTCCGCCAAAAGCCCTTTACAGTCCAAAACCACATATTCCTCAAGACCTTTTGCCAAATGTAAAAGAACTCACCTTAAAAGTAAGATTTTATATAACAAAAGATGGCTCAGCCAAAGCAAAGCTTCTTAATCCCACTCCAAACCCAAGCTTGAACGCTCTTCTTCAAAAGGAACTATCAAATTGGAAATTCTTCCCAGCCACAAGGGCTCAAAAACCTATAAATTCTACCCTTGACATGGAGATAAAAATTAAGATAGAATAAGACAAATTATTTACACCTTCTCCCACTCAAAACTAACTATATTCTTCTTCTCTTTGCTAAACTCTATCCCTATCAAATA
>PNJC01000045.1 GCA_002878215.1 Hydrogenobaculum sp. | reverse complement strand
GAAAGGGTATTTTTACAAGGCTTTTACCTTCACAAACCATCGCCGTTAGATAAAGAGTTAGAAAAAGAGTTAGATAAAGAGCAAAAGCTGGCAATATAAAAGACCTAACAAAATATAATCTGGTATAAAATATATAGAATGAGTTATATACCTTTTGCCAGAAAGTATAGGCCAAAAACCTTTAAAGAGCTTATAGGACAAGAAATACCAGCTACTATACTTAAAAATGCATTCTTGTACAGCAAGATACACCACGCTTACATATTTGCAGGACACAAAGGCACCGGCAAAACTACCACCGCAAGAATATTTGCAAAGGTTTTAAACTGCCTAAACCCTCAAGAAGGAGAACCTTGCAACAGCTGTCAAAACTGCCAAGCCATAGAAAAAGGCACATTTGTAGATTTGATAGAGATGGACGCTGCTTCCAACAGAGGCATAGATGAGATAAGGGCTATAAAAGAAGGGGCTAGCTATCTTCCAATGCAAGGTAAATATAAAGTCTATATCATAGACGAAGCTCATATGCTTACAAAAGAAGCTTTCAACGCTCTTTTAAAAACCATAGAAGAACCGCCCCCATCTTTGATATTTATCCTTTGCACCACGGAGTTTGACAAAATACTTCCCACCATTCAATCAAGATGTCAAAAGCTCATCTTCTCAAAAGCCTCAAAAGAAAACATAAAGACATATCTAAAACGCATCGCCAACGAAGAAAACCTTGAAATAGATGAAGAGGCTTTGGATGTGATAGCGGATTTATCCGATGATTCTATGAGGGATGCCGCTAGTCTGTTAGACCAAGCAAGTACTTACGGCAACAACAAAGTAACCATAGATACAGTAAAAGCTATGTTTGGGCCAGTGGACAAGGCTTCTATAAGAAAGTTTTTAGAGCTTTTAATAGAAGGAGATACGAGAAAAACCATAGACATGTTAAACACAATAAACGAGAAAGGATACAACGTAAGACTTTTCTGGGAAGGGGTTTACAAAGAGCTTAAAAACATACTAAAAGCCTTTGCTACAGGAGAAGCCCAAGAAGAGTTTTACAAGAACATGCTTTCAAAACCTTTAGAGGTGTTTTTATACCTTGAAGATATAGTAAATCAAGGCTTTAGCGCCATGTATCAAAAAGACCCAATCCTTGCCCTTGAGATAACAGTTTTAAAAGCTTCTTTGATAAAGGATTTTGTGCCCATTTCAGAGCTTTTAAAAGAAGGGTTAGATTTGCCCGCAAAACCCGCTGAAAAAAAAACACTAAATGAACCACCAAAAGATGATTTAACCAAAAGCTCTCAAAATCAAGAAAAACAAAACGAGTATCCAGAAGAGGTAGAAAAAATTTTAGAGGTGTTTAAACCGGCAAAGATATTGCACTATGAGAAAAAGTGATTTAAAAGTGGTTATAAAGCTTTCCAAAGAAGGAGAACTTCTCATATTGGATGCCATCATAACAGGAGCTCCCAACAGGCTTGGTCTTACAAGGACAAGACCCTATGACAAAAAGACACTTGAAATACTCACCACAGATTTTCAAATTAATGATTTGATGGAGTTTGTAGAAACTTTGAAACCTTATTTTAGCATAGAGTCAGTAGAGATAGAACAATGAAGGTGCTTATAATAGACGACGAGGCTTCCATAAGAGAGTCTATATCAAATATACTAAGCGATGAAAACATAAGCTCAAAAACGGCAAAGTCCTTGGAAGAGGCAAAAAAGATACTTACAAAAGAGTATTTTCCGGTGATACTTCTTGATATATGGCTAGAAGATGGGTCTGGTATAGATTTTATAGACACTATAAAAGAGCTATCTCCAAACTCCTCTATCGTAATGATAACAGGGCATGGCGGTATTGAGCTTGCCGTCCAATCTATAAAAAAGGGGGCTTTTGACTTTTTAGAAAAACCTCTTTCCATTGAAAAGCTTTTAAACGTTTTAGAAAAAGCTCACAAAGAGCATATCAAAAACAAACTAACCAATATAGAGTCAAAAGACGATATAATAGGCGAATCACCAGCCATAAAAAGGTTAAAAGAAGAGATAAAAAAAGTGGCAAAATCAAACGCAAACATTGTAATATTTGGAGAAAACGGCACCGGTAAAGAACTTGTAGCAAAAAACATACATCAGCTGTCCCATAGAAAAGACAAACCTTTTGTGGATATAAACTGTGCCGCTATACCAGATGAGCTTATAGAATCAGAGCTTTTTGGATACGAAAAGGGAGCTTTCACGGGGGCTTTATCAAGAAAAGCCGGAAAACTTGAGATAGCAAACGAAGGAACGATATTTTTAGATGAAATAGGGGATATGAGCCTAAAAGCCCAAGCCAAACTCCTGAGGGCTATAGAGACAAAAAGCTTTCAAAGGTTAGGTGGGCTTCAAAGAATAGATGTAGATGTAAGGTTTATATGCGCTTCCAACAAAGACTTAAAAAAACTTATAGAACAAGGGCTTTTTAGAGAAGACCTTTATTACAGGCTTGCAGTTATAACGTTGGAAGTCCCGCCTTTAAGAGAAAGAGGTTATGATATAATAATTTTAGCGGAATACTTCTTAGACAAATTTTGCCAAGAGAACAAGGTAAAACCTAAGAAGTTAACAGAGGAAGCAAAAGAAGTCCTATTAGAATACAATTGGCCCGGAAACGTTAGAGAATTAAAAAACCTCATGGAAAGGCTAAGTATAACAGTAGAAGAAGATGTCATAGACGCTGAGTCTCTTGGTATAAAAGCTGAGGATAAAGAACCTAAAGATTTTAAAAGCGCAAAACAAGAGTTTGAAAAGCAGTTTATACTAAAAAAGTTAGCCCAATACAACTACAACATAAAACAAACAGCCCAAGCCATAGGTATGGATTTTACAAATCTTTATAGAAAGATAAAAGCTTACAACATTAAAATAGAAGAGGAATCCCAATGAGCAAACAAAAAGATATGCTAAAAAGGACCATAGAAAAAGAGGTGGCAAATATACTTGTAAAAGATATAGAAAATATACCGGGGTTTGTGACGGTAAACGGCGTGCTTTTAAGTGAAGATGGTAAAAATGTGCTTATATCTATAAGCGTTTTAGAAAAAGACAAAGAAGATGCCGTTTTAAAAAGACTTCAAAGCGCAAGAGATTATATAAGACATCTTTTGGCAAAAAGAATAAAAACAAAATCCCTTCCAAAAATAGATTTTGTGGTGTCTAAGGAAGATTGATGGAGCGATACGACGTTATAGTAATAGGGGGTGGCCCAGCCGGTGCAGGGGCATCTTACGAGCTTGCGGATGCTGGTGCCAAAGTCTTGGTAATTGAAAAAGCCAAATACCCAAGGCCAAAGTTATGCGCTGGTTGTATATCAAAACGTTCTATAGGTTTGTTTCCGGCTTTTAACATAAAAAACACAATAAAAGGGGGCATTCTTGGGTTTAAAGGAGAAAAGTTTATAGAAAAATCCGCCGACGAATGTGCTGTTATAGTAGATAGAGAAGAGTTTGATTATTTTTTAGTATCAAAAGCCCAAGAAAAAGGAGCAAAGCTTTTAGAAGAAACCACAGTAAAAGATATAGAGCTAACACCAACTGTAAGAAAAGTCATCACCGACAAAGGCGTATTTGAAGCCGATTATGTAGTAGGGGCTGATGGTTATCACTCCATCACAAGAAAATCCATTGCTTGTAAAAATAGCTCAAGAAAATTTTTTATAGCGATGGAAGTAAGAGTACCAAAAGAAGATTTAAAGGACTTTCCAGAGGATGAGGTGTTGATAGATATAGGCGTTGTAAAAAGAGGATACGGCTGGTATTTTCCGCAAGGGGAGTTTGTAAATGTAGGTATAGCCACCGCCGAAAAAGAAGACCTTTTAAACATTTTTAAAGCTTATACAAAAAACCATAAGCTATTTCCGATAGATTTGTCAAGATACCGCATAAAATCTTGGTTTATACCTTTTATATCAAAAGCCCAAGAACTAAGGCTTGGAAGAGATAGGGTATTTTTGACGGGAGACGCTGGGGCTATAGTAGACCCGCTTTTAGGAGAGGGGATAAGATACGCATATTTAAGCGGGGGGCTTTGCGCAAGAGCTATCAAGTTAGCCAAAAAAGATGCCCATTCTTTGTATGAAAAGTTTGTAAAAAACACCATCTTAGAAGATATCGTTTACGCTGGTAAAATCGCTTCTATCGTTTACAACATACAAGAACTATCTTTTAGACTGTCTCAAGATAAAGCTCTTTATATGTTTTTTGAGCTTTTAAAAGGAGAAAAAACTTACAAAGATTTATACAGATGGGGCTGGAAAGAGCTAATAAAAAATATACCAAAAATCGCTATGAAAAAAATATGAAAAAAGTTTATAATATATAACACAGGAGGTTACATTTATGAACAAAGATAATGTGCTAATAGGAAGTGCTGTATTGTTGTTTTTGAGTGCTTTGGCGGGGGTATTTGTGAAAACCATGCCTGTTGGTCTTGGACTAATAGTGTTGGATGTAATACTTTTTGGTATCATAATATGGATTAGCTTGGGTAAAGAAGCCAAAGAAGAGGTAGAAGTAAGAGTATGTGAAGACGAAAAAATAAAAGGAGACTTCAAAGTTATAATGCCCAATTTAGCCACAGAAGTTTACGACTGCGCTAGAATAGAAATAGCTTCCCTAGAAGCAAGACACACATCTGATATGTTGAAAGAGTCTATATCGGCTATAGCAAACGCAGAAGAGGAATTTAGCGCCACCATGAAGGATATAGCAAACTCTATATTAGACACAAAGACCATACAAGATAGGCTTAGCCAGAGAATAGAAGAAAAAACAAAGCAAGTAGAATCTTCAAAAGAACTAGTAGAAAGCTCTAAGCTTGTATATAGCGAAGTCAGCAAGTCAATACATCAACTAAGCGAAAAATCCAAAGGTATAGAATCCATAGTTTCCACTATCCTTTCTATCACAGAGCAAATAAACCTCTTGGCATTGAATGCGGCTATAGAAGCAGCCCGTGCCGGTGAGGTGGGAAGAGGATTTGCTGTGGTGGCAGATGAAGTGAAAAAGCTCGCCGAAAGAACATCAAGAAGCGCTCAAGAGATAGCATCCACACTAACAGATATGCTAAAAGCTACAAACGACGCTTCAGACAAAGTAAGCAATATAAACAACGTTATAAAGAGTATGGAAGCTTTTTACGAAGAGATAAGCTCATACTTTATAGAGATAAAGCAAAGCGCCAAAGAGGTAACAGAGCTTCTCGATAGACAAACGGCAGCAGTGGAAGAACAATCTCAAGCCATACATCAAATATCTGAAAATGTAATTAACTTTAGAAAAGGTTTTGAAGGTTTTATGAATATAATAGATAATATAACAGGATATACAAAGGAGTTGTTCAAAAATTCCATAGAGACATGGAATACCGTCTACGAAATAGAAGACAAAGACCTGTTCGTAGAAACCATAAAGAAAGTGGTAGACCACGCAAATTATATGCACAACCTATTTTTGGTGCTCACCGGTAAATCAGACTGGAAGCCAGCAGACCATACACAATGCGCCTTAGGTAAGTGGTATTACGCTCAAAACAAGGAAGAAATAAAATCAAAATATGGTGAAAAAGCTTATGAGGCTTTTGTTAAGATAGAGCAAGCTCATAAAGAATTTCACGATATAGGTAAAATGGCTTATGATTACTATATAAATAAAGACATAGAAAAAGCCTTAGAGCAAAGTTACAAACTTGCATCGCTATCACAAAACACAATAGAAGCTATTATAGAGTTTGCTAAAAGCCTAAAA
>PNJC01000028.1 GCA_002878215.1 Hydrogenobaculum sp. | reverse complement strand
ATCGCTATCACAAAACACAATAGAAGCTATTATAGAGTTTGCTAAAAGCCTAAAAGAAAGTAAAAGTTAAACTTGATTTTTTTATTAAAATAGCTTATCTTATATAAACTACATTAAGTTTTGGAGTGTATCTATGAAGGATTCTTGTTCAATGCTTGTGTCTTGTTTAGAAGTGTTCTTCGATGATTTAAAGTCCAACCCTTTTGATAAGTCCTTGATAGACTTAAAGATGAACTTTGCAAAAAATATAAACATCATTATTATGAGCTCCAAGGCAAACGGCAACTTAGACTATATTTTGTGCCAAAACATAGATGGCTTCAAAAACTGTCTTTTAGTAAATTTACCAAACTTAAAAGACGATTGTCAGCGTTTTAAGCTTTTGAAAGCGTTAGAAGAAACACTTGATAAATACATGAGTTCCAAAGAAATAAAAGACAAAAACTCTATATCCGTGCTAGCAGAGACTATCTTTACACTGCTTCAACAAACAAAACCCTGTAGAAAATGAACAAGTTTGACCAATTAGATTCTATATTAGAAAGAGAATACGACGTAGAGATTAAGCACTCTCAAGAGGGTTGGGGCTGTGGATACGACCCAAAATATGTATCCATGGTGGATATGTGGGCAAAGGGAGAGATAGAAGATATACCTCAGATAATAAGAATACCAGCAGGTGTTGTATACAACGCTTCAGAGTTTTTAAGGACATCCCAAGAGCAAGCCATATCAGATATAGGCCATGAAATAAGATATATACTTAGCACAAACCTATTTAACTTTAGAAACGGCCAAAGAGAGGTTTTTAGAGCAGGGTATGATCCTACTTCGTTCGTATGCCTTTACGCTGTATTTGAAAACATAAGGCTTGACAAAGAGGTTGGTTTTGGGGCTTTTGAGAAAAAAAGATTTAACGAAAGGTTAAACCGCATAAAACCAAAATATCCACACCATCTATACCTTGCTTACATGTATAAAAGCTTTTATCAAGAGCAGTTTGATATACCAAGCGATATAAAAAAGCACGCAAACGATACAAGGCATAGCTTTGACGAAGCTTTAAAAGACATACCAGAAGCCTACAACATCTTAATGGAATCCATATGGCCAAGGTATAGACAACTTGTAGAGTTATCTCAAGATATCAGATTAATAGAACTAATATTAAAGGAGTTAGACAAGCATTCTGGTAGAATCACTACAGACATAGTAGGAAAACTAAACACAGAGCATGTATCGTTTTTTGAAAGCTTAAAAAAAGCAAATCTCATAGACAAAGTCATCATAGATAAATCAAAGGCCATATTAAAACAAATACCAGATTGGATGGTGGCTTACGCAAGGCAAATAGTAAGAATGGAAATGATAGAGCAAGATGCTCTATTTTTTAGGGAGTTTTTACCTAAAGTATTGGAAGCGGAGATAGAGCATAGAGGATTCCTAAGTTTTATCATAAAACCTTGGGAAGAGAGTATGGCTTCTGGGAGTTCTTCAAAATCAGGGCGCTCTGATTCCAAAAACAACGATGGCAATGGATCCTCTTCTCTTGGAAAAGACCAAACCAAAGCTTACAACGAAATAAGAAATTCTGTTATAGTAGTTTCTGAGATTTTAAAAAGAAACATATCAAAGCTTTTTCCAACAGAAGACAGTTTATTTGAAGGAAAATATCACACTGGAAAGCACATAAACACCAATGCTTTAGCCACCGAGATAGCATCAAAAAGTGGTCGTATTTTCCAAAGAAGGATAGCTGGAAACGAGATACCTGTATTTTTCTCGTTCTTATTGGACATATCTTCAAGTATGAGAAAGGAAGATAAGCTTATAAACGCTATTAAAAGCCTAATACTTATAAGCGAGGTTTTAAGCGATTTAAAACTTGATTTTTCTATAAGCCTTTTCAACGAAGAGTATTTTATATTAAAAGATTTTAAAACCCCTTACAAGCAAATTATAGCTGACATATTAAATATATCACCTCAAAAAAGCACAAATCTAGGTCTTGCCATTGAAGAAGAAAGAAGACATATAGATGATTTTCAAAGAAAAACCCATAAAAGAGGTGTCTTTGTGCTGTTTTCAGACGGAGAACCTACAAAAGGTATGAAGAAAGAAGAGTTAAGTTCTTACGTAAACTTGTTAAAATTAGAAATCCCCATTGTCGCTATAAGCGTAGGAAAAGCTGGGGAATCTATAAGGGAGATTTTTGGCAAAAATACGCTTATAGTAAACTCCATAAACAACTTACCAATGGCTTTTGGAAGGATTATACAGCAGCAACTAAGCAAATTTATGAGAAGATAATCATCTTGCAAGGGCATACTTGTAATGCCAATAAAAGTTTAATACTTTTTTTACATAGTGCCTATTTATGGTGTTTGGTATGTGTTCTACAAACAAAAGCCAATCGTTAAAATCCTTATACTTTGAAACGTTCCCAGGCCCTGCGTTGTAAGATGCTACTGCCTTTACAAGGTTTTTATTCCAAAGACTGTAAACGTAATAAAGGTAATAACTACCGTAAAGTATAGAGTATTTTGGGTTTTTCATATCATCTACAAAAGGAAGGTTAAACCTTTTTGCTACAAACATGCCGGTGCTATCTTTTACCTGCATAAGTCCAACGGTAGTAGATTTCTTATCTGGAAAAGCCCAATAAGTCCTTGCTATAGGGTTGTAAAAGCTCTCCATCCTTATTATAGATAAAACGAGGTTTGGGCTAACGGTATCTTTTGGTATATATTTCAAAAACACTAAAGGGTAGGCATTCCAATCACGGTTTTTTATCATAAAAAAGTTTGGATTTATATGAAATATTTCGCACATTTCTTTTTTTGTAAAAGATTTATCCTTGTAATAGCTGTAAAGATAGCTGTTAAACCCATAATCCATAATCTCTTTAAACTCTTTTACCTTTCTATCAGGCTTATAAGAAGGGCATCTTAAAAATTTTGCGTATATAGGTTTATGAAGCTTTAACTTTGCTAGCGTCCCGTAAAAACTATCGTAATTTGAGGCTTTTTCTAAATATTTTTTGTTTTTAGTGCTTTTATAAAGCCAGTAGTAAGAAGCACCTGTTTTATCGTAATAAGAGGCTTTCTTAAAAGATACAGAAGCGTCTTTATAGTCTCCAATTTCAAAGTAAGATATCCCTTCATAGAAGTATTTGTAAAAGCTATCTGGGACATATTTTGCATAATCTATGAGGGCTCTTGGCTCATCTTTGAAAAATAGATCTCTGTAAATATAGTTTTCGTAAAAATCTTGTAAACGCTGATAATTAGAATAAGGCTTTAACTTTGAAAGCTCTTCATTTGCCCTGTTAAAATCGTTTGTAAAAAGATAGTGATAAAACCTTGCCATAATAGCATACTTTGAATTGCTGTTTTGGGATATGACATATGCAAAGTAATAACACCCACCTTTAAGAGCATTTTTTATAGCAAGCTCATTTCCCATGAGTTCATTCTTCTTGTCTTGGAAAAAGCATGGCTTTTTTGACATAATACTTTTATCCACTCTTGCTAAAAGCCTATAATACTCATAAACAAAACCTCTTGTAAGGCGATGAGTGTCTACTTTATCAAGTATATTTTTAAGGTTGTTAGAATCTTTTGAAAGATAGGCATATACCACCAAGGCATCGCTTTTTGTAATAGGGTCGTTGTAAGATATCACTTCTTTTATTAGGGTTTTTGCTTTTGACGGGTCTTTTTCTACTAGCTTTAAGGCTTTGTTTAGAAGGCTAAGCTCTGTCAGAAAGTCTTTAGAGAAGCCTACATTTAGATATAAAAAGCTAAAAACTATTATAAGAGCAAGCTTTTTCATCAAGGATGTTTTATTTCATATATCCTTACAAAAGCGTAAACAAGATCATCCACGCTCTTTACCTCTACTTCATCTTTTGACCTTTTATATTTTGGAAGCTTCTTAAAACCTATATAAAGAAGCACAAGTCCTATTATACTTACTATCAAACTGGCTATAGCCCAAAGAGTATGATTTACAGGCCTACTCAAAGTCCCTATAGTAAAAGTCCAAAAAGACACCGCCACAGATATTACGATACCGCCCATGGCAAGCCAAAAGAAATCTTTTATAGGTATGTGCTTTGGTTTTGCCGTCAGCATAAGGTCTTTATTCCTAAACAATATATCTTCTAACTCCTCTGTGCTTATCGTATCTGCATCTTTAATACCTATATCCTTTGCTATATAAACTATAGCCTCCCTATAATCCGAAGTCTTTGGTCTTACTAAAAGCGCCAATACAAGGTTTCTAAAGTTCTCTAAAGAGACGTTCTCCCCTTTTTTTCTACCTAACCACGATTTTAATATAGCTTTATCTCTTTCTAAGATATCCATACAAATATTTTAACTCATATTTTTGAAAAAAATATAAAATAGCAAACTTTATAAAAAAATTTAGCTTATAATATCATAAATAAATGTTATTGTTTTTTATATAGCGTTATATATTTTTTGATATATCACTTGATATAGGAGGTGAGCTTATGGAAGGCACCAGTGGACTCTCATATAAAGGCACAACGAGTGCTGCAAGCCAAAGCATAGATATATTGAAGCTTTTGGCATTCGTGGTCTTACCAGTAAGGCTGGTATACGCATGGATGTATATATCAGCACCACTAAGAAGGGTGGTTTTAGCCAGCGGAAAGCTTGATCCAAACTCACCGTTGTGGGTTGGGCATAAATTTAATTCCTTTTTGCCTCATGCATCAAATATACTATGGCTTCACGATTTTGTTAGATATTTGGTGCTTCATCCAGATCTTTTAGCTACTTTCCTATGGGTATTTACCATAATAGAGTTTCTTACAGGAGTGGGTATAGCCCTTGGGCTTTTATCAAGGCTTAGCGCTATCGGTGGTACGCTTTTGCCTCTTGGTATGCTTTTAGGGGCTGGCTGGCAAGGTGCCACATGTCTTGACGAATGGCAAATAGGCTCTACAGGCGTTGCAATGGGCCTAACACTGTTTTTTGCTGGAAGCGGAGTCTTGAGTCTAGATTGTCTTTTGATGAACAAATATCCAAAGCTTAAAGATAGCACATGGTTTAAATGGCTTGGTAGCGGCCCGCTTTTTGAAAGCCCAGCTTTTAACAAAATGGCTATAACTGCTGCTATATTTGCTTTATTTGTAACAATGGGCACAAACCAATACTTCCAAGGCGGAGTATGGGGTAAGCTTCACAACTTCGGTAAAGTCCTTGATATAAAAGTATACAATGCACATATACAAAACGGAAACCTCGTTTTTGAAGCTTATAGAATAAGCGGAAGCTCTGCGGCTATGGCTTGGATACCAAAGATAGACCTTGTAAAAGATGGAAAAGTGGTTTACACTTGGGACCAAAAAGCTATAACCTCTTTGCCACCCTCAAGCGTAAAAAACATATACATAAACAAAGCTAAGATAAATCAATACGCTCTTGGCATGAGACTTGGCGCTAAGGCAATAATCACTTTGCCACTCCCTCAAAATCTAAATTTAGCACATGGCCAATATACTCTTGTCCTACATGAAATAGGTGGTCAAAAGTTCAGCACAACATTTACCTATTAAGCTATTCAAATAAATATGCCCCTTTGCGGGGCATTTAAATTTTGAACACTTTTATAGAAGTTTTTATGATATAATAAACACATTTTATGAAATCCATCGTTTTAAACAGCTTGTTGGCATTTTCTACTTTGTTAAACATGGGTCTTATCGCTTTTATTATAAAAATATTAAGAAAATCAGAAGACAAAACCTTAGAAAAGCTATTTAGCATTGGATTTCCAATACTCATACAGAATTTAGCAAAAACGATACAAAGCAGACGTTGTTCAAAAAAGCTGATACAG
>PNJC01000069.1 GCA_002878215.1 Hydrogenobaculum sp. | reverse complement strand
AATTTCTGACAAAAATAAGCAATAGTTCTATTAAATGCTTTAAAATATAATTTATACTTCTAGTTAGAAATTCATTTTTGAAATCTCATTGCTTTTAATAAGCCAATAGTTAACCCCTCATTCCAAGACGATAAACTAATATCATCATTTGATAACCTAAAAATCATTGATAATCAAAGTGTGCCATAACTGTGCCATCTCAAGTTTAATTACGCGTAAAGATATTTGTATAATAAAGAGAAAGCTTTTAATTGATTATCAAGGATTAGCAAGGATTTTTAAGAGTGCCGAAGGTGGGACTTGAACCCACATGCCCTTGCGGGCGGGGGATTTTGAGTCCCCTGTGTCTGCCATTCCACCACTTCGGCTAACTAATATAATATCATATAGAGTCTTTATAAGTCAATGATTTCATAAAAGCTTTTTAAAATAAAATCTGGTTTGGTATCTTTTAGCTTCACATAGCCCCAGCTTGCAAGAGCGCTTTTGCAATTTGATTTTTTCGCACTCTCTATATCTACATACGTATCTCCTATTACTATTGATTTTTCTGGGGCGATGTTTAGTTTATCTAAAGTTTTTATTATAGGAATAGGTGATGGTTTTCTTTCGTTGTAGGTTTCTGGACCTACTATATATTCAAAATAGTGTTCTACGTTTAGGGCTTTTAATATAATAGTGCTTAATTCCAGCGGTTTGTTTGAAACTACGGCGATCTTTTTGTTTTTTGATTTTAAAAGCTCTAAAACTTCTTTTGCACCGTTAAAAAGTTTTGTATGTGTTATTGGTTCTTTGGCATAATAAGATTTAAATATTTCTATAGCTTTTTCCAAGTGCGATTCGTTTGGTAAAATTCCTCTAAAAAGTTCTCTTGCTCCTGAGCCTATATGTTTTCTTATTTCTTCCTTTGATTTTTCCTCAAACCCTAAATCTTTTAGTGTTTTGTTGGCAGCAGACGCTATGTCTTCCAAAGAATCTATCAAAGTGCCGTCTAAATCAAATATGTATCCTTCAAATCTCATCAAAGCTCCTCTTTGTACCAAAAAGATATGGCGCTATCTCCGTATACTCTTTTGTCTTTTGAACCAAAATCAAGCTTTGAGCTATGCTCTAATATAAAAAGCCCACCTTCTGACAAAACATTTTTTACCAAGAAAAGAAGCTTGTCGTAATCTGCAAATTTGTAGGGAGGGTCTGCAAATACAATATCAAATTGCTCTTTTGTGGTTTTTAAAAAAGCCAAAGCATCTTTTTTTATAAATTTTATATCTTTGGTTTTTAAGTTTTTAGAAGAAATATCAACAGCTACCGGCTTTGCACCCCTATTTTTAGCTTCTAACGATATTGTACCACTTCCAGCGAAAAGCTCTAAAAACATAAGCCCTTCTATATCCCCAAGTATGTTAAAAAGAGCCATTTTTAACATAGAAGAGGTTGGCCTGTAAGACATTAGATTATTATAACATTTTAAAATCCCAAGACTAATTATCAAAGATAATTTATAATATTTGCATGGAAAAATTGTTAGATATTGTAAAGGAATCTTTTACAAACAGCATAGAAACTAAGAGAGCTTTTTTAGAGATGTATAAAGATAGAATAGTGGAAGTAGGGCTCATAATGGCTCAGGCTCTTATGGACGGCAACAAGATACTGTTTTTTGGCAACGGGGGTTCTGCGGCGGATTCACAGCACTTGGCGGCTGAGATTGTGGGTCGTTACAAAAAAGAAAGAAAAGGCCTTCCTTCTATAGCGCTCACCACAGATACTTCTATACTTACAGCGGTTGGCAACGATTATGGGTTCGATGTGATATTTGAAAGGCAGATAGAAGCCCTCTGCATGCCAGGAGATATAGCTGTTGGAATATCCACATCTGGAAACTCTCCAAACGTTATAAAAGGGCTCATGAAAGCTCACGATATGGGGGCTACCACAATAGCTTTTAGCGGTAAGCAAGGGGGTAAGGTGGTGGACATAGCCCATTATAGTTTTGTAGTCCCATCTTACGACACAGCGAGAATCCAAGAATGTCATATTACCCTTGGTCATACTCTTTGTGAAATTATAGATGAAGTTGTAAATGAAAAGTCAAATATGGCCTAACATATTTTTGTACCCGGCTTTATTTCTTGTTTTTGTTTTGTTTCTTGCTTTTGTAAATATTGACAACAAAAGCTATAAAACTCATTTAAAGGACGGTTTTTATAAGATAGAGGCCAAAGTGTTAAATGCTTCCAAAGTAAAGATATTGTACCCACCACGTTTAAACGGAGAAATTGTAAACTTAAACATAAAATTGCCAAAAGATAGCTATATAAGAGGTTATATAAAGGTAAAAAACGGCGTTGCAAAGACTTCAAAAGATCTTCTTGAGATATCAAAACCGTATAACAGCAGTTTGGGGCTTTTAGAAAAACTTAAAATGTTTCTTAAAAGTAGATTTAGACGTACTACTTCAAACGATTGGTCAAAGGACATAGGTCTTGCTCTTTTGTTTGGAGAAGGCGCAAAGGCTTTACCGGAAGATCTCTTAACAAGCTTTTCAGCAAACTCTTTGATATTTTTGCTTATCATGTCTGGTATACATATAGATATGATTTTTAAAAACATGTCCAACCTCTTTTTTGGTGAATACAAAGAGGTATTTGGTATTTTGCTTGTTCTGTTATACGTCGGTATATTCATGGAGCATGGAGCCCCTATAGTTAGGGCTGTTAGCTATCTTGCTGTGAGCGTTTTACTAAAAGCTTTATACAGGTATGCACATCCTATAAAAATATTTTTCATATCCAGTATTCTTACGCTTTGTTTTAACGTTTATTTTTATAAAAGTATAGGCTTTTGGCTTTCAGTGATTATAACGTTTTATATACTTCTTTATATTAGAAGCGTAAGTTTGCCAAAAAATATTATCGGTAAAATCTTGTTGTCTATGGAGCTTTCTTTGGTGGCAATTCTTAGCTCTATGCCAGTGATTTCGAGGCTTGGACCCATATCCATATTGGCTGTTTTGGTAGTACCGTTTTTGCTTATCGTTGTAGAGTTATACCTTGTTTTTGGGTTTTTAAACATATTAACGGTTTTTTCTATACCTCTATTTTATATACCTTTAAATAAAATAGCCTACTACTTTGGAGATTTTGTTTACAGCCTCAATCTAATGCCTATGTATTTTAAAATACCCGTTTACTATGGAGCAATTTTTGACGGACTTCTGTTGTTTTTTATAGTGTTTATAAAAGATAGGTTTGTAAAGCTTTTTTCTATGATATCTCTTTTTGGTTTAGCTTACGCCCTGTGGAGTTTATAAAATCTCACAAAAACTCTTTCAATGTAGAGGTTAATATATCCAATCCCTCTTCTATTTCTTCTTTTGTGATAACAAGGGGTGGAAGCATTCTTAAAACGCTGTTAGCGGTACAATTTATTACCAACCCCCTTTTGTGAAGCTCATTTGATATTTCTTTGCAGTCTTTTTTTATATCAAGCCCAAGCATCAATCCTTTTCCCTTTAAAAGCCCAAAATTTTCTAAAGCTTTTCTAAATATTGCCTCTTTTGAAGGTATATCTTTCATAAGATTTGGTATCTCATCAAGGGTAATAGAGGCCGCCATACAAGAAAGAGCGTTTCCTCCAAAGGTTGCACCGTGAGTACCTACTCCAAAAGATTCTGAAATCTCATCTCTTGCAATAACCACCCCTATAGGAAGCCCAGAACCAAGCCCCTTTGCCATCGTGACTATGTCAGGCTTTATGTCTGCATGTTGATATGAGAAAAATTTACCAGTACGCCCCATGCCAGCTTGGACTTCATCCAGTATTAAAAGTATGTCGTTTTCTTTGCATATATTTTCAAGCTCTTTTAGAAACTCAAGGTTTGCTTCGTTTATACCACCTTCTCCTTGGATAGCCTCTATCATTATGCCGGCAGTTTTTTCTGTAATTAGGCTTTTAACAGAATTTATATCGTTAAACTCTGCATAATCAAAACCATCGAGCATTGGTTCAAAACCTTGGTGTAGGTTTGGTCTAGGTGTAGCTGACAAAGAGCCCATCGTCCTCCCGTGAAACCCACCTTTAAATGTGATAATGCGGTATTTGTCTTTGCCTTTGTCTTTAAAATATTTTCTTGTTAGTTTTATGGCTGCTTCGTTTGCCTCTGTACCGCTGTTGCAAAAAAATACCTTACCGCTATCTTTATAAAAGCTTATTAACTTTGAGGCTACTTCTTCTTGCCATGGGTTTTCATATAGGTTTGAAGTATGTATAATAAGGTCTATCTGATTTTTTAGAGCGTTTTTAAGCTTTTGATGTGAGTACCCCAACGTATTTACAGCTATGCCCGATAAAAAATCTATATATCGTTTGCCGTTTTTATCAAACAAAACAGAGTTTTCTCCTCTTACAAACGCTATATCTTTACGAGGATACGTGTTCATTAAAAACATAAAACTACGCTTCTTCTTTTTTGGCTTGGGTTTTTTGCTCTTTTTTGTTTTCTTCTGATGGTGGTGTTTGATTGTTGGAGCTGTATATAGCCTGCCTTATTTTGGCTTCTATATCTTTAGCTATATCTTTGTTCTCGTTTAAGAATGTTTTTACCTGCTCTTTGCCTTGGCCTATCTTCGTATCTTGATAGCTGTACCAGCTACCGCTTTTTTGAATTATACCCATTTCTATTGCTACGTTTACAAGGTCGCATATTTTGCATACACCTTCGCCAAAGTAAACTTCGTATTCGCCCTCTTGGAAAGGTGGTGCTACTTTGTTTTTTACTACCCTTACCTTTGCGCTGTATCCTATCTTGTTGTCTCCGCTTTTTATATCTCCAGTTTTTCTTACTTCAAGCCTCATGTCTGCAAAAAACTTCAAAGCTCTTCCACCCGGTGTGGTTTCTGGGTTTCCGTACATTTGGCCTATCTTTTCTCTTATTTGATTTATAAATATGAGTGTTGTATTAGATTTGTTGGTAGCACCCTTTAGCTTTCTTAAAGCCTGAGACATGAGCCTAGCTTGTTTACCTACTTGAGCATCGCCCATTTCACCTTCAAGCTCGTCTTTTGGTACTAGTGCCGCCACCGAGTCCACCACTATAATATCAACGGCGTTTGAGTTTATAAAAGTATCTGCTATTTCAAGAGCTTGCTCTCCATAGTCTGGTTGGGATATATACATAGCATCTAGATTTACTCCAAGCTTTACGGCATACTTTGGGTCTAAAGCGTGTTCTGCGTCTATAAAAAGTGCTATACCCCCTTGTTTTTGGGCTTCTGCTATCGCATAAAGAGCTAACGTAGTTTTACCAGCAGATTCTGGTCCAAATATTTCTATAATCTTGCCCCTTGGTAAGCCACCCACTCCCGTAGCTCTATCCACAGACAATATTCCTGTGGGGATGACGTTTACAGTTTGTTTCTCGTAGGCAGCCTTCATAGGCATAACGGCACCTTTGCCGTACTTCTTTTCTACTTGTGTAAGAGTTGCCTCTAGGGCTTTTTTCTTTTCTTGATCCATGGTTACCTCAGTTTGCATCTACTATTTTGGGAACTTCAAACATGTTTAAGCGCTTGGCTGGAGCGTTTAGAAGGACTTTTTCTACTTCTAAAGAAGCTTCTGGCTCATCCTCTCTCAACGGTGTTGAGCCGCTATACTCTTCTTCTAAAAGCTCGGCTTTTACTTCGTTTAACTTGTTTACAAACTCAAGTATGTTATTTATCTGAGCCGAAAAAAACTCTACTTCATCTTCTTTTAACTCTAACCTTGATAGCTTTGCTATCTTCACTACTTCATCTTTGCTAATACTCATATTTTTATTATATCATTTTGAGGCTTTTAAAAGTAAAAATCTTTAGCATGTTAAAGGGTATAAACATAAAAAATATATAAATGTCCGTAGTGAGTATTATATAAGCGGAAAGTTTTGGCATCAGAATACCGTATAAAGCCATAAGGTTTGAGCCTACTATTGAAAAAAGCATAGAAAACAATAAGGCTTTTGAAGGCA
>PNJC01000001.1 GCA_002878215.1 Hydrogenobaculum sp. | reverse complement strand
GGGACAGTGATGATATTCAATATATCTTTTGTTAGTTTTTTCTCTTTGAATAATTCATCTAGTTTTGCTTTGAGTGATTCTTCAGGTTTCCCTTCCTCTAGAAACATGTTTAATTTTTTTGCTAAAAGCATTAAACGTTCATCTGGATAGTAGTTTCCAGTTAATTCATAGATTATCTTTCTTAGTTCTTCAAGGATTTTGCCGTCTATAACATTTTTTTGTTCCAACCTAACATCTCCTCAAAACTTAGATTTGCTTTTATAGCTTTTAAAAATAGCTCTTCTATACTGGTTAATTTTTTTGGTATCAAATCTGGTCTTAATCTTGTGGTAAGCTCTATTCGTTCCCATAGACTCCAAAGCTCTATTAGTTTGTGATTTCCAGTTTTTAACACCCACGGTATCTTATGTCCTTTAAATTCTTCTGGTCTTGTATAAACTGGATAACCAAGCCATCTATTTGAAAAAGAGTCTTGACATAAACTTTCTTTGTCTGATAAAACCCCTTCTAAAAGTCTTGCGACACCATCTATTATTGAGAGTGCTACCAATTCTCCGCTACTTAGTATAAAATCTCCTATTGATACGTCCAAGTCCACTATGTTGTCCACTCTTTTATCCATTCCTTCGTATCTACCACATAATATTATAATATTTTTTTTATCTTTTAAATTGTTTAACATGCGTTGATTGATTGTTTTGCCCCACGGTTCTGGTTTTATTACGAAGGGTTTTTCAGAGGCAATAGACAACACATGCTCATAAGCGGCTACTATAGGCTCTGGTTTTAATACCATTCCTGGAAATCCACCGTAGGCGGTATCGTCCACTTTTTCATAAAAATTTCTTGGGTTTATTGCATGTACCCTTACAGACCCTTGTTTTATGGCTTTTGATAAGATACCAAATTTAGCATAACACTCTATTATTTCTGGAAATATGCTAACTACGAAAAAATTAATCATCTTTTAACGTTTTTTTAAAATCTTGGTAAGCGTTTTTAAAACCAGCTATTATACCAAAAGCTAAAAATACAAACAAAAACAAAGGGGATGTGTTTTTATGGAAGATTTCAAGAGCTAACTTATCAAGCATATATCCAACAAATAAGCCAGCTATTATACCACCAAGGATATTAAAAGCGACGTTTAAAGCGCTAAACTCTTTTAGGTTCATCTTGGGTAAGAGCCCAAAAATTTTATCATATGACTGTTTTTGTCAAGTTCTTCTAGTGCTTCTTTTACATTTTTATCTTCTATATGCCCTTCCATATCTACATAAAATATATCATCCCAAGCCTTTTTCTTAGAAGGCCTTGACTCTATTTTGGTAAGGTTTATATTGTGCCTATAAAATATTTCAAGGGCTTTGTAAAGGGCTCCTGTTTGGTTTTTGACACCCATGATTATACTGGTTTTGTCTTTTCCTGTGGGCTTTGTAAGCGTTTTACCTATTATTAAAAATCTTGTGAAGTTATTTTTTTGATCTTGGATATTCTTTGCCAATATGTTTAAACCATAGACATAAGCGGCTACTTCAGATGCTATGGCTGCTGTGCCTGGCTCTTTTTGAGCTATTTCACAGGCGTTTGCGGTGCTTTTAGCTTCTAATATTTCTGCAAAAGGAAGATGCTTTTCTAAAAATTTCCTGCTTTGGGCTAACGCATGTTTATGGGAATATACTTTGCTTATTTTGGCAATATCTGTTTCTAGTGATAACAAAAATAGGTTTATTGGTATTATGATTTCTCCCACTATAAAAAGCTCTGTGTCCATTAAAAGGTCAATGGTATGGTTTACTATGCCCTCTATAGTATTTTCTATAGGCACTACTCCGTAATGGGCGTTTCCTGATTCTACAAGCTCAAAAACTGTAGATATAGAATCACAGGCAATGTAATCAGAAGATAACCCAAAATGGGATATGGCTGCCTGATGTGTGAATGTTGCTTTCGGCCCAAAGTAGGCTATCTTTACAGAGCCTTCTAAAGACGATATAGCAGATATAATCTCTTTATATATTATTTCTAACGCCTCTTTTGGGAATACGCCGTATTTTTCATTTTCTTTTAGTACATTCGATATAACTTCTTTTTCCCTTTGTAGGTTCCTAACTTGTATATTCTGCTGTTTTTTTATGTTTCCTATCTCTTTTGCAATATTTGCTCTTTTGTTTAGAAGCTCTACTATCTTTGCGTCTATTTTGTCTATCTCGTTTCTTAAGTCCTCTAACTCTTTTGTCATTCTATATCGATTTTCTTTGCTTTTTTCTTGGTCTCTTGCTTAGGTTCTGTCTTTTTCTCAAGCTTTTGGACCTTATAATCCACAACAGCTTTTAAAGCTTTCCAGAAAGCCATCTCTGATATTCTCATCTGCCTTATTACCTCTTCCCTTATCTCTTTTGGCGGTAAAAATGCGCTAAAAAGCATTTTAAGGGCTTGTTCCCTTGCCATTTGAGCCTCATCTTCAAAGCTTTCCACTTCAAGTTTTTCCTTTTCCATACTAAATATTATAAACTTTATACTTTTGGTTGGCAATATCAATTTATGATATACTAATACAAGTTATGCGGATTAAATATATACATTTCATAAAGTATAGATACTATTCTTATGTGATATCTATAATATTGATATTGCTTTCAGCTTTCAGCTTGTATACAAGAGGCTTAAATCTTGGTCTTGATTTTACCGGTGGGACAATGCTGGAAGTAAGGTTCCAAACACCTGTAAGTGTAAAACAAGTAGATGATGCTCTTTATAAGGTAAATATTAAAGATGCTGTTGTTCAACGCACAAACACCGGGGATATTATTGTAAAGATAAGGGTGGGTGAGAAGCCAAGCCTTGTAGAAAAAGCGCTGAATAGTATTGGTAGTTTTCAGCTTTTACAAAGAGAAGATATCGGTTCTGTGGTAAGTGGAGAGCTAAGGAAAAAGGCTGTATGGGCTATAATTACAGCTTTGGTGGGCATATTGATATATCTATCCTTTAGGTATGAATTTTTGTTTGCCCTTGGTGGAATATTGGCACTTGCTCACGACGTTTTTATAGTGGTAGGCGCCTACTCTTGGACTTATAAGGAAGTTAGCTTGGATGTTTTGGCGTCGATTCTGGTTGTGGCTGGTTATTCCATAACGGATACCGTAGTAGTTTTTGATAGGATAAGAGAGAACCTCAAATTAAGAAAAGGTATGGACTTATCTGAGATTATAAACTTGTCTGTTAACCAAAATATAGTAAGGACCATCATGACGTCTTCTACGGTGTTTTTATCTTCTTTAGGCCTATATCTTTTTGGTGGAAATGTTTTATCAGATATTTCTTTTGCTTTTTTGATAGGTGTTGTTGTAGGTACCCTTTCCTCTATATTTGTGGCTTCAGCCCTTGTACTTGATATAAAAATCTTACTTAAAAAGATCAAAAAACAAAAACCACAATCAATATAGTCATTGTCAAATTCTTTTAAATTTATATTTTAATAAAATCTTAAAAACAAAGGAGTGGTTGTTATGGGCAAAAAGCTAAATGCTCACGATAAGTTCATATTCGTTTTAACCCCCACTGTAATCATTATTGTATTTGTTGTTTTCATAATAATATTTAACTATGTATCTAAGCACGGGTAAATAGTCTTTGACAATTTTATATTTATTTTATATATAAGAAAGATTTATTTTCTTATAAGATATATTTATTTACTTACGCGTATCCAGATATATTATAATTAAGTATTATCTAACTTTAGGAGGTATTATGGCAAAAAGGGTAGTCATTATAGGCGGTGGTGTAGGTGGTGTATCTACCGCTTACAATCTAAGGAAATTAGATGCTAGTCTTGATATCAAAGTGGTCTCTGGAAGACCTTATTTTGGTTTTACGCCAGCGTATCCTCATTTGGCTATAGGGTGGCGCAAATTTGGGGATATATCCACTCCTCTTCAACCTGTTTTGAAGAAAAAGAACATAGATTTTATAAATGAAGACGCTGAAAAGATAGACCCAGATGCCAACAAAGTTACGTTAAAAAGCGGTAAAGTGTTAGAGTACGATTATCTTGTAATAGCTACTGGTCCGAAGCTTGTATTTACAGAGGGTCAAGAGGAAAATGGATATTCGGTTTGTACTGTTGATCACGCTTTACACCTTAACAAAGCTTTGGAAAAGTTTTTTGAAAAACCGGGTCCAGTGGTAGTTGGTGCAAAGCCAGGCACTAGCTGTTTTGGTCCAGGGTATGAATTTGCTTTTATGATACATTATGAAGCAAAGAAAAGAGGCTTAAGGCATAAGTTTCCAATACATTATATAACTTCCGAACCTTTTGTGGGTCATCTTGGTTTAGGCGGTGTGGGAAGTTCTAAAAGGGTTATGGAAGATCTAATGGCTGAAAGAGATATAAGACCTGTAGTGAATGTAAAAGCAAAAAAGGTAAATCCAAACTCTGTAGTTTATGAAGATTTAAACGGAAAAGAATATGAGGTAGAGTCTAGCTGTACTATGCTTATGCCAAGCTTTATGGGTACAGATGTAGTGGCAAGCGCTGGTGATAAGGTAGCAAATCCGGCCAACAAGATGGTTATAGTGGATAAGTGTTTTAACAATCCAAATTATAGAAACATATACGCTGTTGGTGTAGTGGCTGCTATACCACCTGTAGAGCAAACTCCAGTACCTACTGGTACTCCAAAAACCGGGCAGATGATAGAGGGTATGGCTTTGGCTACTGCTTTAAACATAGTATCCGATATAAGGAACAGCTCAGAAAGGTATATGCCTACTTTGGCTGCTATATGTATAGCTGATATGGGTAACGATGCCGCTGGTTTTATAGCTTATCCGGTAATACCACCGAGAGCTTGGACCTTGCAGAAAAAGAGTAAATGGATGCACTGGGTAAAGAGTGGTTTTGAAAAATACTTCTTGTGGAAAGTAAAAACCGGTGACGTAGAGCCGTGGTTTGAAAAGATGGGTCTTGAGGCCATGTTTAACCTTCATTTGGTGGAACCGTGTGCTAATTGCAGTGGTGTGCCAGGGAAACAATAATGCTTGAAAAAAAATTTTTATATGCTATTATATTATTAAGGAGGTGAAGTTATGTATTTAGGCTTTAAGCTTTCTATGTTTTTGGCAATTATATTTTATGGTTGGATTTTTGCTACCCTTTTGTACGGTGTAGCAAATGCTTCTCGTACAGATGAAGAAGGTGAGATTTTCCAAGGTTTTAACGACGAACCAAACATTAAGAAGCAATAATGTAAGAAGCGGGTTGTAAGCCCGCTTTATATTAAGTATTTTACCCCTATTAAAAATAAAAACAGAAGCGTTAGTCTCATAAACGTTTCGTTTGATATTTTCATATGTAATTTGTTTCCTCCAAAAAGCCCTAAACCAGCAAAAGGTATGAGAGATAGGCTTATCTCAAACAGTTTTAAGTTTAAAAGGCCTACGCTAAGATAGGTAAAAACCCTCAGGATGTTATCTAAAAGTGCTATTACTTGAAATGTAGCTCTGAAGCTTCTTTTCTCTATTCTTCTTAGCTGAAGATACGCCACCAAAGGAGGCCCGCCACCACCATACAGACTCCCTATAATACCAGCAAGCATACCCAATGGAAATGCCCAGAATTTTCTTATAATAGGTAGCTTTTCTGGTTTAAAACTAACGGCGTATATCACATAGGATATGATAAATACTCCTAAAAATCTTGTTATGTTTTGAGCGTCTGTGTTTGCTAATATGAAAGTACCTATTATAAGCCCTATTATACTGCCTGGGAAAAGCCACGTTAATTCTTTAAACCTTATGTGTGCAAAATCGTAAGCTCCTAAGAGTATAGACCCAGCCAAGTCTAGAATTAGCACCACTGGCACCACTTCCTTTATGGGAAACATCAAGCTAAGAAGCGATACTGAAATAAGTCCAGAGCCAAAACCTATTGTAGCTCTTACATAAAAAGCCAAGGCTACCACAAAAGCACCGTACAAGAAATATGGCCAAAAATGTGGATTTAGTAAGTTTATCATATCTATTGTATGCATAAGAAAATTTTACTATTTAAAAGCTTTTTATTCTCTGATGGATATAGTGTTTTTGCTTTTAAGAAAATCAAGATAATATACCATGTTGTTTTAAAACAGCTGTTATTTCATCGGTGATGGCCTCTACATTTTTTGATGCATCTATCGTATAAAAGCTGTATTCTTTCGCAAGTTCCAAATATCCATCTCTCACCCTTTTTAGAAAATCTAAATTTTCAAATACATCCTTCTCTCTTTTAAGCCTTTTAAGAGCCGTCTTTGGGTCTATATCAAGTAGAAACACGATATCTGGTGTATATATATCGCATACGAAATCGTTGAGGGTTTTTAAAAAGCTTATATCAATGCCAAAACCGTATCCTTGGTAGGCAATTGTAGAATATATAAATCTATCTAAAAGCACAATACCTTTAAACCCTTTTAAATGATTTTCTATCATATGTGCCCTTGAAGCTTCTATTAGGAACGTTTGGGTTTTTGGGTCTAGTTTTTGGGATTTTAATATGTCTCTAATTTTCTCTCCTATTTCTGTGGAGCCCGGTTCTCTTAACAGCTTTACGTTTTTATCTTTTAAAAGCTCGTAAACTATGTTTATCTGTGTGGATTTTCCGCTACCGTCTATCCCTTCAAAAACTATGATGTATGGTTTTTGCGTAGTTGTATTTTCCATTAAAAATCCACGTCCAAGTCTATATCTGTATCTACTATATCGCTATCCTCTGTTAAACCGTTGTCTTCATCCTCGTATTTTGAATAAAGCGATGCGGCTTTCTCTGATAGCTGGTAAAAAGATGCAAAATCGCTTATAAAAGCAAGTCTAACTATGCCAGTGGGCCCTTGTCTTTGTTTTGCTATGATGACTTCTACAAGACCCTTTTCCTCTGGCAATGGATTTTTCTTGTAATACTCTGGTCTATGCAAGAAAATAATGAGATCTGCATCTTGCTCTATTTGACCAGATTCTCTTAAATCTGATAACTGCGGTCTTTTGTCGGACCTATGCTCTGTTTGACGAGAAAGCTGGGCTAAGGCTATTACAGGTATTTTTAACTCTTTTGCTAAAGCTTTTAAATTTCTAGATACTTCAGCTACTTCTTCTTGTCTATTACCTTTTGCTCTTATGGACCTTACAAGCTGAAGATAATCTATTGCTATTATCTTAACATCTTTTTCTCTCACCAACTTTCTGGCTTTTATGCGAAGATCTGATATGGAAATGGCGGGAGAGTCGTCTATGTAGATTTTTAATTTTGACAGCTCCTCTTTTGTAGAGTTTAAAAGTTTTATCTCCTCGTCTGTAACCATTCCAGTCCTAAGCCTTTGCATATCTATTTTGCTTGCCGAAGACAAAAGCCTCATGATAAGCTGTTCTTTGCTCATCTCCAGCGAAAATATCCCAACGGCTATATCTTTTTTAGCCATATTGTGCATCATGGAAAGCATAAAAGACGATTTTCCCATGCCGGGCCTTGCCGCTATTATTACAAGATCAGATTCGTGAAAACCAGTGGTGAGTTTGTCCAAATCAATAAAACCAGTAGGTACACCGGTAACAAGCTCTTTTTTATGGGCGAATTTTTCTATTATGCTTATGACATTTTCTAGTATATCTTTTAGCTCGAAATATCCGACGTTTATATTGTCAGAGGCTATGTTTATAAGTTCGCTTTGTATGGTTTCTATAAGAATGTTTGAATCTTGAGTTTGCTTTGTTTCCCTTATTATTTTAATGCCTAAATTTATTATGGCTCTTTGAATAGCTTTTTCTTTTATAATTTTTATGACGCTTTGTAAAATCTCTATATCTGTAACAGCTTCTAATACGAGAGCTTCTAAAAAGTCTTCCGTTATGTCTGTTATTTTCTTTTTTTCTATAAAATCTTTTAATATGACTCTATCGATGGTGCTTAGATTTGCATTTTCAAAATAATATTCTAATAAAAGCTTAAAAAGGGTGCGGTGTATTGGCTCAAAGAAGTCATCCTCTTTTAGTATCTCTGCTACTATTGGTATGTTTTCTATATCGTATAACATAGCACCAAGCACAGATCTCTCGGCAGCTTCGTCTCTTGGTAAATCGATGTCAAAGATACTGTTTTTGTTTAGTAATTCATCGGTGTTGTTCATTTTTATATTTTATTTTTAAAATTATGTTTAGGTATTTTCTTTTAATTCAAGCTCTATCATCTTTTCTTCCAACAATTTTGTATATTCTTCTAAATCCGCGTTTTCTTCTATATATATTTCCTCTGTAGTATTTAGCTTTATGCTTGAAAATGGTGTTGGTATTTGAAATCTATCCCAGGAGTTAAGGCTTATGTAGTTTGATATGTTTGCATATATACCCACTATTGGTCTTTTTGTTTTTTGAGCAAGATAAACAACGCCTTGTTTTACTTTCTTGGGGGGACCAGTGGGTCCATCTACCGTTATAGCTACATTATAACCTTTTTCTAAAATTTTTTTTATCTGAATAAGAGCTTTGGCTCCTCCTTTGTCTTTATTGTCTTTGTTGCTAGAACCTCTTACTACTCCAAAACCAAGACCTTGCAGTAAGATAGCGGCTATATCACCATCTTTGTTTTGACTTGCCATGCTGTAAATGTTTTTATCTATGCCGTACATAGCTACAGCTAAAGCTTGAGAATGCCATAATGCATATATAATAGCTCTGTCTTTTGAATCGTCTCTATCGCAGGTTATTTTTATAGTTTTTCTTAAAAGCCTTATACCATACGGCAAAAGCTTTATGAGGTTATCTTTCATTAAAATTTAAATTTGGAAAGGGGCTTGAAAGCCCCTATTTTTAGCATATTAGATATCAAAGTATAGTTCAAATTCAAGGGGGTGTGGAGTAAATCTCATCCTGTTTATTTCCTCTTTCTTTGATTCAATCCACATTTGGATAAACTCTTCTGTAAATACACCACCTTTTAGTAAAAATTCGTAATCTTCTTCTAAAGCCTTTAGAGATTCTTCTAATGAGCCTGGAAGCTGTGGTATGTTTTGGAGTTCTTCTGGTGGTAAAGAATATATGTCTTTATCAAAAGGTTCACCTGGGTTTAGTTTGTTTTCTATACCGTCTATGGCGGCCATCAATATTGCTGCAAAAGCAAGATATGGGTTTGATGTTGGATCTGGGAATCTTATTTCTATACGTTTTGCTTTTGGGCTTTGAGAATACATAGGTATTCTTATTGAGGCAGACCTATTTCTAGCAGAGTAAGCAAGTCTTACTGGAGCTTCAAAACCAGGCACCAACCTATGGTAAGAGTTTATAGTTGGGTTTGTGATAGCAGCCAGTGCTGGACCATGTTTTAGTATGCCGCCTATTGCGTATTTACATATTTCTGATATGCCTGCATAGTCAGAGCCGGCAAATAGGTTTTGGTCACCCTTCCATATTGAGAAATGTGTGTGCATACCGCTACCGTTGTCGTTTGGTAAGACTTTTGGCATAAAGGTAGCAAATTTGCCATACTTAGCTGCTACTTGTCTTACCGTATATTTGTATTTAAAAAGATTGTCGGCTTGTTTTATCAATGAGTCATACCTTATGTCTATCTCGGCTTGACCAGCCGTAGCCACTTCGTGGTGGTGTAATTCTACTGTTATACCCATGTATTTGCTCATTATGGTTACCATTTCAGACCTAAGATCATGGGTTTTATCTAAAGGAGGTACTGGGAAGTATCCTCTTTTGTTTGGTATTTTATAACCAGATGATGTAAATTCTCTATTCCACCACCCTTCTTCAGAATCTACTCTCCAGAAAGATGAGTTTCCAGTGTTGCCAAACTCTACAGAATCAAATATGAAAAATTCAGCTTCAGGGCCAAAATAAGCTACATCGCCTATTCCTGTTTGTTTGAGATATTGTTCTGCTTTTTGAGCTATGTATCTTGTATCTCTTCCATATCTTTCCCTTGTAATAGGGTCGTAGATATCGCATATCATTACAATGGTATTTTCCATAAAGGGATCTATAAAGCATGTTTCTGGGTCTGGAAAAGCTAACATATCTGATTCATTTATAGATTGCCAGCCTCTTATGGAAGAACCGTCAAAGCCTCTTCCATTTTCAAACGTATCCATAGATAATTCATAGGCTGGTATGGTGAGGTGCTGCCATTGGCCGAACGGGTCTGAGAACCTTAGGTCCACATACTCGATGCCTTCGTTTTTGACTAGGTCCAAGACCTCTTGAGCTTTTGCTTGATTCATATTAAAACCTCCTTAACAAAGTTTTTCATTTTAAATAGCTGCCTCTCCTCTTTCCCCTGTTCTTATGCGTATTACATCTTCTATCGGTAATATGAATATTTTGCCGTCACCTACTCTTCCAGTTTGAGCTGATTTCATAATAGTGTTTACCACTTTTTCAACTTCCTCATCTTTTACCACTATTTCAATTTTTATTTTCGGCAAAAAATCTATCACGTACTCTGTGCCTCTATACACTTCCGTATGACCCTTTTGCTGCCCAAAGCCCCTTATCTCTATCACCGTCATACCGCCTATACCTATCTCCGTTAAAGCATCCTTTACTTCATCCAACTTAAAAGGCTTTATAATAGCCTCTATCTTCTTCATAGGTACCTCCTATCAAATATAATGCCAATAAAATTTTTCTTGTAAAATAATATTTCTTGAAAAAGCACCAAACACATTTGTTAACAAAATTGTTAACATGTTAACATACATTGATATCATATTTTGACGCTTCATTAGTGTCCTTCACCTCTTGCCATTTTCAAAGCATGTTTTATAAGACCGCCTATCATGCTGAGGTTATCTTTTACTCCACCGCTACTTCCGGGTAAGTTTATCACTATGCAGTTTTCATTTATGATACCGCAAACAGCCCTAGACATTATGCTTTTTGGCACTTTTCTATAGCCGTATACCCTCATTATCTCTTCAAAACCCACCATCTCTTTTATTATAACTTCTTTCGTGGCTTCCGGGGCTATATCTCTTTTTGAAAAACCTGTCGAACCGCTTGTTATAATGATGTTTACTTTGTTTTGTAAGCTTTTAAGACGATCTATAAGCATATCTTTATTATCAGGTATCACTTCGTAATGAAGGACTTCTGCGTTTAAATTTTTTAACATTTCTATAGCTATTTTGCCACTTTTATCTTCGTATTCTCCTTTTGAGGCTCTATCGCTTAGGACTATTACCGCTGCTTTTTCCCCAGATAAATCTTCAAAGTAATCTGACTTTCCGCCCCTCTTAGATAAAAGCTTTATTTCTTTTATAACCATATTTTTATCTATACCTTTACACATGTCGTATATGTTTAAAAGCATTGTACTTACGGCGTTTAAAGCCTCCATTTCGTAGCCGGTTCTAGCTATTCCCCTTACAGTGGCAAACACTTCTATACCGTTCTCTTTTATATTTATCTCACCTTCTACAAAATCAACGCTTATGGGATGACAAAATGGAAGTACTTGTTGAGTAGCTTTTGCACCGTATAAAGCACATAATTTTGTAGCTTCTATGAGGTTTCCTTTTGGTAGTTGATTTAATTTAATCTTTTCTACGGTTTCTTTGCTAAGCTCTATGAAGCCATAGGCTTTTGCTTCTCTTAGAGTTTCTATCTTATCGCTTACATCTATTGTTTTCATACATCTGCTCCTTCTAATATATTTTCACATTGGCATACGAATTGTTTTTGGGCTTTTGGTATAAAAAGCGTTAAAAACTTTTTAATTTCTTCGTCTTTTTGCTTCATCATCTCTATTACTTCTTTTGAAGTAAGTTTATGACCTTCTATACCCGCTGCTGGGTTTGTTATTACGCTTATATGAAGTATGTGCATACCGGTCTCTCTTGCTAAAAAGACCTCAGGACAAGCAGTCATTCCAACCATGTCTGCTCCTAAATGCTTTAACATTTCTATCTCTTTCTTGGTTTCAAACCTCGGTCCTTCGGTGCAAGCGTATACGCCCTTTACATAAAAATGTAAATTTAAATCTTTCAATATTTCGTTTGCTATTCCTATCATCTCTTCGCAAAAGATGTTTGACATGTCTGTATGCACTACTTTTTTAGCTTTTAAAAGCTCATAAAAAGGTGTATCATCTTCCTCTATATCTTTTGAAAATGCTCCTTCAAAAAATGTTGATACCCTTGATTTTGTAAAATCTAAAACATCAGAAGTGATCACTATATCTCCGCTTTTAAAAAGGGTGTTTATGCCACCTGTAGCCCCTATGCTTATTAGTTTTCTAACCCCTATTTTATATAGTGCATATATGTTTGCTCTGTAGTTTACAAGATGAGGTGGTATGGAGTGGTCTACACCGTGTCTTGATAAAAAGGCAACGCCATTTTTTAAAAATATCTTTGAAGACGGTTTACCAAAAGGAGTATCTATATCTAGTTCTTCTACATCCTCAAATATTTTATATAAACCACTTCCACCTATTATTCCAAGAAATGCCTTATCCTCATAGTGCATAAAAATATAATATCACACCGAGGGAAGTTTTGTTTAGGCTTATTTACTTGCTACGCTTGTAATTCGGATAATCTCTTTATCTCATAGCCTTGCTTTAAAGAATACTCTATTACGTCTCTTAGCGTAAGGTTATCTGGATATTTAAAATGCATTAAGACCTTAGTTTTTGTTGGCTTGCCAAGTTTCATAGATAGTTCTTCCATATGTTCCATATACATTTTAAATTTATCCAATGGTTGTATTGGGTTTTTATAAACACCAAAACGAGGTCTATGATAAAAAGACAAATCCAAATCCCACCAAGCTATATCCCAACCGTGGGCTTTTATAAGAGATTCAATATATTTTTTGTTTATATAATTGCCAACGTCCCCGTAAGGATACCTAAAATGTTTTATGTTGTTGAAGTTTTCAGTGCCAAGCTTGTTTATAAATATCTTTGTGTATAAGCTAAAGTCTTCGTTAATTTTTGATATAGTTTCCCTTGAAAAGAAGTTGTGAAAGTAAGTATGACATCCTAATTCATGCCCGTTTTCTATGGCGTTTATCCATGGTTTTGGGTCCTCTTCTATAACTCTTCCTATGATGAAAAAGTTTGCCGGTACTTGGTAATGATTTACTATATTTACCATTTTTTCCCTATCAAACCACCCATCGTCTATGGTTAAAGCTATTTGCGGTTTTATCTTGGTAGATTTTGTTTGCTCTTGTGTGGTAATCTTCAACGTGCTTCCAAAAGCACTACCAATGCCTAAACCTATTCCGCCTACAATTATATTTTTTAAAAACTCTCTTCTTTCCATATATTTTCTCCTTACAATATTATATATAAGAATTATGAAGGAAATATAAAGTTTGTGTGAACATTCAAAGGTTGTTTGGGGTTGTAGTAGTTTTTGTAGGGTTTGAGGGTTGTTGTTTGTTTTCTTTTTCTCTTATTGTTATAAACTTGTTGTAACGTAAATCCAATATTTTGTTTGCGAGATAGCTTGGGCCGTAATTTAATATTATGTTTAGTCTTTCTAAAAGTTGCCTTTTGTCGTATTTGTTTGAAAGTGGTAGTATAAGCTCTCCGTTTATATCTTTTATATCTACGAAAATCCCGCTGTTTGTAATAAAGATGTTTTTGTCTTTAAATTGTTTTAAATAGTTTGCTATAGGCTTTAACCACAGCTTAACTTCTTTTTGGGTTTTTTCTATATCTGGGGTATATATGATAGTTAGGCCTTTGGTGTTGAAGTATTTTTTATCAAACAAATCGCCTTTATCGTCCATGAGATAGCTTTTGTTTTGGTTTACCACAACAGCAATGGGTTTTCTTTCTTTTATATAAACATCTACCACTACATCGTTATCTAATATGCCCTTGAAGTCTTTTTTTACGGCCACTGAGTCGATGGCGTTGCCGGTGGCTTTTTCCAATTTATCCTTTATACCAGATGCGTTCATAAAAAGCCAGTTCCTTTTGTAGGCTCCTATGGCATTCGCCACTACCTTTGGCGGTATATTTTGGTCTCCGTAAACGTTTACGGCTTTTGCTTTGAAAAAGCTTATGCTGTCTATAAGAAAAGGTGCAAAAAAGCTAAAAAGCCCAAAAAGTATAAGCCATACAAAAGGTAAAGCTTGCTTGACAGTGTTCCATTTTGACGATTTTTCCTTTTGTCTTCCTCGGTAATAGTATAAGTTAGCCATTTACAAGCATCTCCACCATCTTGTCAAAAGATATGCCAGCTTTCTTAAGAGCCATAGGTAAAAGGCTAAGCTCTGTAAGACCGGGTATGGTATTTACTTCAAGGGTGTATATGTCTTCACCTTTTACCCTAAAATCCACCCTTGCTATATCTTTTAACTCAAATATATCAATTATTTTAGCTGTGATTTCTTTTAGTCTTTTAGAGATGTTTTCATCTTCCACAAATATATACTCTGACATACCTTTTGTATATTTGCTTTCAAAATCGTATATGCCCTTTTTGGGTATTATCTCTATTGGTTCTAAAATAGCCCCTTTGAAGTATCCCACCGTCATGTCTTTACCCTCTATAAACTCCTCTACGATAAGCTTATCGTCTATTTTGAATATATTTTGAGCGGCTTCTTTAAGAGATTTATCATCTTCTACTTTGAAAAGCCCAAAACTAGAACCAGCAGAAGCTGGTTTTGCAATACATGGGAAAATGCTCCAATCTATAGTATCTTTTGGTTTGTAAGCTTTCCACTTCGGTGTTTTGATGTGGTTTTGTTCAAATATTTGTTTTGAGAAGTCTTTATCCATACATATGGCGCTTGTTTTTGTGTTTGAGCCTATGTAAGGTATGCCTAGTATATCCAGAAGCCCTTGAACTCTGCCGTCTTCTCCGTAAGTCCCGTGAGCTATTATAAAGGCTTTTTTTGGATTTATCTTAGTTAACTTAAAACATAAATCTTTGTCTATTTCTAAAACATTTACATCGTAGCCAAGCCTTTTAAGGGACTCTTCTACCGCTTTAGCGCCTTTTAGGGCAATCTCTTTTTCAAGTGAATCTCCGCCAGTTATAACCGCTATGCGCATACCAGTTTTATTTCCTCTTCTAATATTATATTAAAAGCTTTGTAAACTCGTTCTTTTGCTATGCTTAATATATCAATTACATTTTGAAAAGATGCATTTTGATAATTTATCAAAAAATTTGCGTGCTTTTGAGAAAAACCTATATCTTTTATTCTATATCCTTTTAAGCCAACCGTTTCTAAAAGCTTGCCGGCAAAGTGACCTTTTGGATTTTTAAATGTAGAACCAGAAGTGGGCATGTTTAGCGGTTGAGCTTCCATTCTTTTTTGATTTATAGTTTGTGCTAAAGGTTTTATGTCTTGTTGGCTTTTTTTAAACAAAAACTCTCCGTACAACACAGGCTTGTTTTCAAACTCAGTTTTCCTATATGTATAAAATATTTCTTCTTTTGGTTTGTAAACTATTTCATCGTTATCTATATACCATACACCTTTTATAAAGTCAAAAATCTCAACCCCATACGCTCCCGCATTCATAGCTATTGCCCCCCCTATGCTTGCTGGAAAACCTATCAACTTGTAAAACTCTTCTACGTTGTTTTCCACGGATAGTTTTATTAAGTCTTTCAAGGGTACTCCTGCAGAGGCTTTTACCAAAATACCTTCTTTTGTTTCTGAGATTTTAATATCGTAAAAATGTTTTGTATTTATTAAGACGCCGTTAAAATCTCCAAATATGGTGTTTGAACCTTTTCCAAGTATGCAAAGTTTGTCGTTTTTGTGTTTTTTGTATATGTCTAAAAATTCTTTTTCGTTTTCTGGGAAAAACATGTATGAGCCTACTCCACCTATTTTTATCGTTGTGAAATCCCTTAAGTCCACATTTTTATTTGTTATCATCAGTTTATTTTATCACAGCTTATGTTAATTTGCTATAATACATATACGTGGAAGGTGAAATGGAAAATAAAATTGTAAAGTTGTATAGGTTGATGAGGGCTATAAATCAAGAGATCGTTAGAAGTGTAAACTCTTCGACACCCTACGATGAAGCTTTGTTTTTTGGAAACCTTTGCGATATAGTGGTAGAACACTTTGTTAAGTTCGCCTTTATAGGTTTTTATATAAAAAGCATAAATAAAATAGTACCGGCCTATTATCCCAAAAAATCGCCTGATAATATGTATTTAGAATATCTTAAATTTCTGGAAATTCCTCTTGATGAGTCAGATATAAGGTCGAAAGGACCTATTGCTACATGTTTTAAAACAAATAGCGTTGTCATAATAGAAGATATAGAAAAAGACCCAAGGATGATACCCTGGAAAGAAGAGGCTTTAAAAAGAGGATTTCGTTCAAGCGCCACAATACCTATAAGGAAAAACGGTGATGTCATAGGTGTGTTTGGGATGTATGCGGACGAGGTAAACTTTTTTCAAGAGGAAGAAAGAAGCTTGTTAGAGGAGCTATCTCTTGATATAGGTATGACTCTTAATGCTATAAAAACACGTTGGCTTCTTCAGGCGGTGGAATCTGGGCTTTCTTCTTACATGGAATTGTTTATCATAACAGACAACGATGGTAATATCTTGTATGTGGGCGATAAAACGTTGAAAGTTTTTGGATACGACAAGAGTGAGCTTTTAGGTAAAAAAATCGATGTTTTATACAATTATAAAGATATTTTAGACTATAAAAACTTGGATGTTGTATCTCAAGGAAAAGAGCATAACGGTATAGTGCTTTTTAAAACAAAACAAAGCAAAAATATTTATGTAGATTTAGCGGTTATCCCTGTGGCTGATGACAATTTTATATTTATAGGTAAAGACGTATCAAAAGAGAAAAGCTTGGAGGAGCAACTATATTTTCTTTTAAATCAAGACCCTGTTACCGGTTTGTTCTCTTACTCATTTTTGATGGCAGAACTTGACATGCACGTGAGAAGAGCGGTGGAGATGAGAGAATTGGGTAGGTGAGCCATTGGTTCGTGGTTTCCGATATGAACGCTATAAATACTGGTAAGACTAGTTACAATAGGCTTGGGGCTTTTATGTTGGCGGATATATACAGGTTTACTTATATCAACGATGTATATGGTTTTGATATAGGTGATGAGCTTTTAAAAGCTGTAGGCAGAAGGTTGAAAGACATATTTAGGCCGACAGATATAATAGGAAGAGTAGCTTCTGATACGTTTGGTATAATCTTGACGGATTTAAAGGACAAAGAAGATATAATAATAATTTTAGATAGATTAAGAGAGGCTTTTGAACAACCTTTCAATATAAACGGCAACGTTATAAGTGTAGCTATGCAAATTGGTATAGCTATTTTTCCAGATAATGGGACATCTGCCAAAGAGGTGTATAAAAATGCTGATATATCTTTAGCTAAAGCTAAGAAGGGTATAGAATGGAATTATGTATTTTTTAGCGATGATTTAAACTCTAGAGCTTCCCAATTTCTACTCTATAAAACAAATCTTGAAAAAGCTTTTGAGAAAGAAGAGTTTGTAATATATTATCAGCCTTACTTTGATATAAAAACCTTAGAGATTGTCGGTTTTGAAGCGCTTACAAGATGGAAATCAAAAGAACTTGGCTTTGTTCCGCCTATGCATTTTATACCCATACTTGAAGAATCTGGTCTTATATCAAAATTAGAATCTTGGCTTATAAACCAAGCATGTAAGGACTTGGACTATCTATATAGAATAAAGCTTTTTGCACGTATGTCAATACCCGTATCTATAAATATATCACCTATCTCTTTTAAAAATGAAAATGTATATGAAAAAGTCGTAAATATTGTCTCAAAATATAAAAAAACAGATTTATCAAGCTGTATAAATATAGAAATTACCGAGAGTTTATTTTTGGAAAATTTTGAGACAGCCTTATTTACGCTTAATAAGCTTAAGAGTTCTGATTTTAAGATATCTATTGATGATTTTGGAACTGGCTATAGTTCTTTTTCATATATTAAAGATTTGCCGATAGATTATATTAAAATAGACATATCTTTTGTAAGACATATATTGGACGATAAAAAATCAAAATCTATTGCAAAAACTATAATAGAACTAGCTCGCAACCTTGAAATGAAAACCATAGCAGAAGGTGTGGAAACAAAAGAACAGTTTGAGGTGCTGAAGTCCTTAGGATGTGATATTGTCCAAGGTTTTTGGTTAGCAAGGCCAATGCCAATAGATGAGTTAATAGATTTTCTTGAAAACTGGGAGCATAAAAAGTTAAATTATTATTGATAAAGTTTTAGGTTTTTGATATAATATATAAATTTAGAAGGGTCCGTAGCTCAGTTGGATAGAGCAAGGGATTTCTAATCCCTAGGCCGGGGGTTCGACTCCCTCCGGACCCGTTCTGATAAACATTAATTGGAGGTTAGATATGCCTATTTTAAAAGAGAGAAAATGGGAACTTATAAGAAGTTTTCAACATCACGAGAAAGATACTGGCTCACCAGAAGTGCAGATAGCTATACTAACAGAGCGTATAAACAAGCTTACAGAACATATGAAGCAAAACAAGAAGGACTTACATTCAAGACGCGGACTTATAGCTATGGTAAATAAAAGAAAGGCGCTGCTTGATTATCTTAAGAGAAAAAATTATCAGAAGTATCTTGAGGTGTCTAAAAAACTTAACTTGAGAGTGAAGAATTGAGTATGATGGTAAAAGCTGAAATTGGAAACCAAGACCCAATATATATAGAAGCAAACAAATATGCCCATCAAGCGGATAGCAGCATTCTCATATCTCAAGGTGATACAAAGGTATTAGTTACCGTATGTACATCAGAAGAGCCTCTTTGCGGCATAGATTTTGCACCTTTATCAGTAGATTACAGAGAGCGTTCTTTTGCATGGGGTAAAATACCTGGAGGGTTTATAAAAAGAGAAGGAAAACCTACAGATAGAGAGGTGCTTGTATCAAGGGTTATAGATAGACCTTTAAGACCTCTGGTGCCAAAAGGCTTTTTGAATGAAATAGTGGTTACATGTCTTACGTTATCAGCAGATGATAAGTACGACCCAGATGTTTTGGCTATAACCGGAGCTTCAGCAGCTTTGATGTGCTCTTCTGTGCCTTTTGAGGGGCCTATAGCCGGCATGAGGGTTTGTAGAGTAAACGGCGAATTTGTAATAAATCCCACCTACGAGCAGCGTAAAAACAGCGATATAGATATTATAATGGCTATATCAAAAGACGCTATAGTAATGGTAGAAGGGGGAGCAAAAGAAGTAGAGGAAAGCGTACTTTTAGATGCTTTGTTTTTTGGGCTTGAAAAAGGTCAATCCCTTATAAAAGCTCAAGAAGAGCTTGTAGAATCTTTAAAACCTGCGAAGAAACCCATAGGCCACGTGGGTTTACCTGATGATGCGGCAAATAAGCTAAAAGAAATTGCTTCTTCAAGGATTTTAGAGGCTTTTAATATAGAAGATAAAAAAGAAAGAGGTAAAGCTTTAAAAGACATTTATACTCAAGCAATGCAAGAATTAGGTATATCCAAAGAGCAGGAGTTTGACTTTGCAGTGTCTTTTAAAGATTTAGAAAGCCAGCTGATGAGGGAACAAATTCTAAAATCCAAAAAACGTATAGACGGTAGAAAGGAAACGGATATAAGACCAATTACCATAGAAATGCATCCACTTGAAAGACCGCACGGATCTGCCGTTTTCACAAGAGGGCAAACTCAAGCCTTAGCCACGGTGACTTTGGCACCAAAAGACGAAGCCCAGCTTGTGGAAACGATATTTGAAGGTGAGACCTTTAAAAGGTTTATGCTTCATTACAACTTTCCACCTTTTAGTACAGGAGAAGCAAGACCTTGGGGTCCTCCAAGAAGAAGAGAAATAGGTCATGGTGCTTTGGCGGAAAGAGCTTTAGAGCCTCTTTTGCCAAAAGAAGAGGATTTTCCTTACATAATAAGAGTGGTTTCAGATATTTTGGAATCTAACGGTTCAAGCTCTATGGCCACAGTGTGCGCTGGTTCTTTGGCGCTTTTTGATGCCGGCGTGCCGATGAGAAAACATGTGGCTGGCATAGCTATGGGGCTTATAAAAGATGGTGATAACTTTGTCATACTTACCGATATACTTGGAGATGAAGACCACCTTGGAGATATGGATTTCAAGGTAGCTGGTACAAGGGATGGCGTAACAAGCGTTCAAATGGATATAAAGATAAAAGGTCTTAGCAAAGATATAATGGTAAAAGCTTTAAACCAAGCCAAAGAAGCAAGGATGTTTATATTAGATAAACTTTATGAAGCAATACCAGAGCCAAACAAAGAAGTATCTAAATATGCTCCGAAAGCTCAAGTGATGAAAATCCCAGAGGACAAAGTGGGTCTTGTTATAGGTCCTGCAGGAAAGAATATAAAGTATATAAAAGAGCAGTTTGGTGCAAGCGTATGGATAGATGGTTCTAACGCTTATATAAATGCACCTACAATAGAAGCTGTAAACAAGGCTGCAGATTTTATAAACTCTTTAATTCAAGAGGTAGAAGTAGGTGGTGTATACGAGGGTAAAGTGATAAGGGTAGAAAACTACGGTTTGTTTGTGGAAGTTCTACCTGGCAAAGTAGGTTTGCTACATGCATCTGCTATGACTGAAAAGCCCACCATAAACGTTGGTGATACTATAAAAGTAAAGGTTATGGCCATAGATGAGCAAAATAGATTAAACCTCTGTAGCCCAGACTATCAAAAGCCAGAAAACCAAGAAAGACCAAAGAAAGAGTATAAAAAGCCATATCAAAAAAGATAGTTTATGGAGCTTTTAGTAAAAAAATTAAGGGAAGATGCTTATCTTCCTTTTTATGCCACTTCCGGTGCTTCTGGAATGGATCTTTTCTGCGTTGACGATGTGGTAGTGATAAGACCTTTGGAAAGGGTTTTGGTGTCTACTGGTATAGCTATAGAGCTTCCAGAGGGTTATGAAGCTCAGATAAGACCAAGAAGCGGATTGGCTCTTAAAAAGGGTGTAACTGTTTTAAACAGCCCAGGTACTATAGACCAAGACTACAGAGGTGAAATAAAAGTCATACTTATAAACTTATCTGACAAAGAAGTGATTATTGAAAAAGGTGAAAGAATAGCTCAGATGGTCATTGCTCCCGTATTAAAAGCAAAAGTAGTAGAAGCAAAAGAGCTATCTAATACAGAAAGGCAAGATGGTGGCTTTGGTTCTACAGGTATGAAATGATAAATATTCTTTCTAAATTATCGAGAAAGGAAAATCTAACAAAAGAAGATATAAGGCAAACGTTAGAACTCATTGCTTCAAACGAGGCTACAGAAGCTCAAATGGGCGCTTTCATAATGGGTATGAGGTTAAAGGGGGAAACCGTAGAAGAGATTAGCGAGATAGCAAAGTTTTTTAGAGAAAAAGCTTTAAAAGTTCCAGTAGACAATCAGGAAGAACTTTTAGATACATGCGGGACTGGTGGAGATGGAAAATCTACCTTCAACATATCAACGGCTAGCGCATTTGTTATAGCTGGTGCTGGTTTTAAAGTGGCAAAACACGGCAACAAATCCGTATCTTCAAAGTGTGGTAGCGCTGATATACTAGAGAGGCTTGGCGTAAATATAAATATACCACCAAACCATATAGCAAGATGCATAAAAGAAGTTGGTATTGGGTTTATCTATGCACCTTCTCATCACAGCGTTATGAAAAATATAGCAAAGCCAAGAAAAGAACTTGGAATAAAATCTGTTTTTAACCTCGTGGGACCTCTTTCAAATCCTGCTGGTGCTAAAAGGCAGATAATGGGTGTTTATGATATATCTTTGGTGGAAAAAATAGCTTACGTGTTAAAAGAGCTTGGTAACATAAAATCTTTTGTGTTTAGCAGTTATGATGGTATAGATGAGGTTTCTATAAGCTCAAAAACGCTTGTGGCAAAACAAACAAAAGACGATGTTGATATATTTGAGTTCGATCCTACAAAGTATGGTTTTTCTTTTAAAAATATAGAAGATATCCAAGCCGAAGATATAGAAGAAAGTTTAAGCTTGTTTAATATGGCTTTGAGCGGTAAGCCATCTACTGCTCTTGATGTAGTGCTTATAAATGCCAGCTTTGGCATTATGTCTTTTGGTGATATAGATTTTAAAGAAGCTTTGGAGATGGCGAAAGAGAGCATTTTTTCTAAAAAAGCTTTAAATAAGTTGCAAAATTTGATAGAATGTTCAAATTATATTAAATGATAAAAGTAGGCAAAGTATCTTATCTTAACACGCTTCCTATGTTTTATAATCTTTCAAACTACGAAATAATCGAAGGACACCCTTCAGAGCTTTTTAAAATGCTTGAAGAGGATAAAATAGACATAGGTATATTATCATCTGCCGTATATTTGAAAGATAAAGACAAGTATGCATACCTTGACGGCATTTCCATATCCGGTAAGGAAATGGTATGCTCTGTTTTGCTTTTTTTAAAAGAAGATTATATAAAAAATGTTTATCTTACCAAAGATTCTGTTACTTCAAGGGTGTTGACAAGGTGGTATGTAGAGGAAATTTTAAAATTAAAACCAAACTACGTGGATGACGAAGAAAAAGCAGATACAATTCTTTACATAGGCGATAAAGCTATAAAAGAGTATAGTTCTAAAACTTATAAAAGCGTTGTGGATTTAGGTGAAGAATGGTTTAAAAGATACGGTGTTGGTTTTGTTTTTGCGCTTTTTACATACAAGAAAAACTCTGTAAAATCCTTTGATAAGTTAAAAGAGGATGTAATAGATTCTATAAACTTTTTTTATGAAAAGCTGAAAAACAATTCTTTAGAAGATGAGATATTTAAAAAATATGCTTTCGTTGATACTAATTTTTTTAGGAAATACTTTCTTGAATGCCTTGATTTAGGGCTAAGAGAAGACCACAAACGCTCACTGGAAATATTTGAAGGCTTTGTGAAGCGCTTTGGCCTTACTTAACCAGCTTTTTTATACATATAAACTGGTTTTTTGTTCTCATCTATAACTATCTTTTCTACGTTTACTAAAGACGGTGCTTCATACATAATATCGGTCATGATTTTTTCTACTATAGCCCTTAATCCTCTTGCACCGGTCTTTCTTTTTATAGCTTCTTTTGCGATTTCTCTAAGAGCGCCCTCTGTAAACTCCAGCTCTATACCTTCCATTCTTAAAAGCTCTTTATACTGTTTAACTATTGCGTTCTTAGGCTCTGTGAGTATTCTTATCAAATCATCTTCTGTGAGTTCATTTAATACGCTTATAACCGGCAATCTTCCTACAAACTCAGGTATAAGTCCAAAGTTTATAAGGTCATCGGGTTCTACCTGCGATAGTATGTTGCCTTCTTCCTTGTACTTTGAAATTTCCGTTTCAAAACCTACGGTGCTCTTACCTAATCTTCTTTTTATTATATCTTCTAAGCCCACGAAAGCCCCGCCGCATATAAACAGTATGTTGGTGGTGTCAAGCTGTATAAACTCTTGGTGTGGATGTTTTCTGCCACCTTGAGGTGGTACGTTTGCAATGGTTCCTTCTATGATTTTTAAAAGGGCTTGTTGTACGCCTTCACCTGAAACATCTCTTGTGATAGAGGGGTTATGACCAGATTTTTTAGCTATTTTGTCTATTTCATCTATGTATATAATACCTTTTTTGGCCTTTTCTATGTTGTAATCACAGTTTTGCAAGAGTCTTACCAAAACGTTCTCTACATCTTCTCCAACGTAACCTGCCTCTGTAAGAGTAGTGGCATCCGCTATGGCAAAGGGTACATTTAGAATTTTTGCCAACGTTTTTGCCAACAGTGTTTTACCACTTCCAGTGGGCCCTATAAGAAGTATGTTGCTTTTTTCTATGTCTGTGTCAGATTTTCTAAGTATTCTTTTGTAATGGTTATAAACTGCCACAGATAGAATCTTCTTAGCCTCATCTTGACCTATAATAAACTCATCTAGAATTTTCTTTATCTCTTTAGGTTTTGGTATAGACCTTACCTCTTTTGCAACTTCTTCTGCCTCGTGGTGCTTTATTAGGTCCATTGCTTTTTCTACGCATTCGCTACATATGTTCATGCCATTTGGACCCGCTATCATCAACGGCACATCTTTAGAAGATTTGTTGCAAAATGAACAATAATCTTTTTTGCCAGCCATGTTAAGTCCTCTTCGTGATTACTTTGTCTATAAGCCCATAATTTTTAGCTTCTTCAGCAGACATAAAGTAATCTCTGTCTACATCTTTTTCTATTTGTCTTAAGCTTTTACCAGTGGCATTTGCCAATATGGTATTTAATATGTGTTTTATACGCTTTATCTCCTCAGCGTGTATAAGTATATCCGTAGCTTGACCTTGTACGCCTCCAAGGGGTTGGTGTATCATGATGCGAGCGTTTGGAAGTGCAAACCTTTTTCCCTTTGCGCCGGCTGCCAAAAGCACAGCTCCCATAGAAGCAGCTTGTCCTATGCATATTGTGGTTACATCTGGCTTTATATACTGCATAGTGTCGTAGATAGCAAGACCAGCTGTCACGGAACCACCGGGGGAGTTTATATACATTTGTATGTCTTTTTCAGGGTCTTGGGCTTCTAAAAACAAAAGCTGAGCTACTATGAGGTTTGCTACATGGTCATCTATAGGAAAACCAAGTATAACTATACGGTCTTGTAAAAGCCTTGAATATATATCGTAGGCTCTTTCACCACGAGGTGTTTGCTCAACTACTATTGGTACGAGTTGATCTATAATCTTCTGATAATCTTTAGCGTTACTCAACGTTTTCCTCCTTTAAAGATGTATTCTCTTTAAATTTAACCATTTCTAAAAGTTTGTCCATAGCTTTAGAAGCAAGTATGTCTTTTATAAGCACAGACTTTCTGTCTTCTCTTAAAAAGTAATTTTCTATGTTCTCTCTCAGTCTTTTTAAAGACTCTTCATCTTTTTGGTGTTCTGGTAGCATATCTTTGTAGGCTTCTACTTGCTCGTCTATATATTTCTTTATATCTTCATCTGTTACTTCTATGCCAAACTTTTTGGCGTAAGATACAAATATTGAGCGAGTTTTGGCGCTTGTGATACCTTCTTTTACAGACTTATCGTACGCCGATTTTTCTATAACTTTCAATGTTTCTTCATCAAAGGAGCTCAAATCAAACATGTTGTTTAATCTGTTTAGTTCCTCTTCGTATACTAAGTTAGCGATTCTTATAGCTTCTGTTCTTGATACTTCGGTTATATCTTTATACTCTTCCAATAGGTACTTTGTAAGAGCATCTATTTTTGCCTCTTCTTTTTTGCCTTCTAGGTAGGTTTGCAGTCTTTTCTTTATGTTTTCTCTGGCTTCTTGAACATTTTCTCCAAGGTTAAGCTCTTTTGCCAATTCATCTGTTAGCTCTGGATAAACTTTCTTCTTTACAGACTCTATCTTTGCTTCTATATCTACTTTTGGTGCATTTTCATCTTCTGTTTCTTGGATTGGTACATTTTCTAGCTTCACCACATCTTGTTCTTTTTTTCCTAAAATCTCCTTGTAAAGGTCTTCTCTTAAACCTAGCTCTTTTAGTACACCGCTTAGCTTTTGATTCACCTTTTCTCCGTCTTGCTTATCTACAACGGTATAATCTATTACAACGTAATCGTCTTCTTCTATTGGTCCCTCTTTTGGCTCCAACGTGGCTTTGTCTTCTAAAGCATATTTTATTGCTTCTTCTACCATCTCATCTTTTAATTCAAAACTAGGTATTTCTAATTCTACACCTTCAAGGTCTTTTAGCTTGTCGCTTTCTATAACTGGAAATATTTCAATATAACCTTCCATTGTGAGTTTCATTTCTTTTTCTGAAAACTTGCTATTTTCCAAGTTTATTTTTATGTCCATCACGTCAAAGCCCATTTCTTTTGCGCTTTCATAGGCTTTTTTGGCAAAATCTTCTACAAGAGCTTCAAGTATGTAGTTTTTAAACTTGCTCTTTATAATCCACTCAGGAGCTTTACCTTTTCTGAAGCCATCTACCTCTGCGTTAGCCTTTAACTCATTTAAAATTGTCCTGTAAGCTTGCTCTAGCTCTTTTCCTTCTACATCAAAAGCAAAATCTCTAAATATACCTTCTTCTTTTGTTATGGTAAAAGCCATAAAACCTCCAAAAAAATTTGTTTAATGCGGATGGAGGGACTCGAACCCTCACGGGCTTTTACGCCCACAGGATCCTAAGTCCTGTGTGTCTGCCAATTTCACCACATCCGCTCTAAATTTAATATTATAGCACAAACTTGCACGTTTTAGATTTACTAAACTAAATCGTTTGTTTTTAGTTTTTAGGCTTTTATTGCTATGACATCAATTTCTATTAGGGCGCCTTTTGGCAAAGAAGATACTTCCACCGTAGAGCGAGCCGGTTTTATGTGGACATTTGTAAAAAATTCTTCGTAAATAGCGTTTACTACTGCAAAATTTTCTAAATGGGTTAGGTATATGGTGGTTTTTATCACATCTTCTAAATTAAAATCAGCTTCTTGAAGTATGTTTTGTATGTTGGAAAGACATTGTTTTGTTTGGGATGCTATGTCTGGTTTTAGATTGCCTGCATCATCTATACCTATGCTACCGGATACAAAAAGCATGTTGTTTATAAGTACCGCTTGGGAATAAGGCCCCAAGGGTTTTGGGGCTTTTGGTGTAAATATTTCTTTTTTCATATCTTTCTTTTTCTTCTAAGGTAAGCCGGTAAGTCTTCTTCTTCCTGAGCTTGCGGTTCTACGGCTCTTGGCTTTTCTTCTTTTTTGGGTTCTCTCTCTTGGGTTTTTATAACCTTTAAACCCTGCTGGGCTTTTACATTTTCTTCAAAATCAGTAGCTACTATAGCCACTTTTGTATTTTGACCTTCGTTTTCATTCAACACAACAGCGCCAAATATAATAAGTGCGTTGTCGTCGGCTTCTTCTCTTATTTTTGCTATAGAGGATTCTATTTCCGTAAATGGTGTGTCTTGGTTTATCCAAAGCGTTACCATAAGTCTCTTTGAACCTTTTATAGAGTTTCCTTCCAGCAACGGGCTATGCATGGCTTGTTCTACGGCGGCATCCAGCTTATCGCTATTTTTAGATGTACCTATGCCTATCAAAGATAATCCACCGTCTTGCATTATCGTTTTTACGTCTGCAAAGTCTACGTTTATTAAAGCTGGTGTGGTTACTATACTTGTTATGCCTCTAACCGCTTGAGATAGTATGTCGTCCACCATTTTGAAAGCATTTCCTATTGTAAGGTTTCTATCGGCTATATCGTGAAGCCTTTGATTGTGTATTACGATATATGTATCGCACACATCTTTTATCTTTTGTAGCCCTTCTTCTGCTGCTTGAGCTCTTTTGGGACCTTCAAAGTTGAAGGGTTTTGTGCATACGCATACAGTAAGTATGTTCATCTCTTTTGCCGCTTGGGCTATAACAGGAGCTGCCCCTGTGCCTGTGCCACCTCCAAGACCTACCGCTATAAACAACATATCGGTGTCTCTCAAGATCTCTTTTATCTTGTCCAAATCTTCTAAAGCCGCTTGTTCTCCTACTTCTGGTCTTGCACCGGCTCCTAAGCCTCTGGTTATTTTTTCACCTATTTGTAGCTTGTTTGGGACAGCTAGCGTGCTAAGGTGTTGGATATCTGTATTTAAAGCGTACAATTCAACATTTTCTATACCGTCAAGATACATCCTGTTAACAGCGTTGCAACCACCACCGCCTACGCCAAACACCTTAATTTTTGTAGGATTTATAAAATCCATATACACCTCCTAAATATTGCTCAGTAATTAGTATATCATAAAAACGTCGTTGCTATTTTTATGACTTAAAAAAACTTGAAATTTTTTTTGCTTATGGTATAATAGTATTGTTATCTGGGGTAGCTCAACCGGCAGAGCGGGTGGCTGTTAACCACCAGGTTGGGGGTTCGAGCCCCTCCCCCAGAGCTTAAATGGATTTTAAAGATTTTTGAATGTACGTTATCTCGTATTGAGCGTTCTCTTTCAAAATCAATTTTTTAATATGAAAATCTTCTAAAGATTTACGGTGAGCAACGCTTATTATAGTTAGATTTTTAAGCTTTTCTAATAAAAGGCTGTAAAGATGTATCTCTTTTTCTTCGTTTAAAGCGCTTGTGGACTCATCCATAAAAAGCCAATCTGGTGAATGAAGCAGCACTCTTGCTATGTTTAGACTTTGCTGTTCGCCGGGAGAGAGCACTTGAGACCACAAGTTTTTGGTGTTTAAATCTTTTGAAAGATAAGAAAGCCCTACCATATCCAAAAGTTCTTCCAAATACTCGTTTGGTACGGCTTTACCGTCTGTGGAAGGGTATAAAAGTATCTCCCTTAGGCTTCCGTATGGAAAATAAGGTTTTTGAGGTAAAAACATATGATTTGGTGGCAATTTTATAGTGCCTTCTCCAAAGGGCCATATACCGGCTATTGCTCTTATGAGTGTAGATTTGCCTACGCCTGACGGCCCCATTATGATGGTGTGCTCTTTTTTTTCTATCGTTAAATTTAAATCCTTCACTATAAGCTTTTCAGAATAAGGTATTTTTATACTTAGATGCTCTATAGCAAGCTTATCTTGGCTTGGCAAAATGGATATTTTGCTTTGGCGCTGAGAGGTTTCTATGGCTTTTATGTTTTTCTCGAAGGTTCTAAGCCTATCTACCACAGAATACCATGTGGCTATCGAGGAATAAGAGTTTACTATAAAAGATAAAGACGATTGGACTTGACCAAAGGCGCTTGCTATTTGCATTACATCCCCAAGCTGTATCTTTTTGGCAAAAAACCTTGGTGCTGCCACAAGTATTGGAAATATTATGGCTATTTGATTGTATCCGGATGTAAACCATCCAAGCATCTTCTGTCTTACCATTATCTGCCAGTAGTTTTGAAATACGTATCTAAACGTGTCCATGAGATTTTGATGCTCTTTTTCCTCTGCGTTTAAAAGGGCTACGGACTCTGAATTTTCTCTTATCCTTATCAAGGCAAACCTAAAGTTTGCTTCAAACATCTGTTGGTCAAAGTTTAGCTTAACAAGGGGTTTACCGATTTTAGCGGTTATATAAGTACCTGCTATAGCGTATATTATAGCTGCCCAAACCATGTAAGCTGGTATTGTGATTTTAATATGAAAAGCATTAAAACTTATAGGACCAGATATTATCCAAAGCATTCCAACAAACGAGAAAAACGTCACCACCGAGCTCATTAGTCCAAGGAATAGACTAAGGCTTTGGCTTATGAAGGCGTTTACGTCATCTGCTATACGCTGGTCTGGGTTGTCGGTGTTTTGCTCTATTACTTGCATGTGGTAAAATTTTTTGTTGCTTACCCATTTTGATATGTAAAAAGATGTAAGCCAAGCTCTCCATTTTATTTGAAGCATTTGTTGAAGATATGTAGCGTAGACTGCCGATACTATAAAAAGCGTTGCCAATACGCTAAACTCTAATAGCGCTTTCCAAAAGCCTTTTTCGTCAAAGTGCTGCAATGCATCATAAAACACTTTGTACCATTTTGTAAAAAGCACATTTAAAAACACTTGAAAAAGGTTTAAAAAAATTATCACAAAAAACAAGAGCCACGCTTTCTTTTTTTCTTCCGAATGAAGCCAATAGGGTTTTAATATGTTAAAGAAGTCTTTCCAGAACGTTTTGTCTAATTTACTTATGCTACTGTCCATCTTATCTAATTTTAACATTTTTACATGAAATTAGTATGAATTTGGGCTTATAAGGACTGTATCTTTATCTATGACTTTACCGGTGATGAAGGTTTTTGGATTGTCAAGGGGTTGTAGCCTTACAAACTTGCCAAGATATCCGTTTTGCATAGCTTTTGCTTTTGTAGTAATCCTTATATAGCCGTTGTCGTATATTACTCTTACTATGTCTCCATACCTTATAACAGGTACCATGCTTATCATAGAAGTCCTTATGGGTTCTCCTATCCCTATATTTTGCAAAGCGGTAGCCCCTATCACTTGACGTTTTGATACTACCAAGTTTTGAGGCACAAATCTAATGTATTTTACAGCACTTTTAATGTCGTTTTTTGTGATGATCTGTCCCCTTGTGATAAGCTTTTTTGCAACTATAACAGGCACTCTCCACTCTATATAAGCTATGGCGTTGTAGGTTCTTTGAAGTATGTTGTTTGAATTTATGTTTATGCTAGCGTAAGCATCTGGGCTAAGAGGCGGTATCCTAAGGCTTACCGATATATCTTTTGAATCTACCGTAAAAGGTTTATAAACAAAGCAGTTTACAGAATCTACTTTTATATTTTTGCCGTATTGCTTTTCAATCTCTTTTTTAACAAGCTTTTCAACATAACTTTGACTAAAAACTATCTCTTTTGAAAAGCCCAAAAAAGGTAGAAAAATTAATAAAACAAAAACGCTATAAAAGGCTTTTTTCATTAACCAGTGTATAGATTTGTCGCCGTAGAAAGCATGGTATCTGCTGCAGTTATCCCCTTAGCGTTAAATTGATATGCTCTTTCAGCTATTATAAGGTTTACCATTTCATTTACTATATTTACGTTAGATGCTTCTACATAGCCAGATAGAAGAGTGCCAAGCCCTTGAGTACCGGGGTTTGATACTATGGGATTTCCAGAGGCTTGGGTTTGTTCATATAAATTGTTGCCTATTCTTTTTAAGCCAGCTGGATTTACGAAGTTTGCCAGTTGAAGCTGACCTACCACTTGAACTCCTTGCTGACCTGGTATTGTAACAGCTACTGTGCCATCTGGCCCTATATTTACAGAGGTGGCGTTTGGAGGTATTGTGATTTGAGGCTGTATAAGGTATCCGTCTGCTGTAACAAGGTCTCCGTTGGCATCCAATTGAAGCTGTCCATTTCTAGTGTATGCTATGGTCCCATCTGGCATAGCCACTTGGAAAAAGCCGTTTCCTTGTATAGCTACATCAAGAGGATTGCTAGTTTGTTGGACGTTTCCTTGGGTAAATATACCGTAAGTCCCGTCTATGTAGGCACCAAGCCCAAGCTGATATCCAATAGGATTTTGGGAGTTTTGGGAGGTTTCCATGCCCGGGTCTTTTACAGTTTGATATACTAGGTCATCAAATACAGGTTGAAGTTGCTTATAGCCTACCGTGTCCACATTTGCCATGTTGTTTGATATGATATCAAGGTTTTGTTGCTGTGCTGTCATACCAGCTGCCGATGTCCACATAGCCCTAAACATATATCATTACCTCCGATTTTATAAATATATGCCTTGCCATAAACTTTTCAATGCTTTTAGTATAAAGTCATAGCATTTAGCATAACCTGTTTTTGGGGA
>PNJC01000039.1 GCA_002878215.1 Hydrogenobaculum sp. | reverse complement strand
TAAATGGGCTGACCCAAACTTAGCACTATATACCAAAAAAGAACTTCCAAACTTGTTTAACTTTGCCAACAACTATACGCTTATGGCAAATTTTTATGCCGACGGTGAAGTGACAGCCCAAGCTCATCAGTGGACTACGGGGGCAAACATATCTGATTTTGTAGAGAGAACGTGGCAAGAGTATTATTCTGGAAGGGGATTAGCTGACAACCCTGGATGGACAGAGGCTCTTACTTTTGGGTACGCTACCGGTTGGGGTGGTATACCAAACGGTGTAGACAATCCTTTTGCAATATACGAAAACCTAAGCAAATTAGGAAAATGGTCAAACCCTTGGATTTCCTATCCTTATAAGCTCTACCTTTTCAACAACCTACTAAAGCATCATATATCCTTTGAAGATTTTGGTGAATTTGTATCAAGAGATAGATGGGGTAATATTCCAAAAGCTATGAAACCTCATATAGCATACTCCTTTCCAGGTTGGAATAGATTTATACTAGATACTTACAGAGCAAAAGCAGCTATAAAGTGGTTTAAAGCTCACAATATGCCAAGATTTTCTTACATATGGCTTCCAGATGACCACACTGCAGGACTTCACCCTTGCTACTACACGCCACAATACTATGTAGCCAACAACGACTATGCCACTGCCAAACTAATAGAATATCTATCTCATACTCCTTACTGGAAACATATGGCTATATTTATAACAGAAGACGATGCCCAATCTGGAGCAGACCACATAGACGCTCATAGGACTTTCGCTGTGGTTGTAAGCCCTTGGGTAAAACCTGGCTACATATCTACAAAACACTATTCTCAAATAAGCATAGTAAAAACCATTGAAGAAATCCTTGGAATACCTCCTATGTCCATATTTGACCAAACTACTCCCATTATCTCCGATATATGGACCGATAAGCCAAACTTTAGCCCTGTAAAAGCTATAAAACCTGATGTAAAGATGGCTTTTAACAAAGGATATTGCAACAACTATACGCTTTTAAGAAGAGAAGCAGGTTTAAAAGGCAAATATGTAAACAAAGAATGGCTTAAAAAGCATATGAAAAAAAGCCAAAAAGATAGCTCTTATGTGCCATCTCCTAAAAATCTATATACGCCAACATCTTTATTAAAAGTATCAGGTTTTGAGCAGTTTAAACAAACAGCTATAGCCACCAAAGGTTACGAAGGATATAAAAAGATGCTTAGCTATATAAAAAGCCTTGCAAACAAAGAACATAAAAGTATATGGGCTTTTATAAGTAATTGATATATATCATATAATAAATTAAAAAAATTAACGGAATCTTAACAAAAGATAGTTAAGATAAAAGGTATGAAAGAGGTGCAAATAGTAAGCGCAAAAGAGGGTAGGATAAGGCTAAAGGTAAACAAAATTTATCACGGGGTGGTATACGACCTTTTGAGAAAAGCGCTAAAAGACGAAGAGATTGTATCTAAACCCTTCACCAATAGCATACTAATAAGCTGCTGTAAAGATGAAAACGCTTTACCTTTGATAAAAAAAGTGTTAAAAGAAAACGGCTTTAAAGTGGAAACAAAAGGCGATGAGATAAATTTACTATTTGCCTTCCAGCTGATGTTAAATGTAGGAGGGGGACTGGAGGGCATTGCTTTTAACGTAGCTAAAGACATTGTTTTAGATAGAGTAGGGCTTGGGGCCATATCATACTTTGTATGAAAATAGAAGATATTTCATTTTCACATCATAGAATAAGGATAAAAGGAAGCGTGGTTTACAACGAGGCTTTTGTAAAAGTGTTAAAAGAGCTATTTGGCGAAGAAAACGTATATGTAAATTATCACACTAAAAGCATTAAAATAGAATCCGAAGAAATACTATCTCAGGATGAATTTCAAGAGTTTTTAGAAAAGCAAGATATAAAACCGCTTGGTGAAACAGTTTGTATTACAGACTTACATCCTTTTATATCTAGGACTATAAAATCAGACGTTTTGAAGCTTTTTTTATACACCGTTGATTACGGTTTTAGGATAGGTGCCATAAGGTTTATATGGGTAAACTGGTTATTCAACAAACTTGTAATAAAATTTTTATAGGAGGTATATATGTTTGAAAATCTTATCGGGTGCTTTTCGAGAAGATACTTTACCTGGGGTCTTGGCACGGTAGCAGTTATGTACGTGCTTGGAAAAGCTTTAGAGGAGTTTAAGCCTGTTTTAGTGGGAGTTACAAAAGAGGGTATCAGCTTTGGACAATGGCTAAACGCTTCTTTGGAAGCCAAAAAAGAAGTGGTAGAAGATATAGTCCATGAGGCAAAGTCAGAGCTAAAAAAGGAAATAGAGCTAAAAATAACGCTTTTACAAAAACAGCAAGAGCTTTTAGAAAAGTTAAAATCATCTTTATAAGGAGGAAATGAATATGTGGTCAAAGTTAGGCGATATAGTTTGTAGCAAGTACACATCTTTTGGGCTTGGAATGTTTGCCGGTGTTTTTGGCTTTTATATGATACATAAAATATCTGAACATCAAGAGCTTATGAGAGTGCAAGAAGAGATAAACGAGCTTATGAATAGGCTAAATCAAAAAACGTTGGCACCTTCACAAGAACAACAGTCATGAAAACTCTTGTAGTAAAACACAAAACTTACGGTAGGATAAGGGTCAACTCTTTTTACCTTAAGTATTTAGATGTTTCAAAAGAAGCTATAGAAGATTTTATAAAATCTCAAGATGGTATTTTGGATGCTAAGCTAAACAAAGCCACTGGAAGCCTGTCTATATCTTACGACCCAAACAAGATATATATAGAAGAGTTTTTAGAACTTATAAACAACACCCCTATCGATGTAATACTTGGTATATTAAAATCACAAAAAACAAAACCAAAAACACAAAAAGAAGAACCCTCTAAATTAAGAATGATTGTGGGGGCTGTGGGAGGGTTGCTTTCTTTAACACCGGTATTGCCAAATCCCTTTATAAAAGCGTTGGCTATATTTGGTTCTATACCATCTTTTAAAAGCGCTTTTTCAAACCTTTTAAAAGGCAAGCTGTCTTATCAGCTTTTAGATTCGTTGGCCCTTGGTATAACCATCCAGAGAAACATGCTACTATCAGCCAACATAATGAATCTATTTATAGGGTTAGGAGATTATCTTGAAGACAAACTAAACCAAAAAGCTAGGGCTTCTATAGGAGACCTTCTAAACGTAGATGGTGAGACCGCTTATATAGAAAAAGATGGCACAAAAATTGAGGTACCTATAGAAGAGATATCTACAGGAGATATAGTGGTGGTTTACGCCGGTGGTAGGATTCCAGTGGATGGCGTGGTAGCAGAAGGTAAAGCAGTTGTAAACGAGTCTATATTAACAGGAGAAGATAAGCCTGTTTTAAAAGAGGCTGGGTCCAAAGTATACGCTGGCACAAACGTTATAGACGGAAAAATCTATATAAAAGTAGAACAAAAAGGCGCAGATACCATCATCTCAAAAATCGCTTACATGGTAGAATCCTACATGGACCAAAAACCGGGTGTTTACGATAAATTTAACAAACTAGCCGATGCTACGGTCTTACCTATCTTAACAATAGGCTTGATCAACCAGCTTACCACCAGAAACTTAGCAAAAACATCTAGCATACTAACAATAGACTATAACACCAATTTAAGGGTATCTATACCAATAGCTGTGGCTTCTTCTATATCAAAAGCCTCAAACCACGGAGTGCTTATAAAAGGCGGAAGGTCTTTAGAAGAACTTTCTAAAATAAATTGCTTGGTAATGGATAAAACTGGCACTATCACGAGAGGAGAGCCTATTATTACAGATTTGATACCATTAGAAGAAGATTTATCCCAAGAAGAGCTTTTGAGAATAGCCGCCTCCTTAGAGCAAAGGCTAAAACACCCTATAGCTGATGCTATAGTAAATATGGCAAAAGAAAAAGGGCTTGAGCTTTACGAAAGAGAGGATTCTGATTACGATATAGGGCTTGGCATCTCAGCAAAACTCAACAACGAAGAATATAAGCTTGGCTCATCAAGATATATGGCTAATCATAAAATAACTATATCAAAACACGTAAAAGACATAGTCAGAGAGAAGCATGATGAAGGTAAAACAGTTTTATACCTTGCAAAAGGCAAAAAGATATTAGGTTTAATAGCTTTTAAAGATACTATAAGGGAAGAAGCCAAACAGGTAATAAAGAAATTAACAGATATGGATATAAAGATAGTTATGTTAACCGGTGACAACGAAGAGGTAGCCCAAGCTATTGCAAAAGAAGTTGGTATAAAAGAGTTTAGAGCAAGGGTATCTCCAGAAGAAAAAGCCAAATACGTAGAGCAGTTAAAACGTGAAGGCTACAAAGTGGCTATGGTGGGAGATGGAGTAAACGACTCTGTAGCACTCTCAGCGGCAGATGTTGGTATAGCAATGGGGGACGGTTCTCAAGTAGCTATAGACGTAGCAGATGTAGTGCTTGTAAAAGAAGATTTAAATCTTATATACAAAGCTATAAAACTTTCTAAAGATGCAATGAGAGTAGTAAACAACAACATAAAGTTTAATTTTGCTATAAATACCCTTGGAATGGCTATAGGTATATTGGGTTCTGGTAACCCTGCATTCTCGGTAATGATAAACAATGGTTCTACCATACTCTCAGCTCTATACTCTATTACACCGGATATAAAAAATGGATGAGAAAAATCTTGGGAGAGGGCTTTATTTTGTATTTGTTATAACGTTTTTGGATTTTTTACTTGAAGTCTACTACGGATACGCCTTCAACAGCTTAGCTTTGTTGTCTGATGCGGTTTACATGTTTATGGATTTATCCGGTCAAGCTTTGGCAATATTTGCCATGTATTTATCCAAAAAGCCTCCAAACCCAAAAAGGACTTTTGGATATTACAGGGTTGAAATACTATCAGCTTTGTTTAACGGCATCACTGCCGGATTTTTCCTAATAATGATATTTTTACACGCTTTTAAAAGGCTCTTGCATCCAGAGTATGTAAACGCTGGTGGTGTTTTTTGGATATCTATCTTGGGTCTCTTAGTAAATATAGTTGGTATCGTGATACTTTACTTTGGCTCAAAGCACAGCCTCAATATAGCCGGTGCTTTTTTAAGGGTTTTAATGGATGGGCTTAGCTCTGTAGGCGTTATAGCATCATCTATTCTTATAGAACTTACTGGCAACTACATATTTGACCCTATAATGAGTATACTAGTAGGTCTTAGCGTTATATACCCTATTTACAAAGTATTATCAAAGTCCATAGACATTTTGATGGAATCTTCCCCAGAATATATAAACTTAGAGGAGTTAGAAAACTTTATAAAACAGCACTTCCCAGAAATAATGATAAAATCTATACACGTTTGGAGTCTTGTGCCAGGTAAAAATATAATGTACGCGAGATTAAGAGAACAAGACTTGGAAGCTTTAGAAAACACACCTTTAAAAGAGATAAGAGATAAGATAAGAGCCATGAAAAAAGAGCTAAAAGAAAAGTTTGGTTTTGAGAGAGTAGTGATAGAGCTTTATTAAAGGGTTGAGGAGGTTGGTATGATAGGAGCGCTATCGCAAAAAACATACGGTTTTCGTTTAAAAGCTTTTAAACCAAAAATTACTTTTAGATTTGAAGTAGGGAATTTTACCGTAAAGACCGCACAGAATTCCAAAGAGTTAAGAAAAGCTCTTGAATTAAGACATAAGGTATTTTATCAAGAAATTCTAAACAAAAGCAGGCTTTTTAGAATAGACATAGACAAGTTTGACTTTATAGCAGACCACATTATTATAATAGACAACAAAACTCAAAACGTAGTTGGTACCTATAGAGTTATAGCATCTAACTTTAGCGATAAGTTTTATTCGGAAACAGAGTTTGATATATCTAGTATAAAGCTTTTAAAAGCCACAAAGATAGAGATTGGAAGGGCAAGCGTGCATAAAGACTATAGAAGCGGAACTACGATAGCTTTGCTTTGGAAAGGCATTGCTTACTACGCTAATTTGGTGGGAGCTAAGTATGTGTTTGGATGTTCTAGCGTTCAAACGGAAAACTTGCTGGAAATAGTTTTAGCTTATAAATATTTAAAACAGTTTGAAAACAAAATGGTGATTCCTTTGCCGGATTTTCGCATAAAAAACTTTGAAAACTATGTAAAAACTCTTGATGCTGTAAATATGGATGTAAATAGTCTAAAAGCTTTTGTACCCTCTCTTATCCAAAGCTATTTAAAAGCTGGTGCTGTAATATGCGGTGAACCTGCTTTTGACAAGCATTTTAAATGCGTTGATTTTATAACGCTTCTTGATGCTGACCATCTTAACAATTCTTTCAACAGAAGATTTAAATCATAGAATAATAACATAAACCAGCACTAAGCT
>PNJC01000125.1 GCA_002878215.1 Hydrogenobaculum sp. | reverse complement strand
TGTAAAAAAGCCCTTCTTCTCCTAGGACATACTTTGTAATATCAGTTTTGTAGGCAACACACGGAATACCAACAGACATTGCTTCTATGAGAGTAAGTCCAAAAGATTCGTATTTGGCTTTTGATGTGAAGACAAAAACCGATGAGTTTTCTTTCATATAGCTTATTGGATCGTCTACAAAACCAAGGAAGTTTTGATGACCAAAAAGATTTGGCTTAACTTCTTTTAGTTCTCTTGCAAAAACGAGATCTTGCCCATCTCCCAAAAAATCCACATCTATATCTGTGCCTTTTAGGGCTTGAGATAGCTCTTGCCAGTCTTTATCAGGTTTCAAAGTCCCTATCCATACCACTCTGAAGTTTTCGCTGTAGGGCTTTGGTGATTTCTCTATGTGCTCTATCCAGTTTGGTATAACTTTTATCTTTTCTTTTGGTATATCAGATTTCGATAAAAAACTATTTTTAAGAGGTTCTGATACAAAGACTATATACTTTACATTTGGGCTTTTGGCAAAATTAACCCAATCCTCTATCTCAGCTGGTGTGCAAAAACTAAAGTAATCTGCATGCACCCAAGCTATGGTGTTTGGATGTATATCCACTGGAAGCTGGTTGTTTATAATAAAAAAATCGTAATTTTTAATTTCATCTATGTACTTCTCAAACTCTTCAAAGACCTTCTCTTCTGGATAGTAAAGAGATATTGTCTTAGCCCCAAGTTCTTTTGCTTTTTCTAAAGAGAGTTTTTGAGAGCTCATGAGGGTGATGTCAAAATCTTTTTTTAAAAGCTCATAAAGCTTCAATATCATTTTCTGACCGCCACCCATAAAAGGAGCGTTGTTGTGAGGGTCTGATGCAAACACATCTGCTATTAAGATAGTGGGTTTTTTGGTTTTTTTAGCTTTTGGCATAAAGATATTTTAACATAAAACCTCCAAGAAGGAGTTTATTTTGGCCAAGACTAGTTTTTGGTTTTTTACTAAGAATAGGCCTTTTCAGCCTATTCTAAAATCTAAGATAGCTTTATTGAGGTGGAGCGCCTACTGATGGTGATTGTATTAATAAGTTACCTGTATAATTTGTGCTCATAGTTTGACCGTCTTCCATAAGGACATTCATATAAACTGTGTATGGAAGTAGAGCTGATAGCTGATGGTTAGTTATCACAACTGAAGGATTGTATGTAAATTCTTGAAGTATCTGAGCTGAAACATTTGTATAAGAAAAAGAATACGGAAGAGTCACTGAAAATACATTAAAAAGTCCGTTGGAATATATATTACATTCTAATTGAGAACATGGGTAATTTGTACCGTTTAAATTAACCGATAAAGGTAACAAAGAATAGCTGTAAGGTCCTATTAGCTGATTTGGTATATAAGCGTAATACACATTTGGAGTAGAAAGAGAAGTGGTACTACCATAAACATAGCCATAATACACATTTATATTGGGTAAATAATAAGGGTCTTGGAAAGAATTTGAAATCACTGTCAAATACTCTGTATAACCTGAGCTGTTTTGATCAGCACTACCAGATATACTAACACTAGTATAAGAAATCACAGAATAAGAAGGCGCTATGATACTAAAGCTTATTATCTGTCCTGTTTTATAATTTATACTACCGCTACATGTTATGCCAATATTTGAAAAATTGTTGTATGGTGCTAAACCCACTGCGGTTGTGCTAGCATTTGGATAAAAGCCGCCTTTGCCATTATCAATACATATGCCGCTCACAGTATAACTTCCAATATAACTAGAAGAAGAAAATGTGTTAGAAGCTATTCCCCAAGAGTTACTAGCGCTAGATATACTATATTCATAAACATTGTTTACAAGAAAATCTTGATAAACAACATTAAACTGAACTTGTAAGTATCCTGGTATTAAATTTTGATTTAAAAGATTTATTGTAGAACCTGGTTGGTAACTTGTTTTATAACCACTCATAGGAGTTAGAGATAGTGTCATAGTGTTGCTAGGAGTATTTTGAAATGGATTTGCTTGAAGAGCTATAGCTCCATATTTATAATAATTTCCTATAAAAGAACCAGAAACTGTGCCGTTGGTTGGTATGCTATTGCTTTGAAAAACCAATGCAAAACACTTGCTACCGTTTGGACCATAAAATCCAAATGGAATACTAGGATCCGAGAAGCAGATGGAAGAAGATTCTATGATACCGTAAGATAAAGGAGCAAGACTTGATGAAGAACCTACAAAATTTATAGTAGCATTGACACCAATTGTATCAGAAGATATACTGCCATCTGGATTTACAGCATATACCGTGTTCACAGGATAGGCATAAACAGATAGTTGGTACGCTCCATTGGTGGATACGCCGTTTCCAGAGTCACCTCCACCACCACAAGAGGCTACTATAAAGCCAGACAAAAGACCTGCACCTAAAAATAGTTTTGAAGCTTCTATCTTTTTCATACAAACCTGATCATTAAAAGTGTATAAAACTACATACACTTTTAGCAGACCTATTTGTATCCCGCCATTTCAGGTTAGCCCGTAGGTCTGCAGGCGGTATTAGGCTAACCATAGTCCCTACACCAAGCATAGCACTTAGCCTACTTAATATATTATCCCAAACCGTCAAGAGTACTCTCAACGGAGATAGGTCCCTTACGAAGGACCTACCAAGGATAGGATCTGATTTAAGTTGTGGCAGATTCGTAGAGAGTCCTAGCTGGTATTGAAGCGCAATCATAATTCATTAGTTCCTATATTTATTTTAATTTCTTTAAAGTTTTGAAAAGCCTGCCAAGATAATATGGTTATCAACTATTTTTACCTCCTAATTTTGACTTATCAAAAGTGTAGCCGAGTTGCTTGCGCTTAGCACTTCTCCGTCGTTAAATGTAAGAGAAACTCCTATATTGACTGGCATATTTATATATGGAGCTCCTGAATATATTACACTGCTACCGGAGCCAAAGCTCATAATCTCTGTTTGTTCGTATTGGAGCGTAGCACTAGTATAAGAGTTTGGCAAAACAACCCTTATAAAACCACTTCCCACAGAACAGCTAACCCCATTAGAATTACAATTTATAAAACCCGTTTGTCCGTAGGTATTGGTTACATAAACCCCTATAGGTGTGTAAGAAGAAAGAAGAGTATATCCATTCATAAATATTACAGACGGGTTTACATAAGCTATTAATACGTTAGAACTAGAACTAAAAGTATTTGGATTTTGACTATAGGTTTGATATGTGATGTTTATCGTGGAAGAAGGTGTAGGATACACCAGTTGATTATTTATAATAGTTGTGGAAGACCCACCTCCTAAGCTGTATGAAAAATCGTAAGAATAAGAGGGAACGACGTTAAAATTGCTTATAAAAGCATATACAGCGCTAGAATAAGTGATAGATCCACTGCAACTCATAGGCACAGCGGATATCGCATTTAGATTAAAATATCCGCTACCGCTATCTTCACAAACATATGGAATGTTTGTATAAGAATATTGAGCTGAGCTTACAGTGGTGTCTGATGTGGTAATGTTGGTAGTGCTCGATATAAGAGTATAAGAGGCAAAACCGCTAACGCTAAGCGTACCGGGAATTATGTAGTTGTTTAGAGGTATTGTGGTAAGACCATAATTTGCTGGAGTGCTGCTGCTTATACTGGAAAGACCACTGTTTGGAGGCAAAGATAAAGTTACATTTGTAAGAGATGTAAATGGTACTCCTTGATATGGATTTACACTAAGAGCAAATGGGGTAAACTTTTCTATATTTGTGTATATAGTGTTTGAGTAAGTTTGACCTATGTTGAGGAGAGGTACAGGTATAGAAGTGCAAACTGTTTGACTTGGACCTCCATCAAAACATATGCTACCAGAGGCAGCCACCACCTGCAAAGAAGAGCTGTTGGTGCTAGAATTTTGATTATATAAAGCTATCGTATAGACAAATGGGTCTTGAGGCATTGTATAAGAAATACCAAGATTTAGCACTTCTATAGCTTTTGTAGGCGGGGTAAGAGAAACTCCTAATTCTAAACTTTGCTGGGCTACACCTGTGCTATTTCCACTGCTACTACCTCCGCCTCCACCGCAGGAGACAAGTCCTACGCCTACACCAACTAATAAAGAAGCCAAAACTAATCTTTTCATATTTTTAACCCTCAAGTATTTTTAATTATATCACAAGATTTCCATACTTTTGGTATAATATAAAATGTTATGATAATTAAAGCAATTAAATTTATCGGATTTGCAATGCTAAGTTTTAGTGTTTCTTATGCTTTTAACATATCTACATCCCAAGACGTGGGAGCTTATGCTATTACAAGCTTTATTAAAAGCCAAAAAACAAAAGAAGTGGTTTCAAAACCAAAAACACAAAAGCTTATAGGCTTTTTATATCTTGATGATGTAAGCGGTAAAGTGGGAGGTAAAGAACACCATTATAGGGTTTATATATCCAATAAAAAAACCAAAGTGGGTAAAGATATATACCAAGTGTATGTATCCTATGTGGATAAAGATGTTTATGAAAGCATGTTAAAAACAAATGAGAAAATTTACAAGAATATGAAAAAAGCCGAAGATGTAACCAACTCCACAGTGCCTCTTATAGGTAGCACTATTTTAGCAAGAGTCAATTGCAAAACTAAGCAGATTATAGAAGTTGCTGGTCAAGTGAATATGATATATTACGCTAAGAAAAAATCTCCAAAACTAAATAGAGAGATATACGAAATGGCTTGTGAGAAAGGTAAGCTCCCATTAGCAAACTAACATGTATGTATGCTTCTACAAAGAAGGTAAAAAGAGCTTTTACGAGCTAAAAAAGAGTGTGAAAGTTTTAAAAGATGTTGGCAAGTTGCCGTTTTTTGAGAAAAAGGTGTTGGTGATATCGTCAAAAGACACATACTATTATAAAGATACATTGCCAAAAACCTCCAAGGATAACATTAAAAGCATCATACAAAATCAAGTAGAAGACACGTATCCAGATCAAGAGATGGATTTTTGCTTTAACATCGCCAAAAGCTATGAGAATACTATACAGGTTAACGTTTTTGTGTTTAAAAAAAGTATACTAGATGATGTAAAAAAAGATTTTGATTTTAACTATGTTTTGGCTGAGCCTCTTTGTTTTAAAAGCCAAAAAAACGAAGTGCTGATATATAAAGAAGACACTATATACAACATACTGGCTCTTACCCAAAACGGGCTTTATGCCTATCTTCAGCTAAAAGATTTCTCGAAAGATTATTTTGAACTCTTTCTAAAAGGTCTTGGTAATTTTGAAATAGAGGATATAACATCTTACGAAGATATAGAGTTTGGACTTCATGCCAATACGACAAAAAAATCTTACAAAAACTACCCGATCTTTTTAGACTATATAGCCAATATAGATTTAAAAGATTATAAGCGTTTTCAGGCTTTTAAAATAGATGAAGATTTGGTGTTTAGAGTTGTGATGTACTTTCTAATAGGATATGCGGCTGCTTTGTATGTAAATGGTAAATATTACGAAGAAAATATAAAAAAGATAGAGTACCTAAATAAAAAACTATTACCTTACATAAAGTCAACCATCGCGCAAAACGCTGAGCCAAAAACCAATTATAAAGAGGCTTTTGTGAAAGAGTATAAGAGCACCGTGGTTTACATAGACCCAATATTTTTACTAGATGACATAGCCTCTCACTTAGAGGACAAAGAATACATTACCAATATAGATATAAAACCACTAAATCCACAAACCCCTAAGGTTAGTTTCACGGTAAATACCCAAGAACCCTTTAAGTTTTTGGAATCTCTCACAAAGGATAAGTGCATAAAAGATTTTGATTTAGAATCGCCGGTTTCTCAAAACTTTCAAAAAGTTTATAGCCTAAACATAAGAGCAGATTTTTCATGCGTACGTTAAGTCTGCCCAATATATCTAAAATAAAAGATTATTCAAAAAATATAGACAGAAGGAAAATTGGTATCTACACCCTCATCGTTCTCATTTTTTTAAGATTTGTGGTGTATCCTATGAAAGAGAATGTGGAAAATCAAAAGCAAAAACTTCAAGATAAGCTCCAAGAATACATGCAAAATGTAAAATTATACACCTCAAAAAATATAAAACAACCTACTGCAAAATTAGAGCACGTCACGATATCTGTTCAAAATCTCCACAAAATAGACGAAAAATCAAGAGCCATACAAATACACATATCAAAACTTGTAAAAGAATACGCCAAAAAAGAAAAGCTAAACATCCAGAGCATAGAGCTTCTAAAACCTGTAAAAGGAAAATATATAGAACAAATAGATGTGAAAGTAAGACTATCCACCCAAAACCCTTACACTGTGTATTCGCTTTTTCAATACTTAGAGGCTATGCCAAGATACACTGTCATAAGAAACCCAGATAAACACCATTGG
>PNJC01000061.1 GCA_002878215.1 Hydrogenobaculum sp. | reverse complement strand
ATGGTACCTACGTTGATGTGCTCTTTCTCTCTAACAAACTTTTCCTTTGCCATAAAACGCTAAACCCCCAAAAAAATTTTTAAAAGCCCTAGACCGGACTTGAACCGGCGACCTCACCCTTACCAAGGGTGTGCTCTACCGACTGAGCTACCAGGGCTAAAAACAAAAGCGGACGACGGGACTCGAACCCGCAACCTGCTGCTTGGAAGGCAGCTGCTCTACCATTGAGCTACATCCGCTAAAATGGTGGAGAGAGCAGGATTCGAACCTGCGAAGGGCGAAGCCCGAGGGATTTACAGTCCCTTGCCGTTGGCCGCTTGGCTATCTCTCCTACCTACTAAATATTACATTATAACATTTCTTAAAAAAATTTTCAAGTTTTATAGCTTTTAAAAGCTACAAAAACGTAGTCTTAAATTATATCACAAATTATGGTAAAATGTTAAATACTGAAAAAGAGGCTAGAAAATGATGAAAGTAAGACCTATTATAAACAGCTTTGATTTACAAAAAAGGGTCATAGAACTATCAAAGACTATAGAAAAAGATTACGAAGAGGTTTATATAGTTGGGCTTCTAAACGGTGCATTTATGTTTGTAAGCGATTTATCAAGACATATACAAAAAAATGTGTTTGTTGATTTTATGAAAGTAAGCTCATACGTAGGAGACAAATCCTCAAATCTTAACGTATTGTGCGATATTAGTTTGGATATAAAAGACAAGGATGTAATCTTAGTAGACGATATATTGGACACTGGCAAAACGCTTAGTAAGGTAAAAGAGCTAATCTTATCAAAACACCCAAAAAGTCTTAAGATATGCGTGCTTCTTGATAAACCATCCAGAAGAGAAGTGGACATAAAGGCAGATTATGTAGGCTTTGAAATAGAAGATAAGTTTGTGGTGGGGTACGGCCTTGATTACAACGGTTTCGGAAGAAACTTAGGGTTTATAGCTCAGATAGAAATATAGATGATAGAAGCAATATTTAAAAACTTATGCCCAAACTGTGGAGGCGATATATCCTCTTATAGACTCGCAAAAGGTTTGCCTTGCGAAAAATGTTTAAAAGAAGAAAGCGAAAACGTATGTGATGCGCTGAAAGAGGGGTTTTTAAAAGAGCATTGCGATATAGAGAAAGAGTTAAGCTTGTGGGAAGAGTATTTCTATAAATATACCAATCTAAAACCCTGGGCTCTTCAAAAAACATGGGCAAAAAGGGTATTTTTAAAGGAATCTTTTTCGCTTATAGCTCCCACCGGCATAGGAAAATCATCCTTTGGAATTTCTTTAGCGGCGTTTTTATCCACAAAAAACAAAAAATCTTACTTATTGCTACCAACAAAGCTCTTATTAAAACAAACCTTTGACAGACTTTTGTCTTTTGGAGTTAAAGAAGAAGACATATTAATTTTTGGACTAGATGCCAAAAAAGATAAATCTTTACTAAAAGCTAAAAACTACAAAATACTAATCACCACAAACATGTTTTTATACAAAAACGAGGAACTCATACCAAGGGATTTTGATTTTATATTTGTAGATGATATAGACTCATTTTTAAAAACCGCAAAAAATATAGACAAACTTCTACATATAATGGGTTTTGAAAAAGATATCATCAACAAAACTTTTGAGCTTTTAAAATTAAAGTCTTCTTTTAGAAAAAACGAAGAAAAACTAAAAGCTCTTTCCCAAGAGATAGCAGACTATCTTAGCACCAACAGACCCAAAACAGTATTGGTATTAGCTTCGGCTACATCTAAACCAAAATCAAAACGAGTGTTAGCCTTCAAAGAGCTACTAGGCTTTGAATTATCCACACCAACTTATTACCTTAGAAATATAACAGACGCTTTTGATGAACCACCAAACTACAAGCTTAATTATCAAACACTAGTAAAATACATAAATACCTTTGGTAAAGGCGGGCTTGTATTCTTATCCGCAGAAAAAGGAAAAGATGCAATAAAAGAAATAATAGAAACCTTAAACAAAAACCACATAAGAGCGGTATCTTACGAAGATATAAAAGAAGAGGACATAAAAGCCTACGAGAACGGCGATATAGATGTTTTGGTAGGCATAGCATCTTACAGAAATCCGCTGGCAAGAGGAATAGACCTTCCACACGTTATAAGGTATGCTATATTTTACGGGGTTCCAAAAATCGAGATACCCCTTAGCCTTGAGACAAACATAAACCATATTGTTATGGCGCTTTTATCTATAAAAAATATTTTTATAAACACAGAGCACTATCAAACAATATCGGAGCTTATAGAAAAACTAAACAAATATAGGTATGTTAAAGAAGAAAACGAAGTTTTAAAAAACCTAAAACAAAAGGCTAAAGAGTTTCTTAGCCAAAAAGATATTATAGAAAAAATAGAAAACTCAAAAGATATAACCCTCAAAAAGCAAAATGACAAATATTATATACTGATTCCAGACGTAACTGGATACATTCAAGCAAGCGGTAGAACATCAAGGCTTTACGCCGGTGGAATAAGCAAAGGTCTTTCAGTCGTGTTGGTAGACGATAAGGCAAGTTTTGAATCTTTGAAGAAAAAACTTCTTTGGCTTGGAGATATCAAATTTGAAAACATAAAGGATATTGATATAAAAAGCATATTAAAAGCTATAGACCAAGACAGAGAAAATTTAAGAGCTTTTATGAAAAAGGAAAAGATACTAAACCAAAAAGATGTAATAAAACCCACCTTGGTGATAGTAGAATCTCCCACAAAGGCAAAAACAATATCTTCATTTTTTGGAAAACCAGCTAGAAGAATTTTAAACAACGTAGCGTTTATGGAGTTTTCTACGGATAAAAACTATATGATCATTACAGCTTCTATAGGACATATACTTGACCTTGTTAAAAACGAAGGTTTTGACGGTGTTTTGATAAAAGATGACCATATAATACCAATATATGAAACCATAGAAGGTAAAGATAACATAGTTAAAAGCTTAAGATTAGCAGGTATCGAAATAGAAAAAGTGCTAATAGCCACTGACCCTGATACCGAAGGCGAGAAAATAGCTTGGGATTTAAAAGAGATGCTATCGGCTTTTTGTAAAGATATAAAACGTATGGAATTTCATGAAGTTACAAAAAAAGCCATTGCGAATGCAATAGAAAACCCAAGGGATATAAAAGAATCCCTTGTAAAAGCCCAAATTTTAAGAAGAGTATCCGATAGATGGGTTGGTTTTGAATATTCAAAGCTAATACAGAAACATTTCGGCAAAAATTGGCTTTCCGCTGGCAGAGTGCAAACCCCCGTGCTTGGTTGGATTATAGAAAGATACAACTTACATAAAGCAAAAATTTTTAAACTTTTCCTAAAAGCTGAAAATATAAAAATAGATTTTGACATTGAAGACAAAACAAAGGCAAAAACCTATTACGAAAACATAAAATATATAACTATAAAAACTACAAAAGAAGAGGAGCGTTTTCTAGAGCCACCTGCACCTTATACCACGGATACGCTTTTAAAAGACGCTTCTGACAAACTAAGATTTTCTGTAAAAGAGGCAATGGAAATTGCCCAAAATCTCTTCGAAATGGGATATATAACCTATCATAGAACCGACTCTACTCATGTATCGGAAGTAGGAATCTCAATAGCAAAAAGCTTTATAGAAGAAAAGCTTGGAAAGGAGTATTTTAAACCAAGAGCTTGGGGAAAAGAAGGAACCCACGAATGCATAAGACCTACCAAAAGTATGACCCCAGAGGATATAGAATCTTTTTCAATCAACCAAAATTACGGCTATCAAAATTTATTTACACAGCAGATTACAAAAAAGCATATAAAACTTTACCAGCTTATATTTAACAGATTTATGGCATCTCAAACAAGACCAGTAAAAGTATTACAAAAAACTCTATCAGTATCAGCAAGTTCAACTAAATCTCAGACTTGTGAACCGTGGCAGAGCTATCTTGAAAAAGAATTGGAAGTTGTTGACAAAATTTTAGAAGACGGTTGGAACATATTTATACCAATTAATACAACACAGGTAAGAGAAAATAACGATAAACCTATCAATACTTTTGAAGTAGAAGAAAAAGAGCTAACAGCTGTCCCTAAAGCACCGTTATACACGCAAGGAGAGCTTGTTAAAGAAATGAAAGAAAAAGGCATAGGAAGACCATCCACATACTCCATAATAATTTCTAGGCTTTTAGAAAGAAAGTATGTAATAGAGAAAAAATCAAGGCTTATACCCACTAAGCTAGGCATAGAAGTATATAACTTTCTAAAACAAAGTAAAGAGCTTTCTTATTTGGTATCTGAAGAATTTACCAGAGAGTTAGAACACAAAATGGATATAATAAGCGAAGAAGAAAAAGAAGATTATAAAGAGGTACTAAGAATACTTTATAGCCATCTATTAAAAATCTCTTATAATCAATTTAGAGTATGATAGATACAGAAAGAAACTTAAGATTTTTAAGATTTTTACAAAATGAAGGGCTCATAGATGATTCCATTGTTCAGGATTTAAAAAATAAAGAAATAGATATAGTAAGTTATCTTGTAGAAACTAAAAAAATAACAGAACAAGATCTCCTTAACGCATATTCAAAAATGTTCAGACTTGTTGATAGAGATGGTAGCGTAGTAAATGTTGATAAAATAGATAAAAATCTTTTAAACTTGTTCCCTCAGGATTTTATAGTAAAAAATAAAATAATACCTATTTCCATGTCCGATAATAGCATAACAGTTGCCACATATTTACCATATATAGATGAAAATCAAATAAAGTACATTACCAAAAAACCAAACGTAATAATTTGGCACGCAGCACCATCAAGGATAAAAAGCGTGATAGATAGCATTATTCAAAGTTCTGGAACTATAGACTTAAGCACAGAAGAGGTATATATAGAAGTACAACAAGAATACGATATTAACATAGAAAAGCTAGCAGAGCAATCAAACGAAAGTGCAATTGTAAAACTGGCCGATTCCATACTTTATAGAGCTGTCAGAGATGGTGCTTCTGATATACATATAGAACCCCAGGAAAAAGAAATAGTTTTAAGATTTAGAATAGATGGAATGCTGAAAAAAATAGATGTTTATCCAACAAATATAAAAGAAGCTCTCGTATCTAGGTTTAAAATATTAGCAAACCTTGATATATCAGAAAGAAGAAAACCTCAAGACGGAGTCATAAAAGTAAGGATATCAAACAGAAAGGTTCAACTAAGATTATCAACGCTTCCCACAATATTCGGTGAAAAAATAGTAATGAGAGTACAGTTTCCCGATGAATTTTCAGCTTTAAAACTAGAAACGCTTGGATTTGAAGAAGATGAAGTAGAAAAATTAAAGCAAACTTACACCAAACCTTATGGAATAATACTGGTGGTAGGGCCAACAGGTAGCGGAAAAACTACAACGCTTTATTCAATATTACAAGACTTAAACAAAGAAAATGTAAACATAGTCACCGCCGAAGACCCGGTAGAAATAAATATACCAGGCCTTAATCAAGTGCAAATAGATGAAAAAGTAGGAAGGACTTTTGAGGCGGTTTTAAGGTCGTTTTTAAGGCAAGACCCAGATATTATGCTTGTAGGTGAAATAAGAGACGCCATAACGGCTGAGATAGCTATAAAATCCTCTCTTACTGGGCACTTAGTCTTATCAACGCTCCATGTAAACGATGCGCCAAGCACAGTGGCAAGACTTATAGACATGGGCATAGAACCGTTTTTAATATCATCTTCGCTTTTGGCGGTATCTGCCCAAAGGCTTGTTAGAAAGTTGTGTCCATACTGCAAAATACCGTATGAGCCCACAAAGGAAAAAAGAGAATACTACGGCATCACAGCTGATATAATATATAAAGCAAACAAGCAAGGTTGTGAGCACTGCAACCATTTAGGTTACAAAGGAAGAACCGTCATAGCAGAACTCATGTTTGTAGATAACGAAATAAGAGAAGCTATAAACCAAAGGAAAACCACAGAAGAAATAAGAAAGTTGGCTGTTAAAAAAGGTATGAAAACCTTGTTTCAGTCTGGTATAATAAAAGTAAACAAAGGTATAACCTCTTTAGAAGAAGTGTTAAGAGTATCTATACAAGATTAAGACAAGGAGGAGCTTATGCAACTTGATATAGGGACATTAACAGAGATACTTGTAAAAAATAAAGGAAGCGATATTCATATAGTAGCAGGCTCTAAACCTGCCATAAGAGTAGACGGCAAAATAAGATTCTTAGAAGAGTACGACGTACTTACCCCTGAAGATACACAAACACTTGCCTACGGTATTATGCTTGACAAATATAAAAAAGTATTTGAAGAAAAAAATGCGGTAGATTTTTCTATAGGTATTTATAGTTTAGGCAGATTTCGTGTAAACGTGTTTAGGCAAAGAGACTCCATAAGCATGGTTTTGAGATACTTATCTAGCGAGATAAAAGATATTACAAAACTAGGATTGGACGCAAAGG
>PNJC01000146.1 GCA_002878215.1 Hydrogenobaculum sp. | reverse complement strand
TCAAGAAATCCAAACAGCATATTACCTAAAATAATACAAGAAATAAACAGAGAAACTCATAAAATAGATAACGAAACGAAAAACATAGATAAGGAGTTAAATAATGCTCGCTAAGAGGATTATACCGTGTCTTGACATAAAAGATGGTAGGGTGGTAAAAGGTATAAATTTTGTAGATTTAAAAGATGCTGGGGATCCAGTAGAAAATGCAGTTGTTTATGAAGAGCAAAAGGCTGATGAGATAGTGTTTTTAGATATTACAGCCTCTTATGAAAAAAGAAATACGGTTATAGATTTGGCAAGAAGAGTAGCTGAAAATATCTTCACCCCTTTTACCATAGGAGGTGGGATAAGAACTTTAGACGACATAAGAAAGCTTTTGGAAGCTGGTGCTGATAAAGTATCCATAAACTCAGCTGCCGTTAAAAATCCTCAGCTTATCTACGAGAGTGCAAGGAAGTTTGGCTCTCAGTGTATAGTGGTAGCAATAGACGCAAAACATGTAGATAATGATATTTGGCATGTTTACATAAACGGCGGTAGGGTAAATACAGATTTAAACGCTATAGAATGGGCTAAACAAGTGGAATCTCTTGGGGCTGGTGAAATTTTATTAACCTCTATAGATAAAGATGGTACAAAATCAGGTTACGATATAAAACTAACAAGCACTATATCAAAAGCCGTAAACATACCCGTTATAGCCTCTGGTGGGGCTGGTAAAGAAGAACATTTTTTAGAAGCTTTTAAAATGACAGAAGCAAGCGCTTGCTTAGCAGCCTCAATATTTCACTTTAAAGAAATATCTATACCAAGGTTAAAAGCTTATTTGAAAGAAAATAACGTGCATGTTAGAATATAATTTACAAATATGTTTTAAGGAGGTGTTATGAAAAAGTTTTTTATTTTAGGAATTTTAGTGTTTGGTTTTTCTTATGGTGATTGTATAAAGATAACTACAGAGCACTTTAGCTATGGTCAGCGTGTGCCAGATTATACTACTGTTCAAACAATATGTCCTGCTTCCTCTGTTAAAAGCTTTTATACAAAAACTGATAATCAAGATGGATTTATCAAATTAAACCTAAGCACAAAAGGATGTATAAATATAGAAAAATCACATTTTAAACAAGGTCAAAAAGTACCAAGCTCCACCACAGAAGAGAAAATATGTAAATAAAACTAAGTTCTCATTGATACAAAAGCTTTTATAAACTCTTCGGCGTTTTTTAATTCAAGTTCTCTGTTCCAGATTTTTAGTTCTGCTCCAGATGTGCTTATTATAGCAATTTTTGAAAAACCAAAAATTCTACCCAAAAGACTTTGTTTTAACACTATGTTTGATATTTTGTCAAGGCTATAATCAATTACGTTGTTGCTCCAGGTTCCATAAGCTAAGATAAGCCTTTTGTTTGTGATGAGAAGTTTTGTGGTTTTTTTCAAAACGTAAGGTTTTACTAATATAGATAAGCTAAAGCTTGCTGCGTATAAAAATACCAAGAAAAATAGGCTTACATCTTTTTTGACCAGCAATACAAATACGCTTACTATTAGTCCGATTATGCCTGTTGATATGGCTGTGATAATTTCCTTTACGTATACCATTTCTCCTTCTGCTATTATGCGTTCATCCTCGGTTAGGTATTTTTGAATTAGTTTTTCTTTATTTCCTACTTTTATTTTTACGGCGTTTATTGTTATTGTTAAAAGCCAATAACCTATAAGTATACCAAAAGCTAAGGATGTTATTGAATGATTTTTTTCCATAAAACAATTTTATCACATGTTGTATCTCAAAGCGCTTGCAAGAAAAACTATGCCTAGGCTTAAAATTAAGTTTAATATACCCAGTATTCTTGTTATTTTTGCGTATTTTTTAGAGTTTTTGGCTTTTGGACTAAAATAAAAATCATGAAGAATTGATATCAACACTATCAAGAAAAAAGTGTGAATTTTAATTTGAAGCGTTTTTTGATATACTGACTCTGGATGAAGTAATGAGCTGTAAGGTACTGATAAAAAATGCATGTTTAAAAGACCTGTTATGAAAAGCGTTGGAAGACCTATTAGAGTACCTATGTTGCTAAACCTCTTCCCTATGTTTTGAAAAGCCTCATCTTTAAACGGCGTTTTTCTTATGTACGGAGAAGATACAAACACCATAAACAGCATGCCACCTACCCACAAGCAAGCAAATGTTATATGTATGAAAAGCACTAAAACATTCATAAGTAAATGATAACTTATGTATTTATAGAAATCTATGATTTTACATTGGAAAAGCTGGCATAAAGCCAGCTATATAGGATATTTACTTTTGTTCTTCTTCTACGTTTACTTTGATATTAGCGTATACGTCGTTGTGTAATCTCACTTTTATGGTATATAAACCTAAGTTTTTAATGGGTGAGCTTATTATGATTTGTTTCTTATCTACGTTAAAGCCTTTTTCGTTAAGGGCTTTGGCTATGTCTGAAGTGGTTATAGAACCAAACAGCTTACCATTTTGACCTACTGGTTTTCTGATGGTTATTTCTGCACCATCGAGTTTTTTGGCTAACTCTTGAGCTTGAGCCCTTATCTTTTCAAGTTTTCTAGCTTTTTGAGAGAGTATGCTTTGAATATGTTTTATGTTGCCCTCAGTGGCTGGTAATGCCAATTTTCTTGGTATTAGGTAGTTGTTAGCAAAGCCATCTTTTACCGTTATGATATCTCCAAAGCTTCCGCGTCCTTCCAATTCTTCTAAAAGTATTACCTTCATGATATCCTCCTTATACAACTACGTAAGGTAGTAAAGCCAACTGTCTAGCCCTTTTTATTTCGTTGGCCAACTTTCTTTGGTGTTTGGCGCATACGAAAGTCATTCTTCTTGGAAGAATTTTCCCGTGCTCAGACATAAACTCTCTTAGTTCGTTGTAATTCTTATAATCTGGGTCTCTTTTTTCCATGCAAAACTTGCAAACTTTAGCTTTTTTCATCTTAGTTTCCATCATACTTCACACTCCTTTTTTTCAAAGTTTTTAAAAAGGTACATCATCATCGTCCTCTATACTTTTTTCTATATCAGACTTAATATTTTCTATGCCGTTTATATCTTCATCGTTGTAAAAGCCTTCAGACAAATCTTCTTGTGTAGAAGGTTTATTCTGTGCCCCTTGTGGTTTTGAGATTATCTTTATGCTTTCGGCTACTATGCTTACTTTAGACATATTTTTACCATCTTGAGAAGTCCATCTGTCTTGAGCAAGTCTTCCTTCTACAAGTATCATATAACCTTTTGATATTTGTGTGGATAGTCTATCAGCCAACGCTCCATAGGCTTTTACATCAAAATAGTGAGCTTCCTCTTTCCACTCGTTGTTTACTTTGTAATTTCTGTTGTAGGCTATGGATATGTCAATTGTCTTGTTGCCAGATGGTAGTATCCTTAATTCCGGGTCTTTCGTGAGTCTACCTATTAAAATAACTTTATTTATCATAAAATTCCCCTATTTATTACGAAGCCTTCTCCTCGCTACTTTCTTTGGATAGTATGTTTAACCATCTTATGACATCTTCGTTTATCTTGTAATAAAAGTCAAGGTCGTTTGGTAGTTGCGGATTTGTAGAAAATATTTTAAAGAAGTGGTATCTTCCATGGCCAAAACCGCTTATTTTATAGGCCAAGTTCTTTGTGCCCCAATCTTCTTCGTGGACTATGTTTCCACCTTTTTTAGCTATGAAGTCTTTGACTTCGTTTAGCTTTGTGTTGTACTCATCCTCGGTAAGTGTGGGCTTAAACACCACCACACTTTCGTACATCCTCTGTGCACGATAATGTCTTGAGCTCATGCTACCTCCTTAAAATTAATCAAAGTTTAACGCTTTAAACAAATATTTTACCATAATTTTTTGTTTTAATATTATAAGTTTTGTATTTATTACTCTCATGATATTTTCATTTACAACAAGTATAATATAAGCTGTGAGATTTAGAGCGTTAAAGATAGCTATTAGGTACTTGCTTAGTTTCAAAGGAAGCACTTTTATTATTAGCTTTATATCTTTTCTTGGAATTGTGATAAGTACCGCAGGAATACTTCTTACAAACGGAGTTTTTGAAGGCTTTCAAGACAACCTAAGGGTAAAGCTTCTTGGGTCTATGCCAAACATTATCTTAACATATATAGGGGATAATTCTAAAACAGATGTACCAAAAGTTTTGAAGCTTTTAGAAAAAAACAACGATATAAAGCTATTTTCTTATTTTAAGATATATCACGGAGCTATTCAAAGAGGCTCTTACATTAGCGCTGTAAACGTAGATGCTATGGATTTTAACAACAAGAAAAACCTTGGTTTTTTTTCAAGTAAGATAAAGGGATCTCTAGATAAAAAAGGTGTAATACTAGGGAGTGATTTGGCTTCTATGCTTGGAGCTTCTTTAGGAGATTATGTAAGCATTATATCGCCGGTTGGTATCCAAACGCCTTTTGGTTATATGCCAAAAGTTCAAAACTTACCGGTGGTGGGTACTCTTCATAGTGGTATATTTGATATTGATTATTCTACTGTGCTTATGGATAATAGCCTTGCCGATAAGCTTTTTGTAAACAATCCGCCTACGAGGGTTATTGAGATAAACTTAAAAAATCCTTTTGAGGCAAGCGCTTTTGCTAAAAGCCTAAAACCTATGGTAGGAGATAAGTTTGTAATCACAACTTGGATAGATATGAATAAACCGCTTTTTGAAGCCCTTCAAACCGAAGAAAGAGGTATATTTTTTGTGCTTACTCTTATGATAGTGGTGGCTTCTTTCAACATTACAAGCCTACTTTTTATAAAAGTAAAAGAAAAGCTAAGAGATATCGCTATATTTAGAGTTTACGGTGAACCAAAAAGTTTTATCATGGCTATAGTGCTTATTCAAGGGTTTTTGCTGAGTTTTATGGGGTTTTTGGTGGGTGTGATGCTTTCTTTTGTTTTGGAGTTTTTCATAAACAAATTTAAACTAATACACGTGCAAAAAAGCATATACCTTATGTCATACGTGCCAGTTTCTATATCTTCTAAGGATATCCTAGAGGTGTTTTTGCTTGTGATGTTTTTGAGCATGTTGGCTGGTTTTATACCGTCTTTTTACGCCGTTAGAGAAAATATTGTAAGGATACTAAGAAATGACTGAAAGTGTTGTAGAGCTAAAAAACGTATCAAAAAGATACAAAGATACCGTTGTGTTTGAAAACTTAAACATATCTGTTAAAAAGGGTGAGTTTGTAGGTATTATGGGACCTTCCGGATGCGGTAAATCTACCACCCTTCACATAATAGGCGGTATAGACAATCCTACGGAAGGAGAGGTTTATATAATGGGCGTAAAACACACCGATGAAAAGAAAATAGCAAAGTTAAGAAGAAAGTATATATCCTTTATTTTTCAGTTTTACTACCTTTTGGAAGATTTTAACGTCTTAGAAAATGTGGCTTTGTTTGGAGATATGAAAAAATCTTTGGAGCTTTTGAAATTCTTAAGGTTAGAACACAGGCTTCATCACAAACCCTACGAGCTTTCAGGCGGTGAGCAACAAAGGGTAGCTATAGCAAGAGCCCTTGTGAGAGAGCCTCAAATCCTTATAGCCGACGAGCCTACTGGAAATCTTGATTACAAAGAATCAAAGAAGATTTTTTCTTTACTAAAATCCCTAAACAAAGAATCAAATATAACTATAATAGTAGCTACCCACAACGAAGAGCTAAAACCTTTCTTTGACAGAATAATATATCTTGGATAAAAGGGGCAAAAGCCCCTCTTTTTAATAAACCTCTAAACTATTAAAATCTCCATTCCAAAGCTACGCTTACAGAATCTTCTGCGTTTTTGGCTGTGATAGAGCATGGATATGGACCTTGTCCTGTGTAAGGATTAAAGCATTGACCACTATCTGTTACACTGTGTTGGAAATCGTGTTCATAGGCTAAAGATACGCCAAACGTATTTGTAAATTGATAGCTTCCACCAAGTGTTATAGCTTCTTCTGTGATAGCTGGAAATCCTAACAAGTTAAAATAATCTATATCATATTGGTTAAACTGAGCACCGCTTATGGAGACAGAAGGATGTGTTAATTGAGGGCTACTATACCCAAAATTGTTGCTTCTTATTGGGCTTCTCGCGTAGTTAAAACCAGCTCTTAATGTAAGTTTTGGTGTTACTTTGTAAGAGGTACCTACTGCAAACACCCATTGGTCTTTCCAGCCAAACTCTTTGTAACCATCGGCATTTGACCAGTTTATCCATCTAACATCAGCACCTACGTTCCATTTTTCAGTGGGGGCTATACCTACACCAAAGGCAAGTTCTTGGGGTTGTTCAAGTTTTAAATCTTGGAAGTTTCCGCTAAAATTACCTCGTGATGCACCTTGAAAATCAAATACATGTTTATAGGTCATAGATATAGGTGATTGATAGTTTAAACCTGCATATACAAAGTTTCCAAAGTTAAAGGCTATACCGAGCTGACCTCCTATTCCAAGAGTCGAGCTTTGACCACCGCCATAAGATGCCTCTCCAGTGCAAGGAGATGTTTGTCCACATCCATTTGGCATAGTCGCATTCATATCAAGAGAACCGTAAGCAAAATCCATACCAGCACCTATGCTTATCATAGGGTTTATCTGGTAGGATAAAGCAGGTATTATACGCATAAATTGGAGTGTTGTTCTCATGTTTCCTAGCGGTGGTGCCCACGTGCTTGGATATTGAGATGGTATGCCCTTGCCACTATAGTCTGTACCCATACCGGATACGCCAAAAGCACCTATACCAAATACGAGTTTATTGTTTATTCTATGTATTATACCTATTTCTGGGACTAAGAAAAGGTTTGCATTGCTATCTGCCGAAGCGCCTGGATTAACTTCTCCTTTTACACTTGGCATAAAGAGCATACCGCCAAATTGGACTTTAGTACTTTTTGCAGTGTCCATCCAAGCTGGGTTTCTAAATATTGAGTCCACTGAACCAACAGGCATGCCTACGCCTATACCACCCATAGCTTCTGAATTTGGTGTGACACCTATCAAGTCATCGCCGTTTGTGGCAAAGGAAGACTGAAGCGGTATAGCTACTATGCTTGCAAATACTGCCAAAAGAAGAAGCTTCTTTTTCATACCAAAACCTCCTAAAATAGTGATTATCATTATAGTGAAATATTTGTGACTTTACTTTTCTATTTTCTTATAGCTTTTAGTATAAATAGTTATATAAGAATATTAGCATATGCTAAATAAATGGATATAGATTATGATAATTATCAACTGGTAAATTTGGAAGATTAGGTTTAGATTATTAGGGATATTTTGAGGAGTTTATGATGAAAAAAACTAGTATAGTGATAGATGAAAATACTTATGCTAAATCAAAAAAAATATTTGAGCAGTATGGCTTAACTTTTACTGAGGCCATTAGACTTATATTGAGTAAAATTGATCCTGATGAGTTTGCACAATTGGTTAAGTCAAGTGGTTATATCCCCTCACCAGAGCTTAAGAAAAGGATAAAAAATGTAGAAAATGGCAAAAATATAAACGAATATAAAGATGTAGATGATCTGTTCGACAAATTAAGCTTGTAAATTTGTTAAAACTAAAAACGGAAAAAGGTTTTGAAAAGGATATTATTGAGTTAAAAAAGAGTGGAAAATACAACGATGAAATATTTAATGAGATAAAAAGTATAATAGAAAAGCTTCAACATAATGATCCTATAAGCCAAATATACAGAAGGCATAAACTTGTTGGTGATTTAAAAGGATACGAAGCTTTACATATACAAGGAGATTTGGTGATGATATTTAAAATCAAGGATGATGAGTTAATCCTTGTTATGCTTGGCAAGCATACAAAAGTATATAAGAGATTTAAATAACTAAGTAAAATCATTTTCAAAAGATTTTAAATTAATATATTTTGTTAATCAAAACTAACTTTAAAGGAGGTAAGTTTATGTTTGGAATGCTTGTGGATAAGATTGAAAAGGCCATTGAGCAAGACAAGAAAAAGCCAAATTTAGGGCTTATTGACATTGAAAAGGTAAAAGAGCTATACCAAAACGGGGCTCTCATATTAGATGTAAGACCTGTAGGCAAAGTGGAAGGTAAGAATGTGGAAGAAGCCGGCATTAAAAATGCTTACTACATACCAATAACAGATATTACAAAACACCTTGATAAGCTTCCAAAAGATAAGGAAGCACCAATTATAACCACTTGCAAGCTTGTAAAATTTGCCAACAGGGCTATGGGTTATTTAGAAGCTCTTGGCTATACAAACGTTTATGTATTTGACGGCTCTACCCCAGATTTGATAGCAGCGCTTTCAAACGGATAATATGCACACGCCCCTAAAGGGGCGATAATTTAGAATTTACTAATCAGATAAAGGCTAATAAGCGTTGTTGTCAGTACTGGTATTGTAAGAACAATGCCAACTTTCATGTAATAGCCGTAAGATACGTTTAATCCTTTCTTATTTAAGATATGCAACCAAAGAAGCGTTGCTAAAGAGCCAATGGGCGTCATCTTTGGTCCTATGTTTGTGCCTATTACGTTTGCTAAAGCAAGTATATTAGCAATGTTGTTTTGAGTATGTACAAGTTTTATATTTAAATTTATTATCATAACCGTAGGTAGATTGTTTATAAGAGCTGACATGATACCTGATAAAAACCCAACACCCAATATAGCTGCTAGTTTTCCGGCGTGTACCATACTTTGTATAAACTCTGGCAGTATGTGAGAAAAAAATGTTTTTTGTAGACCAAACACTACAACATACATACCAATAGAAAATATAAGTATTTGCCAAGGTGTTTCCTTGAAAAGTATATGTTTTATATTTATTTTTTTGTTTTTTAGGCTTATAAGAGAAATAAAAACGCTTGAAAATATTATTATGAAAGACGTAGGTATGTGGTAAATATGAGATATGGATAGCATAGCTATTGTAAAAGCCCCTATAGGCCAGACCATGCTAAACAACAGTTTATCCTTTATGGCATCTGCTGGGTTTTTGTCTTCTAATATGTCTTTCTTGTAGGTTTTTGGAATATGGTTTTTATACATTAAAAGCAAAATACCTATGGAACTGACTATTGAGACTATATTTACAAAAAACATAGTTTTTGCATAGTCTAAAAAGCTAATATGGAAAAAATCTGCAGTTATTATGTTTGTTAGGTTCGATATAACAAGACCAATGCTTGCGGTATCCGATATAAATCCACCACCTATCATATAGGCTTTTGCCTCGTCATCTTTTAGATTTAGATGTTTTATCTTAGAATACACTATAGGAGTTAACATCAAAGCGGCACCGTCGTTGGCTAAAAATATCGATATTAAAGCACCTATTAAAAGCATGTAAACGTAAAGCTTGATACCGTTGCCGTTTGCCTTGTCTATGGCTTTTAATGAAATCCATTCAAAAAATCCTATATGGTCCAAAACTATTGATATAAAAATTATTCCCACAAACGCTAAGCTGGCATCCCATACGATTTTTATCACCTCGTATACGTTTTTTAGGCTAACAATACCAAGGATGACGCTTAATACGGCTCCGATTGTTGCTGATAAACCTATTGGAATGTTTTTGGGTTGTTTTATTATAAGAAACATAGTTAATAGGAATATGGATATGCTTGGTAGTTCTTCTAACATATTTTCTAATATATAAAAAATTTTTTATATATTCAATGACTTTCCTAATATTATTAGAAGATAAAAAAATCTAAACATTTTTACTTCACAGAAAATTTAAATTTGAATTTTATTTTATGCTTGGTTTTAGATATTTAAATTGTGTAAATGTCGTCAGTTTTTATAACTTCTTTATTTTTTTTACCTATTATGTTTTTCAGTTCTTTGGAATCGTATTGAATTTTGCCTTTGCCTACAAGTATTTGTTGTTCATCTACTATGCTTACGATATCACCTTTTTTGAATACCCCGTCAAATCCTTTTATGCCTATAGCTAAAAGCGCTTTTCTGTTGGAAATGGCTTTTTTTGCACCTTCGTCTACATAAATTATACCTTTTGAATATTGAGCTAGTTTTATAATATCTTTTGGTTTTAATTTCGTGTTTGAAGAAGCTGGTATTTTTGTGCCCAAGGCTTTGTTGTTGTATATATCTATAAGTTTTTGGCTTTTAGAAGTGATAAAAACTTCCACACCAATTTTTGATGCCATCATAGAAGCTTGAAGCTTGCTCAACATACCTCCACTTCCAAAGGTGCTTTTTGTAGGATTTACCTGTTTAAAGGCTTCTTCAAAATCTTTTACTTCGGCTATAAGCGTTTTCCCATCTTTTGTATATAGCCCACCGGCTGTAGAAAATATTACGAGCTTCGAAGCTTTTGATATGTAAGATACGTATACGCTTAAAAAATCGTTGTCACCAAATATGAGTTCTTCTGTAGCTATGGCATCGTTCTCGTTTATAATGGGTATTATATTGTATTCTAAAAGGCCTTCTATAGTCCTTTGGGCATTTGAGAACATGTTTTGGTTTGTGAAAACATCTGAAGTGATAAGTATTTGGCTTATAACAAGGCTATAGTTTGAAAATATGCTGTCGTATAAGGACATTAGTCTTGATTGACCAACAGAAGCTAAAATTTGCCTTGATAATATTGAATCTGTGTGTATATTTAGTATTTTTTTGCCAGCCATAACGGCGCCAGAGGAAACTATTACAAATTTAATACCTTGCTTTTGAAGGGTTTTTATATCCTCTGCTATAGAAGATAAAAAGCTGATATCAAAATCCCCTCCCTCTGTAGATAGCACGTTAGAGCCTATTTTTATAACAAAGACCATTGAGTTAAGCTTTAATGGTTTATACGTTTTGAAGTAGCGGTTTTAACTTTCTTTCGACGGTTGGATTTGTGATGAGGGTTTTCTTTCTAAGCCTTCTTTTTCTATCCTTTGGTTTTCTTGTGTTGTAGTGACTACCGTTCGCTTTAGCCCTTTTGATATGGCCCTTTGCCGTAATCTTAAACCTTTTTGCCATAGTTCTATTCGTCTTCATCTTTACCTTCATAAAAACCTCCAAACTTAGTTTAAGCTTATTATTATAACTTATTTTTTCTTAGGAAGCAATGTAAAGGTTAAGAAAACGTTTTCTTTCAGCGGAGGCTTTTCCAAAACGCCAACGTCTGCCAATTCGTTTATTATTTTATCAACAAGCTTGTTGCCAAGCTCTGGATATATGTTTTCTCTTCCTCTAAACCTTATACGCACTCTTACCTTATCTCCATCTTCCAAAAACTCTCTCATCTGTTTGATTTTAATAGCTAAGTCGTGATTGTCTATCATGACTTTAAGGTTTATGTCTTTTACGTTTATAGCAGATTCTTTTTGCTTTTTCTTAGCTTCTTTTTCTTTTTTTTGAATCTCGTACTTAAACTTGCTGTAGTTTAAAATCTTACATACAGGTGGATTTGCCTGCGGGGCTATTTCAACGAGATCAAGCCCTTTTCTGTTGGCGGCTTCAAGAGCTTCTCCTATGGGTACTATGCCTATTTGATTCCCATTCTCGTCTATTAGCCTCACCTCTCTTGCCGTAATCTTTTCGTTTACTCTATACTCTTGCAAACTTACCTCTTCTTATTGCAAAGATATTTTTAGTCGCCTCTTTGCTGGCGATAATATATTTTAACTTTTAAGCTTTTAATAAAATTTATAAACTCTTCGTACTTCCATATTCTAGAATCGCATATTATTACTGTGCCTTTGTCTTTTTTGCTTCTTACGAGTCTTCCAAACCCTTGTTTAAACTGTAAAAATGCCTTTTTCCTCGCATAGCTAAAACCGTCCATGTTGTGTTTTTCAAAATACTTCATCCTGTGGTAGTTTATAGGATCGGTAGGAGAATCGAAGGGAAGCTTTGCTATAAGAAGGCCTTTTTCACCTTTTAAGTCTATACCTGTCCATACAGAGTCTACACCCACCAGCACGTTTTTGTCTCCATTTTCTACCATTTCTATAGCTTTTCTTAGCGTTGTTGTATTTTGGAATACGATATCTTCGTCTTTTGGTATGTATTCCATCTGCTCATAGCTTGTTAAAAGCACCAAAACCTTGCTGTAAAATGTTCTTAAGTATCTTAGACTATTTGCCAACTCTTCTTTCCACAAATCTTTGTTCTTCGGTACTATGTTTTTTATTATAAAGTTTACGTCTTCATAGTTGAAGACTGGTTTTAGAGAGTAATATTTTCCTTTAATACCTGTGGTAAGTTCTATAAGATCTTTGTCTAACGTTGCCGATGTCAGTATAACCGCCTTGTAGTTGTCTAGGTCTATTGCGTTTTTAGGGAAAATAGGAAAAGCCTCTATCTTATAGTTGAAATCTTCAAGTTTTTTTGAAAACTCTCTACTTACCACAAAACCTATGATATCTTTATTTTCTTCATCCTCCATATATTTTAAACTGTTGTAAATGTTTGATACACGGTTCGAAATAGATTTGAATTTAGCTATGAGTTTCATAATCTCGTATTCTAACCTGTCTATGGATTCATCGTTAAACCCGTTTTGTAGTTGGCTTGTATCTATGCTAAATCTATTTAAGAATTCATCGTTAAACAGCAAAGAGCTTTCTAAAAAAGCCTTAAACTTTTGACTTATTGTATTTTTGTATTCAAGCCTTTCCATAACCGTTTTAACAACATGGTTTTTTATAACGTTAACGGCTTGTTTTAGCGGTTCGTAAATCATGCTAATCATTGGCTCTACGAAAAAAGCCTCATCCAAAGGTATTGAACTTGGATATTTACCTTTACCATCGGCAGAATTGCTAACCGTGGTAGGCTTGTGAGCCGTGGCAGACTTGTAGGGCGTGGCATACTTGTCAATAGGTTTTTGTTTTTTATCTTCAAAGATGTTTTCAAATAAACTTTTAAATATTCCAAGTATATCTACACTATCAAGCATATTCTTGCTGTCGTTTGGAAGCATATCTCTTATAGATGCTACAAGCCTCATTAGACCGTTGACTGAGAATCCAACGGTAAGAGATTTTACCAAGGCTTCATCAAGTTCATGAGCTTCATCTATTACTAGTATTTTATCTGATTCTTTATCAAAATTTTTTAAGACCAAAAGGCTGTGGTTTATTACCAAAATATCTGCCACTCTTTCTTTGTCTTTTAGCTTTTTATAGTAAAAACAATCCTTTAAGTAAGGACAAGACTTTCTATAGTTAGAATCGCAGTAGTTTTCGTCTATGTTTATATCAGTCCAGACTTCTAATGGGATGTTGGTGAATTCTACATCTCCGTCCCATGTTGAAGATTCTATGAGATTTCTTATATTTTGTGATAAGCTTACTTTTCCAAATATCGTTGTTTGTTTTAGCTCGTTTTCTTTATCGTAAAATCTATCAAGACAAAGGTAATTTCCTTTTCCTTTCAATATAAGATAGTTGATACCTTTGCCAAAGTAATTTTTTCTTGTGGATGATAAAAATTCGAGGTCTCTTCGAAGCTGTTCTTGTAGAATTTTTGTTTTAGTGGATATTATCGCTTTTTGATTGTGTTCTATTATAGGCAACAAGTATCCAAAGCTTTTTCCAACTCCTGTAGGAGCTTCTATCAATACGATGTTTTGTCCTTGATTATGAAAATCGTCTAAAATTACGTATTGGTCTTCTGAATTTTTGTTTATATATTCTTCGACTATGCTAAACATTTCTTCTTGGCTTTTTCTTTTTTCGTAGCCAAGGTTTAACAACGTTTTGTAGAGTTCCATCAGGTAATTTTTATATGCAGTTCTTTTAACTGTTTGTCTGAGACTATATCTGGAGCACCGGTGAGCAAACAAGTACCTTTTTGAGTTTTAGGAAAAGCTATCACATCTCTTATTGAGTCAAAACCAAGCATCATAGCCATTAGCCTATCAAAACCAAAAGCTAAACCCCCGTGTGGTGGTGCTCCGTATTTTAATGCTTCCAACAAAAATCCAAATTTCATGTTCGCTTCTTCGTCTGATATGTTTAAAATCTTAAATACAAGCTTTTGTACATCTTTGTTGTGTATTCTTATAGAACCTCCTCCTATTTCAACACCATTTAACACAATATCGTATGCCCTTGCACCAATATTTTCACCAATATTAATTATATCTTCTTTGTTTTCTTTGTCAATAATATATCTTATCTTATCCAAGTCTTCCGTTTTTGGAGATGTAAATGGATGGTGCATAGCTTCAAGCCTTCCTTCCTCTTCGTTGTATTCAAACATGGGAAAATCCACCACCCATAGAAACTCAAACTTGGATTCATCTACAAGGTTTAGCATCTTGCCAAGTTGCAATCTTAAGTTTCCAAGTATTTTATATACGTTTTTAGGCTTATCTGCTGAGAAAAATATCATTTCGTTGTCTTTTGCATCAAGCCTTGACAACATCGCTTTCACTTCTTGATCAGCCAAGAATTTCGCTATGGGAGAGTTAAATTCACCATTTTCTACTTTACCCCAAGCGAGCCCCTTAGCACCAAGTCCTTTCACATACTCTGTAAGGTTGTCTATCTCTTTTCTCGATAAAATTTTATTTATCTTTATGGCTTTTATTATACCTTTTTGCTCTAAAGCGCTTTTGAATACGTTGAAATTTGTATTTTTAAATATATCTGTTAAGTCTACAAGCTCCAAGCCAAAACGAGTGTCTGGTTTATCGGAGCCATACCTTTCCATAGCTTCTTTGTAGGTAATCTTTTTAAAAGGTATGTTTAACTCTATGCCTAAAAGCTCCAAAAATAGTTTAGAAAGAAGTTTTTCCGATATTTCCATAATGTCTGATTCTTCTACAAAAGACATTTCAAAGTCTATCTGGGTAAACTCTGGCTGCCTATCAGACCTTAGATCTTCGTCTCTAAAACATCTTGCTATTTGAAAGTATCTATCAAAACCGGATACCATTAATATTTGTTTAAAAAGTTGTGGGGATTGAGGAAGGGCGTAAAACTTACCAGGATGAAGTCTTGATGGTACCAAGAAGTCTCTGGCGCCTTCTGGAGTTGATTTTATTAAAAATGGAGTTTCTATCTCGTAAAAGCCGTTTTCTTCGAAAAAATCCCTTGTTATTTTAAGGGCTTTGCTTCTTGTTTTTATGGCTTTTTGAAACTTTGGTCTTCTTAAATCAAGATACCTATATTTTAATCTTAGCTCCTCTGAAATATCTATGTTATCATCTATGGGAAACGGTAACGTCTCCGATGCGTTTAAAAGCTCAATACGCTCTATTAAAAGTTCTACGTTGCCAGATTTTATTTTTGGATTTTCCGTACCAGATGGCCTTCTTCTTACCAAGCCTTCTACCAATACAACGCTTTCTTCTTTAAAATGCTTTGCTATATCGTAAAGTTCTTTATTTTCCGATTCTTCTAAAACAGCTTGAAGCTTACCCTCTTTATCTCTTAAATCAATAAACAAAACACCACCGTGATCTCTTATGGAATCTATCCATCCCGCTAATTTAACGTGTTTTCCTATAAAGCTATCGTCTACTAAGCCTATATACGTGTCTCTTAACATGCTTATATTATATACTAAAAAGACTATATCATTGAAATTTTATTTTGATAGGTATATAATAAACTTTATGTTAAAGCGGGGAGTGGTTGTTTTAGGGCTTTTTGTATTTGGACATTTTGCTTTTTCTAAACCGCTAAAACTTGATATAAAAATACCTTATAAGGATGTAAATTTCAAAACCAATCATCGTGCATACGCCAGCGTATCATCCCCTTTACCAAGAGATGAGAAGCAAAGCGTAGGATTTTCATTCTTTTTCAACAGACTTCCTTCTGTAAGCGCTTTAGTGGACAATATAAAATCTCTTAATTTATCAAAAACTTATCAAGAACCGCCGCCAGAGATATACACCTCTGACATAAGAAGGCATGCTGATTATTACGAAAAAGATATTATTACCAAAAATACATATATAAGACCCACTAACAAAGGTAACGAACTTGTTGAACTTTATCAAAACGATGTTCAATTAGATTTTGGTGTAGCCCTAAACGCTCGTTTCAAATAATTAAAGCACGATTCTAAAAGCTAATATACTTGCGCTATAGTGAAAATTTTTATTTTGAGTTAGTATGTATATACTATTTATCAAATAATAGTTTCACACATATATTTCACAATACTTCTATATTCATAGTTACTTTTATTTTACTATTATGATATGATATATTTCATTGTTATAAGATAATTTTTAAGTTAAATTAAACTTGTGTAGGTTGGTTGGCGCTAATCGACCTAAGGAGGTTTTGCATATGGAAGCTTCAAGACGTGATTTTCTGGAATATGCAGTTGGTGCATTTGGTGTTATGGCAGCTGTAGGAGTGCTGCATCCTTTTATACTTGATTAATTTTTTGAAAGGAGGTATAGATTATGGACCTACTTGATTTGTCCAGGTTCCAATTCGCCTTTACGGCGATCAACCATTTTATCTATGTGCCCCTTACGTTGGGGCTCTCTGTATTCATAGCTATAGTCAAGACCATAGCCTACAAAACTAAAGATCCAAAGTACGACAAATTGGCTATGTTTTTGATGAAGCTTTTTGCCGTAAATTTTGCCGCTGGTGTAGCTACTGGTCTTACTATGGAATTTGAGTTTGGAACAAACTGGTTTACCTATTCAAAGTTTGTAGGTGATATCTTTGGAGCCCCTCTTGCCATTGAAGGTTTGATGGCTTTCTTTTTAGAGTCAACCTTTATAGGTATATTTCTCTTTGGAAAAGACAGAATATCTGATGGTATGCACACTTTTTCAGCTTGGATGGTAGCTCTTGGTAGCAACTTATCCGCTCTTTGGATTTTAATAGCAAACTCTTGGATGCAAACGCCAGCTGGATATAAAATAGTTCAAACTCCTCAAGGTATAAGGGCTGAACTCACAAACTTTTGGGAAGCCGTTATAAACCATACTACGATAATAAGATTTTTGCATACGGTGACTGCTGGTCAGGTTACTGCCGGTTTCTTTGTTATGGGTGTTATGGCTTACTTCTTGCTAAGAAACAGAAATATAGATATGGCTAAAGCTGGATTAAAAGTGGCTCTCATATTTACCGTCATAGTATCGGTGGCGGAAATAATAGTAGGTGATACGGCTGGACAACTCGTAGCAAAATATCAACCACTTAAATTTGCAATGATGGAAGGAAAATGGAAAACTGAACAACCAGCTTCCTTAGATGTGTTTGGCTATGTTGACCAAAGCGCTCAAAAGACTTATCCTTTTATACAAATCCCTGGTTTATTGTCTTTCTTGGCTTATCATAATTTCGATGCGAAAATTTATGGTATCAAAGATCTAATTACTATGTATGATCAAAAAGCCCAAAACTATGCAAATGAAGCAAATATGTTAAAGGCTCAATACACTTCTAATCCAAACCCAGCTATAAAGGATAAGATAGTAGCAGATGAGTCTTATGCTAAGGCATACAATATATCTTTAAAAGATTTACCGTCTATAAATTTAGTTTTCATGCCATTTCATATAATGGTAGGGCTTGGTTTCTTCTTTGCTTTCGTAACTTTGTGGGGGCTTTATCTGTATAAGAAAGGTACCATTTATCAAAACAAAGCTTTTCTAAAGACGGTGTTATACTCGATACCTCTTCCTTTCATAGCTTCTGAGCTTGGATGGATGACTGCTGAAGTAGGTCGTCAACCTTGGATAGTTACTAGCATGCTTAAAACTGCCGATGCCGTATCTTTTAATTCTACTTCAAATGTAATGTTTTCTGTGTTTACCTTCGTAACAATATACATACTACTATTTTACGTATATGTAACTACTATGGTCAAAAAGGTTAGAGAGTATGAATATACTGAGGTTGCCCCTTCTTCATCACCTTCTACTGGTTTAGGTGTTGGTCTTGCCGCTAACAGGACCGATTTAAACGATAGCAACAGAATTTCTTAAGGAGGATTGGAAATGGGTATATTACCAGATGGGCTTTTTACGTTGCAAGGCCTTTGGTTTCTTTTGGCAGGTGTATTTTTAATTGGCTACTCAATAACCGATGGGTTTGACTTAGGTAGTGCTTTTCCCATGATATTTATGAAAAAGGAGCATGATAGGATAGCTCTCTATAATTCTGTTGCACCAGTATGGGATGGAAACGAAGTTTGGCTTATAGCTGGTGGCGGCATGCTCTTTGCCGCTTTTCCCACTGTTTATGCTGCTTCTTTCTCTGGATTCTATCTTGCTATACTTCTTGTTTTGTGGGCTTTGATAGGCAGGGCTGTGGCTTTTGAGTATCGCAACAAAAGAGAATCTATGGCTTGGAGACATACATTCGACTTTATATATTGGCTTGGTAACGTTTTGCCTGCCATTCTTTTTGGAGTTGCCGTAGGGAATGCTGTGGTAGGAGTTCCAATAGACAAAGACGCTGTATACCATGGTACATTTTTCACACTTTTAAGACCAGTACCCCTTGCAATGGGATTGGTAAGCTTTTTCATGTTTGCTATGCATGGAGCAGCATACTTGTTGCTTAAAACCCAAGGTTCTGTTTTCGAGATGGCTAAAAAATACGCTAGCATAAGTGTTGTAGGATACGTAATATCTGTAATATTGACAAACGTATTAGCGATGCAAGAAGCCCCGTTTTTGTATAAAAATTATTTCACCTATCCAATACTGTTTGCTATACCTCTAGTGATGCTTGTAGGTGTTGTGCTTTATGTAATTTTGCTAAAATCTGGTAAATACGATAAAGTTGTTTATGCTTCTGGGCTTGTCAATGCTTTCACAGTCTTAAATGTAGCCTGCGCTTCTTTCCCAGTACTAATGCGCTCAAGCATAAATCCAGATTACAGCCTAACGGTGTTTAACGCTTCTTCTTCTACCCTCACTCTAACAGTGATGCTTATTGTAACGGTCATATTTATGCCTATAGTTATATACTATACTAGGTACGCATATAAAGTGTTTAGTGGTAAAGTAAGCGGAGAAAAAAGCTATTATTGATGTTATCGTTAGCGTCTTGATGCAACCATTCCTATCCTTCTTTTACCCCTCTTTCGAGGGGCTTTTTAATTATATTAAATAACTTATTATTAAGAATATTTTATAACTATGATATATGTTATAGATATTTGTAAGTATCTGATAAAACTGATTTTTTTATGCTTTTAATAATTAATTAAGTTTGTTATGTATTCTTTTAAACATTCTATGTTTTGCTCTGTAGTAGAAGAAACTGGTATAAAATCAAGCGATTTTTCCTTGGTTAATTTTTCTAAAAGCTCTAAATTTTCTTTTTTTGCTATATCAAGCTTTGTACCTACGATGGCTTTAATTTTTTTTATCAAGCTTTTATCGTAAAGGGAGAGTTCTGTGGTTAGAATTTCAAAATCTTTAACAGGATTTTCGCTAGATAGGTCTATAGCTAAAATCAGGTATTTGGAGCGTTCTATATGTTTTAGGAAATCAAGCCCAAGACCTGCTCCTTTGTGAGCGTTTTCTATAATACCTGGTATATCTGCTATTGTAAAAGATCTATCGTCTACTTTTAAAACACCAAGCTCTGGATATAATGTGGTAAAAGGATAGTTTCCTATTTTCGGATTTGCGTTTGTGAGAACTGATAAAAGCGTTGATTTACCAACGTTTGGCAAGCCTACTATGCCTATGTCAGCTATTGTTTTTAATATAAGGATAAGCTCCTTTTCTTCTCCTTTCTTGCCGTATGTAAACTTTCTTGGAGTTTGATTTGTAGGTGTTGCAAAGTGAGCGTTACCAAGACCACCATCGCCACCTTTTGCCACTATGCAACTTTGCCCATGTTTTACAAGATCACATAAAACATCGTTGGTTTTTTTGTCTATTATTATCGTCCCTACTGGTACTTTTATCACAATATCTCTGCCATTTTTGCCGTGTTGGTTTTTTGGTTTTCCATGCTCCCCGTTTTGGGCTATAAAATGCCTTTTATACTTAAAATCCAAAAACGTTGTTTTTGAGGAATCTGCCTGTATTATAACAGAACCACCTTTTCCTCCATCTCCACCTGCAGGCCCCCCGTAAGGTCTATACTTCTCCCTTAAGAAATATACCCCCCCGTTTCCACCATCTCCAGCCTTTACCTTTATCTGGGCTGTATCTACAAAATTCAACTTTGTTTTATAAGCCTTTATTTATCACAAACTCTGCCAAATCTACAAGGCGTGTAGAGTATCCCCATTCGTTATCATACCAAGCTACAACGTGAACTAAGTCGCCGTTTACAAAAGAAAGCTCTGCATCAAATATTGCCGAATGAGGATTTCCAACTATATCGGAAGATACCAAAGGTTCTTCACTGTATTCTAATATGCCCTTTAAATATGTCTCGCTGGCTTTTTTAAAAGTAGCGTTTAAAGACTGCACATCTTGAGGAGGATTTTCTAATACGGCTGTAAGTTCTATTATAGAGCCGTCTGATACTGGTACTCTTCTTGATGTGCTTCCAAGTTTTCCTTTGAGATGAGGCAAAACTTCAGTAACAGCTTTGGCTGCTCCTGTTGTGGTCGGTATTATGTTTATTGCTGCGGCTCTTGCCCTTCTTAAATCTTTGTGTGGAAGATCCAATATTCTTTGGTCGTTTGTATAAGAATGTACAGTTACCATATAGCCATTTTTTATACCAAACTCTTTATCAAGCACATAGCATACAGGTGCCATACAGTTTGTAGTACAAGATGCGTTTGAAATAATATGATGCTCACTCGGTTTGTAGTTGTCTTGATTGACCCCAAGCACTACAGTAATGTCTGGGTTTTTCCCCGGAGCTGATATAAGTACCTTTTTTGCCCCCGCTGATAGATGTTTAGAAGCATTTTCTTTGTCTCTGAAAAGCCCAGTAGACTCAATGGCTATATCTACTCCAAGGTCTTTCCAAGGAAGTTCTGCTGGGTCTTTCTTTGCAAATACCTTTATACTTTTACCGTTTACTATTATAGAATCTTCTGTGTATGATACGTCTTGTTTCCATATTTTGTGTACAGAATCGTACTTCAGAAGATGTGCCAAGGTTTTTGTATCTGTTAAATCGTTTATAGCCACTATATCTAAGCCCCTCTCAAAGGCTATTTTAAAAAAAGCTCTGCCGATACGCCCAAAACCGTTTATCCCTATTTTTACGCTCATACTTTTATTATAATATATTTTTGTTATTTTAGTGTTAAGATTTTATAAAAATAGCTATTATGGGGGAAAGAATAAAATTTAAAAGCTTTAGGTCTTTATTTATCCCTAAAAGCTTCAAAGCTAAACCTACGATGAGGCAAGCTCCTATAAAAGATACGTTTTCTAAAGAGGATACGCTTATTGAGCTTTTAAAAAAGTAAGAAATATAAGTTAAAGAACCTTGGTAAAGCAAAATTGAGAAAGAAGCGAACGCCACAGACCTACCCATTGAGGAAGCAAGCAACACGGCACTTATACCGTCCATTAAAGCTTTCGATAGAATAAGGCTATTTTGATATCTTGCGCCTTCCATAATACATCCAAGTATAGTTATAGGTCCTACGCAAAACATTATTGTGGCTGTATTAAAACCCTCCGGAGAACCTATATTTTTAAATATGCTTGAAAAAATCTTATCTAAGTTTGTCTCAAAATCAAAATAGTAACCTACAACACCACCTATTATAAGACAAGCCAACACTTCTACTATATTTGCTTTTGAGCCTTCGTTAAAAAGATGATAAGCCATGCCAAAAGAGAATAAGCCAAAGGCTTTTATTATGCTTTCTTTAAGCGAAGAGGGAATATGTTCTTTTAAATAATCACCTATATAGCCTCCTACAAACACCAGTAAAGCGTTTATAAGAGTGCCTTCTCCTATAAAGTATTCTGGTATCAACCCGGAGGCCACATCAAAGGTCTGCCACCTATCACATGTAGGTGTATATGGTTTATAGTTTGCCCTCCGTGCTCACCTATGTTAAACACAAGCCTGTAGCCTTCTTTTAACCCTAGCTGGTCAGCTATTTCTTTTGCTTTTACTATCATCTTACCCACCAGAGCTTCGTCTTCTTCTTTCAAAGCCTGTACGCCATCTATATGTTTTTTGGGAATTATTAATACGTGCGTCGGTGCTACAGGTTTTATATCTTTAAAAGCTACCAAAAGCTCATCTTCGTAAACTATATCCGACTTAATTTCCTTGTTTGCTATCTTACAAAAAATGCATTCCATAATTTTATTTTAGCATAGATTTTATGCATTTTATTATGGAAAGCTTTTATACAAATTTTATATTTTGTAAGCATGGAATACCCAAAAACAAAGTTTGAAGAACTGGCAAGACGTATAAAAAGTATGGCTATAAGCCCTGAGATAGATTTGGCTATATGTTTTCCTGGTATTGAAGAGGCTGAATGTGAAGAGAGAGAGGAATACCCCTATGTTTTGGTTTCTTACTTGGGAGATGATGGTGAAGGCCCTTCTAAGAAGATCGTTTTTAACGAGTCTTATTGGAACTCTTCTGTGGAATCTTTGCTAGGAGCTATCATGCATCAAGTAAAATCGTTGATGGAAGAACTTCAATCTTTTGAAGGTGAATAGTATTTGGATTTTAGGATATAAACCCTTATAAAATAATCAGATATTATTTTGTCCTCGTCAGCACTAAGGGTTATATCTCTCATAGGTATAGCGTAAGGGTTTTGCAAGTCTATGTTTGATTTATGTTTAGCTGTTTTAAAAGCCATCATAGAGGGTCTTTTTCGTCCCACAGGTTCTACGAAATCTATTTTAAAGTTTAGAAAATTAAGGGAAGATTGCACGCTTTTGTTTGATGTGTAGCTTATCCAAATGCCTTCTTGTTTTAAGCTTTTATAAAGTATATACAAAAAATCCAGTGTCCATAAAGACGGATTTTTATAGGGTGAAAATCCATCGTGTAGTATGATATCAAACATCGTGTTTGTTTTAATCGTCCTTGCATCTTTCAAAATCACTTGCCACGTTAAACGACTGCTTTTTACAGAAAAATTGCTTTCATAGAGCAAATATCTTATCTCATCAGATGCATGATTTAGAGCTATAAAAGGTGGAAGTTTTTTATCTATACTTACTATATTTATAGTTTTATTTAATTTTAGAAGCTCGTAAGCCAATACTCCAGAGTTTACAAACATTCCAGAGCCTATGTCTAATACGTTTATAACACTCTTTTCTTTTAAAAACCCTAAAACAGGGTTTACAAACTTGCTGTATGCTTCTTCTAAAGGTCCTGTAGTGATGCTGTGATAAAACTCGTTGTAGTATTCATCGTATAGATTGGTTTGGTTTGTATGAGGTGAGTGGATATTTGGTTTATATATATTTGAGACTTCTTTTAAAAGTACATCTCTTAAATGTTCTTTGATATTGTAAAATCTATTGTCGGTTCTTAAAGTGGTCAAAACCTGTTCTTTCAAGCTCTTTTCCATTTACAAGCACCAAGGCTTTACCTTTTTCTACTACTTGTCCTATCACAGTGTTGTCTAAAAACGGGTTAAAGTGTTCTTTTTTTTGGCAAAACAAGAGTTGATAATCTTCGCCGCCAGATAAAGCCAAGTCGTAAGGGTTTAGATTTTCTTTTGAAGCGTAAAGTCTAAGCTCACGAGAAATAGGTATTTTGTTTAAATCTATATCTATTACAACGTTTGAGCGCTCTGCAATATGCCATAAATCAGAAGATAGTCCATCGGATATATCCATGGAGGCACTAGCGTATTTGCGTATATGGTTTATATAGTCTATTCTGGCAGTTGGTCTTAAATGCCTCTCTATTAGCCTTAGCTCATACTCTTCATATTGTTTTTTTGATGTTAAAAGCTTAAAACCTGCATACGAATCTCCAAGAGTCCCGCTTACTACTACATCATCACCTACATTTGCACCAGCCCTTGAAACAAACCTATCTACTTCACCTATTAAAAATACATCTATACCCAGTTTTGAAGATTTTGATATATTACCACCAACTATTTTTAGATTGTAAAACAAAGAAGCGGACTTCACTCCTTCGTAAATGCGTTCTATAAATCTTTCGTCTATATCATCTGGTATCATAAGAGAGATAAGGCTATAAAGAGGTTTACCGCCGTTTGCCACTATGTCTGATACGTTTATGGATATAGATTTAAAGCCAATGGATTCTGGCGGATATCGTCTTAAAAAATGCACATCTTCTAAAAAAGCGTCGCAAGTAATATTTAAACTAACTTTGTTGTCTATGTTAATGTAAGCAGTATCATCACCTATGCTATTGTCTTCAAGTATTGCGGTAAGTTTTTTTATAAGTTCGAACTCTCCTATCATTTTAACAAGTAGATAATAGCTAAAATCATATTTAAAATTAGCATAAAAGAAGATGCCTTAGAAACTTTTCTAAATTTCCCCCTTCTAGGGTCGTTTATATCTATTTTATCTATATCTCCTATGCTTTGTTTTAGGCTTTTAGTATAATAAGACAAATATATATTTGCCAGTAGTCCCAAAATCATAAAAAACGTATAGAGGCTGATATTTAGAAAAAATACCAACAAAAGTTCTAAAATGGCTATTTTATAAAATCTCCAAAGTATTTGTCCATATATTCTTCCGGCTAAGTTTTTGGATTCTAGCTTTCTAAAAAGCACATAAGAGACTATAAAAACTATTGCAAATATCTCTCCAGCGTATAGGCCTACTATAGTCTTCACCATAAGCCCCTAAGGAATGGATTAAATTTTAACTCATGCTCTAACGTTGTGTCTTGATAGTGCCCGCATATAACCTTTGTATCTTTTGGAAAAGTAGAAAAAATCTTTTTTAAAGACGAGGCTAACTTTTCCCAAGAACCACCAGGTAAATCTGTTCTTCCAACGCCTCCTTTGAAAAGCGTATCTCCAGCTATAAGGGTGTTTTGAGATTTTATGTAAAAACAGCATCCTCCTGGGGTATGGCCTGGTGTGTGGATAACCTCTATGTCTATTCCAGCTATATTTAGCTTGTCTTCGTCTTTTAGGTAAAAATCAGGCTTTGGTGGTGTTTTTGCGTTTAGATACAATGAAAAGCCCGGAAGAATCTCGTCTTTTAGCAAAAATTCATCTTCTTTATTTATGTAAAAAGGTGCGTTGTATATTTCTTTTAATGTGGCTACTTGTCCTACGTGATCATAGTGCCCGTGCGTGGCTAGTATAGCCACCACCTTGAAGTCTTTTATAGCTTCTAATATGTTTTCTATATCTGAGCCCGGGTCTACAACAATGGCTTCTTTTGTTTCCTCGTTTTTTATAACGGTACAGTTTTCGTCAATTGGTTTTGTTGCTATCGTTTCTATCTTCACTTTTTGCTCCATCGTTAAATCCAAATAAAATATATAACGGAACGCTTATAAAGCCAAGGGGTAAAATAGCTAAGAAAATAGCCCATCCCCATTTTTTCCTTCTTATGGCATCGTATAAAAAGTAAAATAAAATGCCAAATACCCCAGCTACCAATATAAAATCGCTACTAAAAAGATGCTTTAAATAATCCATCTTCAATAAATTATAACATGTTGCCAACTTTTACGCCGTAGCCAAGAATCTCAAAATTTTTATATAATGAAACGTAGAATCGCTAGGTGGAATAACAAAACCATTCCAATCAAGCCCTATTTTCGCATTTTGTTTTGAGGCTTCTAACACTATGAAACTCATGCAAGATAGCTTTTGCTCTAAGTCCATATCAAAATCTTCTGGTCTTAGTATGATTTCTTTGCTTATAAAATCTGAAAAATCGTTTACCATCAACTTTTGCACTTTGGCTGAGGCTTTCCAGTTTATATATTTTGGGTGCTCGCTTTGATATTCTTTTATTTGATAAAGTTCTTGTCCCTCGCTTGTTTTTGTAAAACCTTTTTCTGATTTGTATTGAGCCGCGTTTGTTTTGCATTGTTTTGGATTTGGATATACGTATATATCAGCTGGGATTGTATATTTCATCTCCCTATACGCAAAACCAAAAGGAAAGTCAGAAGATAAGTAAATCTCAAGCTCTTTGTAATTGCCTCTTTTTTCAAAGCTTAATATAATCTCTATTTGTTTTTCTTCTTTAGCTTTTAATATAAAAATAGATTTTTCATACAGTACTTCAAAAGTTTTATATTTTTTAAAAAATCTTTTTATATCTTTATGTAAGTCTTTTGCCACAAATATATTTAAAAGAAAAGAGGGCCAGTTCTTCCGATTTTTTATAGACAAGACTACTATTCCTGGTTCATTTGCAAAAAAATCATAAGCTTTCACAAACGTTACTTCTAAAAATTTTATATTGTAGTAAGATATAACACCGCTTATTATCATAAAAGCCATCATAAAAGATGTAATCATGTAAAGGAGATTGTTGGCAGTGTTTATTGCAGCAAAACCAAAAAGAAGCATTATGATTATATAAAATATGCCAAGGGGAGTTATTTTTACATTCATTCTCGCTCTGATAATCCATCTCCTAAGAGATTTAACGCTACTATAAGCAAAAATATTACAACAGCCGATGACAGAGTCCAAGGATATAGCAATATAATGTATATGCTTTTTGGTAGCATGTTTCCCAAAGATGGATACGGCTCTTGAATACCAAGTCCAAGAAAGCTAAGAGAACCTTCAGCTACTATGTAAGCTGGTATAGATAAAACCGTACTTATAACAATGTAGCTTTTTATGTTTGGTAGAATATGTTTGAAAATAATGTAAAAGGGATTCGCTCCGTAAAATTTTGCAACATTTACATAATCGTATTCTCTTATGGACAACACCATTCCTCTTATAATCCTTGAAAACGGTGCAAAACCAAAAAACGACAATATAAAAACAATCATTCCAAATACATAAACTCCAGATATATCAAGAGGGAAAAGCGCTCTTATGGATAGCATAAGATAAAATGTGGGCATGGCCATCATAACTTCTACAAGTCTCATAACGATGTTGTCTAAAAATCCGCCTACATACCCTGCCAAGCTACCTATCAAAGTTCCTACTGTGATTGTGGTGATAGCACCTATTACAGATATGGCAAGAGAAACTCTTAAAGCGTATAAAAGCCTAGAAAATTCGTCCCTTCCAAGAGCATCTGTACCGAGTAAAAATATATGTCCGCAGCTTGGTCTAAAAAGCTTAAAATCCTTTTTTGATTTCACAAAAAAATCTATATAACAGATTTTGTTCTTATCCTCTTTATAAGCTCTAGTTAAAGATTTTACAGGTTTTAATCTGTATATGTATAAACCTTTTAAAGACATGTGTATATGGGTAGGCGGGGCAAACACGTAGTCTCTGAATTGCTTTTTATATGAATATGGGGCTATAAAAGGAGCAAATATAGCAAGAATCACCAAAAATATAATTATGCTAAGTGCAAATTTAGTTTTCCACATCTTCTTTAACAGTGTTTGTCAGGATGCCTATTCCTTCTATCTCTATACTTACCTTGTCTTCTTTTTGCATTGGACCAACACCAGGCGGTGTACCTGTGATAATTATATCGTGTGGGTAGAGAGTCATAACGTAAGATATAAAGCTTACAATCTCATATACATCAAATATCATATCCGAGGTATGACCAGACTGTTTTAGTTCGTTGTTTAAAAATGTTTTTATGCTTAAGTTAAATGGGTCTATATCTTTTACTATTGTTGGTCCTATGGGGCAAAATGTATCAAAGGATTTTGATCTTGTGAACTGAATATCTTTTTTTTGCAAATCTCTTGCTGTTACGTCGTTTGCTATGGAAAAGCCCAATATTGCATCTTTCGCATCTTTGTAAGAGAGTTTTTTTGATTGTTTTGATATCACTATAGCAAGCTCTCCTTCGTAGTCAACCCTTGTAGAAGATTTTGGATATAAGATGTATTCTTGGTCTAGAATGATGCTGCTTGTGGGTTTTAGAAACAACAAGGGTTCTTTTGGTATATCCATGTTTAATTCTTTAGCGTGAGCTTTGTAGTTTAACCCAACGCATACTATTTTTGTGGGTTTAAATTCTATCTCTTCACTTTCTCCTAAAAGCCAAATACCGTCATTTTTTCTTTGAAATCTGTACATGAAATCTAATTATAGCATATAGCTTAGGATACCTCTTTTAAGGATTTGAAGGTAAGCGTTTTTGAAATACCATCTTTGTTGGTAACTCCTATAAGCTTGTCCGCAAAGTTTGCTAAGTTTTCTCTAAGAGTTACAACTATAAATTGCACATTTTTGGATTTTTCCTTTATCATTTGACCAAGAAGGTATGCGTTTGCTTCATCTAAATGGGCATCTATCTCATCAAAGTAGTAAAATACTGAAGGTTTATACTCTTGTATGGCAAAAATTAAAGACATGGCTGCCAGGGTTTGTTCTCCACCAGACATTGCCTCTACATACTGCACATCCTTCCCTCTTGGTTTTACAAATATGGAAACACCGCCAGAAAATGGGTCTTCTTCGTTGTCCAAAGATAAATCTGCTTTTCCTTGATAAGACACTTTTTTGTATATTTCTTTGAAATTTTTTCTTATGTTGTTAAAAGCTTCCATAAAAGCGTTGTACTTTTTTCTATCTATTTCTTCTATCATGGCTTTTATAGCTTGCTTATCTTTAATAAGTTGTTCTAGCTTTTCTTTGTAATCTTTTAATCTATTTAGGGTTTCTTCATACTCTTCTTCAGCTTTTAAGTTTATATCCGTCATATTTTCTAAAAGTTTCTTTGTATGTTCTAACTCTTCTTTTATCTTTGATATACTTTGATTTTGCTCTTCGTAGATTTTACCGTCGTATTGCTTTTCTTTTAGAGCATCGTTTATGGATTCTACCTTTGTTTGGATTCTTGTGATATCGTTTGATAAAGAGCCAATCTCTTCTAAAAGTCTCTCATGCTCTAACTTGAGGCCGCCTAGCTCCGATTGTAGATTTTTTTGATCTTTTTCTAAAAGCTCTTTCTCTTCGTATAGTTTGTAAAACATCGCATTTGATTCTTTCAACTCTTCTTCTGTGCTGTTTAATTCAAGCTCTAAAGACGTTAACTCTTCTTCTAAGTTCTTTAATTGAGAATTTATGGTGATAAGCTCTTGCTTTTTCTGGTCTATAGATGATTTTACATATTCTATATTTTTGGAAATGTCATTTTTCTTTAATTCTACGGCGTTTAGTTCTTTCGTCTTATCTAAATGGAGTTTTTTGTAAGACTCTATAGTGTCTTTTAATTGTTTTATCTCTTTGCTTGTATAGTAAGAAAGTATATCTTTTTTTCTAAGTTCTAGGTTTGTTAGTTTTTCTTCTATGTACTTGATTTCCTCTTTTAGAGGTTCTAACATCTCTAAAAGTTCTTTTTTCTTGTTTTCTAAATGCTCTATATATTCTTCGCCGGCTTTTATGCGCTCTAATATGTTTGATTTTTGTGAGAGTGTATCTTTTTTTTGATTTTCCAAATCCTTTATGTACTTTGTATTTATTGCTATTATGCCCTCTTTTTCTATGAGCGAAGACTTTGCCTTACCGATGTTTTGGTCTAGCTGTTGTTCTTTTGCTTTTAAGATGCTGTATTTTTCGTTTAAAGATTCAAGTTTTTCTAAAAGAGCTTTTTTACCTATGTTTGAGTGTTGTTTTGTTTTTCCACCGCTAATAACACCAGATTTTTCAAATACCTCTCCTTCCAATGTTACACATCTGTAGTTTTGTAGGCTTTTAGCTACATCAAAGCTTTCTACCACAAGGGTATCACCAAAGACAAAGCTTATAGCAGCTTCCAACGTTTTATCGTAATCAACAAGCTTTACTGCAAAGTCTATGTATCCTCGCTGTCTTGGGTAAGGTGGCAACGACTGGGTTTTTATACGGTTTAGCGGTATAAAACTAACCCTTTTGTCAGATTGTTTTTTTAAAAGCTCAATACACTGCTTTGCTATTTCTTCAGATTCCACTACTACATAAGAAAGTCTACCACCGGCTGATGCTTCTATAGCAATCTTGTATTCTTCATCTTTTAGGCTTATAAGATCTTCTACTTTGCCGTAGACACCTTTTATATTTTGAAAGATAAACGTATCATCATCGTTGTATCTAAGCTGAGACTCTATTCTTGCTTTTTCTGATATGATTTGCTCTATTTCTTTTTTTGTTTCTGTCAACGAGCTTGTGTATTTGGCTATGGTTTGTTGTATTGCCTCTATGGAAAGCCTTGCGTCTTCTATATTTTTTTGAAAGGTTTTTAGTTTTTCTTCAATAGAGTCTTTTTGTTCTAACGCTTGTAAATCGGCTTTTAATCTTTCTATATCATCTTTGTATCTATTTTGTTTTTGAGACATATCTTGAATTTGCTCTACATAGTGTTGGTATTCTTTTTTCTTTTGTTCTAACACAGCTTTTAGCTCTTTTTCTTTTTTTTCTATTTCCTCTATCTCTTCTGGTGATAGGTTTAGCTTTTCTTCCGTGGCTTTTAACTCCTTTTCTTTTTCTTTGATTGCATTTTCTATGCTATAAATCTCTTTTTCTTTTGATATTTTTTCTTGTTCTACTTCTAAAAGCTCTTTTTCTAAACTGAGCAAATCTTTTTCAAGAAAATCAATCTTTTTTTCAATGTCTTCTTTGTGAGATAGTTCTTTTTTTAGTTCTTGCTCTTTTGAGGCTTTTTGCTCTTTTATATACTCTATCTTTGCAGATAACTTACCAGACGATTCTCTATAAGGAAGAAGGGTTTCTTGCAAACTTGTTATTTTTTGCTCTACATCTTTTAGTTCTTTTGTTTTTATATCTATGGTTTCCAAAAGTTTTGAGCTTTTAGCTTCCAAAGTTTCTTTTTCTTCCAAAGTTTTTTGTAAGTCCTTTAAAAGGCTTTGTTTTTCTTTTAAAAGCAAAACACATTCAAGCGTATGTTTTTTTTCGATTAAAGCCTTGTATTGACGAAGCCTTTCTTTCTCTTTCTCAAATTTTTCTAAATTTGTCTCCAATTCTTCTACAAGCGGTTTTAACTCTCTTATTTTTATATCTGCTTCTCCTAGTTCTTCTAAAGCAAACTGTCTTTTTTGTTCGTATTCGCTTATACCCGCTACATCTTCTATTATTTTTCTTCGCTCTAAAGGTGTTATTTTGACAAATTTTACTATATCTCCTTGTAATACTATGTTGTAACCTTCTTTGTATATACCGCCTTTTGCAAGTATTAGATGTAAATCTTTTTCCCTTATAACCTTGCCGTTTAGTTTATATACGCTTTTACCATCTTTATAAATAATCCTTGTAACTATAAACTCATCGTATCCAAATATTTGAGGGTTTGCAAAGTATATATCCACCTGTGCAAAGTCTTCTCTTTGGCCTTGTTTTGAATATATAAGGTGTGTAAGATTTTTAGCGCGCATGGTTTTTGATGTGGAAAGCCCAAGACCAAAGGATATGGCATCACCTATGTTTGATTTGCCTGCTCCGTTTGGTCCCACAATCCCTATAAAACCCTCCCCTATGGGTATTTCTAGTTTTTCTGTACCGTAAGATTTAAAGTTTGTAACTACAATTTTTTCTATGTAGGCATTTTCCATCTTATTTTTGGTTTCTAGCTTTTACGCGACCTAAAACCTTTAAAGGCAAGCCGTAAACCTTTGTAAACATAGCACCAGCTTTATGGTCGAAAGCATCTTTTTCTGTGTATGTGGACAGCTCTTCAATATATAGGGCGTTTGGAGATTTTCTTCCTACCACATCTATATTTCCTTTGTATAGCTTTAGTCTTACTGTACCGTTTATGTATTTGGATATGTTGTTGTTAAAAGCGTCCAAAGCTTCCCTTAAAGGAGAAAACCAAAGCCCTTCATATACTAAGTTTGCGTAAGTGTTTGATACATGGCCTATTAGATACTGATAGGTATACTTGTCCAAAGTCAAAGATGCTAAGTCGTTGTAAGCTTTATACAAACACATAGCCCCGGGAGCTTCGTAAATCTCTCTGCTTTTTATACCCACCAACCTATTTTCTACCATGTCTATGCGCCCTACTCCATGCAATGAGGCTATATCGTTTAGATACTCTATTAACTTGTAAAGGTTATCAAAGGTTTTATTGTTTACGGCTACAGGTTTTCCCTCTTCAAACGTTATCTCTACGTATTCTGGAGTATTTGGAGCTTCTTCTGGGTCTTTTGTGATTTGATAGGCATCTTTTGGAGGTTCTTGATAAGGGTCTTCTAAAATACCGCATTCTATAGATACACCCCAAAGATTTCTATCTATAGAGTAAGGATTTTCTTTTGTAGCTTTTACGGGTATTTGATATTTTAAAGCGTATTCTATCTCTTGTTCTCTAGATTTGAATTCCCATTCTCTTACAGGGGCAAGCACTTCTATATCTGGATTTAAAGCCCACGCAGAGACCTCAAACCTCACTTGGTCGTTTCCTTTACCAGTGGACCCATGAGCTATGTAATCTGCATTTCTTTTTTTGGCGTATTCTATGAGCTTTTTAGATATGAGGGGCCTTGATAAAGAAGCTGTCAAAGGATATTTGCCCTCATACAAGGCCAAAGCCCTAAGAGTTGGAAGACAAAAATCTTTGGCAAACTCTTCTCTTATGTCTTCTACTATAGCCTCTATCGCCCCGGCTTTTCTAGCTTTTTCTGGTATTTCCGAAAGTTCCTCTTTTTGCCCTACATCTGCCGTATAGGTTATAACCTCGAAGCCTCTTTCCGTAAGCCATCTTACTATGATAGACGTATCCAAACCACCAGAATAAGCAAGTATCACTCTTTTTGCCATTATATTATTATACTTCAAAAAGCAGAATAAAAATTAAAGTTTCCCGACTTTTACAAGCTTTATAAACTCTTCGACGTTTTCAACTCTCTTAAAGCATACTCTATCATGTCTATTCTAAAATCTTGCTTATA
>PNJC01000055.1 GCA_002878215.1 Hydrogenobaculum sp. | reverse complement strand
TTTTATAATCTTTTTATAATGTTTTATTATAATACTTCTGTGGAAGAGGATATAAAAAAGAAACTACAAGAGTTGCTAGATAATCAAAAAGCTATCATAGAACGCTTGAATAATTTAGAAAATTTTACAGTAACAAATATAACACAACTGAAAAACGATTTATTTTTCCAGTCTTATCAACAGTTTCATACGTTACAGCAAGGTATATACGCAATATCAAGAAAGATAAATTCTGGCAAAAAACCAAAAGTTGTGTTCTTAATACATCATTTACAGGCTTTTTATAACATAGAAGATGTTTATTGGGCTTTTAAAAACTGCGAAAAAGTAGATACGATTGTAATAGCTATAAACAACCACTTTAAAGATGCAATGATAGCAGAAGGCGCCGATGAGATATCAAAAGAACTAACAACCAAAGGTATAGAGCATATAACTTTTAATATTGAAAATACTTATTATGCTCTTGATATTCTCTTAGGGTTAAATCCAGATTATATTTTTATACAAAGCCCTTGGGATAACGATAGGCCCTTAGCTTTAAAAGTACCATATGTTATGTTTGCTAAGATTTTATATGTTCCTTATTATCCAATTACACTGGTAGAGCATTTTAAACCAGAGCAAGATGATTTTCACTTTAACTCCTACGTCCATAATTTAGCTTATAAAATATATGTTCAAACGGATATGGACAAGAGTTATTTTGAAAAGCATCAGATATTAAAAGCCAGAAACGTTAAAGTTGTCGGTAGTACCAAGCTATACAAGTTAAGATATCTTAGAGAAAAACAAAAAGAAGAAGCTTCTCAGTATACTTTTACTTTGATATGGGCACCTCATCATAGCGTAGCTCAAAGATGGCTTGGTTTTGGAGTTTTTCATAAAATCTATCAAGATATAACAAGGTTAGCAGAAGAGAACAAGCATATAAAAATTATTTTTAAACCACATCCATTTTTGAGAAGATCTTTGATGGAACATCAAATTATGCATAAAGAAGAATACGATAAATGGCTTGAAGAGTTTAGTAACATGGAAAATGTCGAAATCTACACTGGGGGAGATTATTTTTCTACATTTTCTAAATCCGATGCTATGCTTACAGACGGGCTTTCGTTTTTGGTGGAGTATCCTATAGCTACTGGAAAACCTCTGATATTTTTTGACTCAAAAGCTCACCAGCCGTTGAATCGTATAGGCAACTTAGCCTTAGAATACGCTTACAAGGTAGATAATTTTGAGGCTTTTAAGAATATATTAGACCATTTGATTAAAAGCAAGCAAAACAAAACTAAAGACAACATGTATGAAAAACGTATTGAAATACTTGAAGAAATGGAAAGGCTTTTAATTCCAAAAGAAAACCCGTCAGAAGCTATACTAAAAGATGTGTTAGAAGATTGGTATAGTTAAGGTATTTTCACAGCACCTAATAGATACTTTAGGTCATTATCCGTAAACATAAGTCCTGCACCTATAAAGCCACCTGTAAGTTGGCTGTTTAATATATCCGTTATCCCGCCCCTTACGAAAAGAGGACCAAAAACTTGATAAGTGGCGCCTATTTGTAAATCTGGTTTTAGATTTGGCATATTTGGATAATCTTTTCTTCCAAAATTCCATAAGTCACTTGTAAATGTGAGTCTATTGTTGTATATGTAGTCAAACCCTACTGCTCCAGTAGATTCTTTAAGACCTCCTCTCACTACAAAATAGGATTTCCCTGGCCTAAAGAACGGGTCTTTAAAAATTCTTGCGTATTGTAGTGTATATTCTGGCTTATACTCGTATATAGTTTGAGGATTGTTGTTTATGTATTGGGTTGTAACTCTACCCATGGAGTTGCCAACAATTTCAAAGAGATAGTACTGGTGGTTGTTGGGTTGAAATTTTAAAGATAGTATACCTTTTGATTGGCCAGCTCTGAAGAGTTCAAATCTACCACCTATATAAAGGTTTGATCTGTTGACGATTTTGCCAAGGTGTGAGAATGCAGAAAGAGCATTGTTTGCATTTGCGTATAAACTTTTATCATTTACCAACTTACCCAATGTGCCTTGGCCAGTATTTATTTTTGCCAGTATTTGGTTTAGCTCATCGGAGCTTTGTTTTAAGCTTTTAGAAAGCTCAGCAAAATTCTTTACAGAAGAGTGAATACCGTTTTGATTTTCAACCACGAGTGTGTTTAGATTTTGAGATAAAGTATTTAAATTAGCCATCAAGACGGGTGTTTGATCTTTTAGGGTAGAAGAAAGAGCTTTTAAATTCTCAACAAGAGCCCTTATGTCTTCTTTGTTTTGCCCAGTTATTTGAGCTAAATTCTTCGCAGTTCTATCTATATCAGCTATAGTTTGAGGAAGTGTAAGATTTAGTTGATAAGTGAGCATATCTAAATTTGATATGGTTTGCCTTAATGTGTCTTGGTTTTGGGCTATCATGGTGTTTAGGTTTTTAGTGAGAGCATCCAGGTTTTGGATTATACCTTCTATCTGGTCTCTGTTTTGAGATATTATGCTGGCTAAATTAGAGGCTACTACAGAAAAGTTCTTAGCGGTATCGTTTAAGTTTTTGATAAGGGACTCGGTATCCGAAGATACCCCAACATTTTCTATCATACTGTTTGGCGGGAGTTCACCGTATATAGAATGTCCTTCTTCTACAGATACGTATTTATCTCCCATGAGTCCAAGAGTGCCTATTGATACTTCAGCATCTTTATATATAGGGATATCTTTTTTTACAGAAAAAACCACCAAAACTTTGCCGTTCCTGAAGCTAATCTTTTCAACTCTACCTGCTTTTACACCGTTTACCCTTACTTCTGCCCCAACGCTTAACCCATGTACATCGTCAAGCAATGCCTCGTATTTGTTTGATTTTTCAAAAAAGTATCTTATGCCGCTAAAACTTATTGCCATGAAAGCAAAAGCTACTGCGCTTAAAAGAAGGAACAGACCCAGCTTAAAATACTTTGACTTCACAACTATATTATACTAAAAATTGGTTTATCAGTCATTTTAAAAGCCAAATGCTATTTGACAACATTCTTAGGTTGATTCTTTAGGAAAGATTGTATATTTTCAAAGGTGGTGTTTAATATCCTTTGAAGCCCTTCTTTTGTATTGTAAGCGTTGTGAGGCGTTATAATGACGTTTGGATGTTTGAGAAGGTAGTTTATCTCTAATGCTTTCTTAAGGGTTTCTACAGATAACTCTGCATCCCATAGAAGATGTTCTTCCATCACCACTTCCTCTGATTCAAAAGTATCTATGGCAGCTCCAGATAAAATTTTTTGTTTTAATCCATATATTACGCTTTCTGTTTCTACCACTTTTCCTCTTGATGTGTTTATAAGAAAGCTTCCTTTTTTGAAAAGCTTTATGTTATCCATGTTTATAAGGTGATGTGTTGAAGGTATATAAGGTACATGTAAAGTAATAAAATCCGATGTAGATAAAAGTTCATCGAAAGCCACATACTTTATGCCTGCATCTAAAAGTGCTTGATTTTGTTTTGCGTCATAACAAATTACATTCATGCCAAAACACTTTGAAAGCAATGCAGTCCTTGCGCCTATCCTACCAGTGCCGATTACGCCTAAAGTCTTGCCAGCTAACTCTATACCTCTTAGGTTTGATGTTTTGTATATACCTTTTTCTACGTTATCTATGGTTTCCCTTAGTTTTCTTGCTAAAGCTAACATAAGCATTATGGTGTATTCTGATACGCTTTCTTCACCGTAAGAAGGAACGTTGCACACCGTTATTCCTTTGGAATTTGCATAAGCTACATCTATGTGGTCAAAGCCTGTAGACCGAGTAGCTATAAGCTTTAAATCAGGCAATTTATCTATCACGTCTTTGGTGATTTTAGAATAAATGAAAACGCTAAGTATTTCTACGTCATCGGGAATATCTACTTTATCTATCGTTTCATTTGAAAAGCATACGAGCTCCAAATTATTTTCTTCTAAGAACTTTTCTATATAAGGCATTTCCCAGCCTTCTAACTCACAAAAAGCTATTTTCATAAAATCCTCCTTTTATATTTATTATATCATAAGTTTTAAGATTTTATTAAATAATAAGTTAAATATCAAAAGACTTTAATATGTGAGATAGCTTTCCGGTCAAATCAAGAATATGCTCTATGGCTTCCCTTAAGGCACCATCCCCACCTTGTTTTTTTGTTATATATTTGCAAAAGCTTTTCACAAAAGGATGGGCGTTAGAAGGGGCGAAGCTAAAACCAACTCGCTTTAAGACTGGTATATCCACTAAATCATCCCCCATATAACAAATCTCTTCATCTTCTAAATTTAAGTCCGCTTTTATATTGTTGTAAATATCAAGTTTATGATGATTTCCAGTATAGATTATTCTTATATCCAACTCTCGCAATCTATTTAAAAGCGCCTCTGAATGTCTTCCGGAGATAACTCCGAATTTTATGCCAGCGTTTTGAAGAAGTTTTATGCCAAGTCCGTCCAATACGTTGAAGGCTTTTATCTCCTCTCCATTTTTTGTATAATAAAGCTTTCCGTCTGTTAAAACCCCGTCTATGTCTGATAAAAAGAGTTTAGGGCTTTTCATATTAAAAGCTTAAAAAAGACCAGCCACCTTTTTAAGTTCATTTATCTCGTCCCTTATCTTGGCAGCTTTCTCAAACTCCCACTTCTTCGAGGCTTCCCACATCATCTTTTCTAACTTGTTTAAACGTTCTATCAAGTCCTTTTCTGTCTTAATACCCTTTGGTATAGAATCAGGCACTTTTACATAGTCTAAGTCTTCTATGCTAAGAAGCTCTTTAACAGGTTTTATAATTGATTTTGGTGTTATGCCGTGTTCTTCGTTGTAGCGCTTTTGTATTTCTCTTCTTCTGTTGGTTTCGTCTATAGCTTTTTTCATAGATTCTGTGATGCGGTCGGCGTAAAGTATGGCTTTCCCATTTACATTTCTTGCTACTCTACCTATGGTTTGTATAAGTGATGTGGTGCTTCTTAGAAAACCTTCTTTATCGGCTTCTAATATAGCCACCAAAGAAACCTCAGGCATATCTATGCCTTCTCTAAGCAAGTTTACGCCAACGATAACGTCTATTGAGCCTTCTCTAAGTTCTTTTATTGCCTTTGCCCTTTCTATAGCATCTAAATCAGAGTGAAGATACCTTGCCTTGATTCGTCTTTCTGTGAGATAATCCGCTACATCTTCTGATAGCCTTTTTGTGGTAGTTAAAACTATAGCCCTCTCGTTTCTAGCTTTTACTTTTAAAATCTCTTTTATCAAATCCTCCAATTGATTTGTGGTTGGCCTTACCTCTATTTCTGGATCCAAAAGACCAGTGGGTCTTACTATCTGTTCTACTATGACGCCTTTTGAGAATTCTATTTCCCAATCTCCTGGTGTAGCTGATACAAATATAACTTTATTTATTTTTCTTAAAAACTCATCAAACTTAAGAGGCCTATTGTCCAAAGCAGCAGGAAGCCTCCAACCGTAATCCACAAGCTTCTGCTTTCTTGATATATCTCCGTTGTACATGCCTCTTACCTGTGGTATTGTGACGTGAGATTCGTCTACTATAAGCAGAAAGTCTTCTGGCATATAATCTAGCAGTGTAAAAGGAGGCTCTCCTTCCTTTCTACCGTCAAAATATCTAGAATAATTTTCTATGCCTTTGCAATGTCCTAATTCTTTTATCATTTCTATATCGTACATAGTCCTTTGCAACAGTCTTTGGGCCTCTATTTCCTTACCTTGAGCCTTAAAGTAGTCAACTCTCGCTTTTAGGTCTTTTTCTATCTTTTCTATAGCTTCCATAAGGGCTGGTTTTGGAGCTACGTAGTGGGTAGCTGGAAATAAAACTGTATAATCTGTTTCTCTTACAACATGCCTATTTAACAAATCAAGCTCTTTTATGGAATCTATTTCATTGTCCCAAAACTCTATGCGTATAACAATATCATCGGCGTGAGAAGGCACTATCTCAATGGAATCCCCACCTCTTACGGAAAATGTCCCTCTTTTGAAAGAGAAATCGTTTCTCTCATAGCCTATCTCCACCAATTGACGTGATAATTTTAACGGGTCTAACTTTTGTCCTTTTAAAAGCTGAATACGCATGTTTACATAGTGTTCTGGAGAACCAAGTCCGTATATACAGGATACAGAGGCTACTACTATTGTATCAGCCCTTTCAATAACGGATTTTGTTGCACTATGACGGTATTTATCAAGTATATCGTTTATAGAAGAATCTTTTTCTATGTAAAGATCTTTCTCTGGTATGTAAGCCTCAGGTTGATAATAATCGTAGTAGGATATAAAATACTCTACAGCGTTGTTTGGAAAAAGTTCTTTAAACTCTCTGTAAAGCTGTGCTGCCAATGTTTTGTTGTGAGCCAATACAAGCGTTGGTTTTTTGTATTTTGCTATAATGTTTGCTATGGTGAAAGTTTTACCAGTACCTGTAGCTCCAAGAAGCACTTGGGCCTTAGCTCCAGCTTCAAAGTTAGATAACAACTTATCAATAGCTTTTGGTTGATCTCCGGCTGGTTTTAAGTGTGTTTTTAACTGGAAAAAACTCATAAATTTAGAATATAAATATAAACTTCATTATATCAATGATTTACATTTTAACATAG
>PNJC01000083.1 GCA_002878215.1 Hydrogenobaculum sp. | reverse complement strand
TGAAGCTTATATGGTTTGATAGTATAGATTCTACTCAAGATTATATTAAAAGCCATATAAACGAACTATCAGATAATATCTGTGTTGTAGCCAACTCCCAATACAAAGGTCGCGGGAGATATGGCCATGTATGGTACTCTTCTTTAAAAGATGGGCTTTATTTTAGTATATTAAAGAAAGATATTAACATAGAGCCGTTATCTTTGGTAGTTGGTGTATCTCTTTTTAAGACCATCAAGCATCTTTACGATATAGTCCCATATATAAAATGGCCAAACGACATATACGTTTTATTGGAAAAGCCAAGAAAAGTTGCAGGTATTTTGGTAGAGAGAATAAGGGAGAATAGCATAATAGGTATAGGTGTAAATTTAAACCAAGAGGATTTTCCTCAAGACATATCGGACAGGGCTATATCTTTAAAGCTTTTTACAAGAAAGTATGTATCAAAACAGCACTTTCTTACGACGTTTTTTGATTTTTTCTATGATGATATAGAATATTTTAATTCTTACGGGTTTGAAGATTTTAGAAATATTATAAACGACAACCTTCTTTACAAAAACAAATTTATAACGGCAAACGATGGAAAAGTATCTGGGATTTTAAAAGAGGTAGACAAAGACGGCAGTATAGTGATTGAGAAAGATAATACGCTTGTTAGTTTAAGCGCCGGTGAAATAGAATCTATGATACCTAAAGAAATGTGGTAAAATATTTTTAATTTTTAAAAGGAGGCAAAAATGAAAAATCTTAAAAAGACGCTAAAGGCTTCAGTATTAGCTTTGGGGCTTTTGTCTGTTTTATCGGCTTCTTCTTACGCTGGTGGTTTTGCATGTGTGGATACTCAAGAGGTAATGCAAAAATCTACTTTTGCTAAATCCCTTGGCAAGTCTTTAAATGAGAAGGTGAACGAGATACGTAAAAAGCTGCAAGCTTACGAAGCAGAACTTCAAAACCTTCAAAAGGAAATAGAAAGCAAAGCTATCTCTAAGCAAGCCAAAAAACAGAAGATTAAAGAATATGAAAACGTAAGGTTCAAAGCTTTGGAATATCAGCAAGACGCTCAAAAAGAACTTCAAGCTATGCAGGAAAAGGCAGGTAAAGAGTTTACCGAAGCGCTTAAAAATGCGGTTACATCTTATGCAAAATCTCATAACTTAGATGGGGTTTTTGACTGCAACCAAATGCTTTATACTGGCAATCTCGATATAACATCATCTATTATAAAAACCTTAGATAGCGCACACAAATGAAATTATCTGAAATAGCCTCCTTGCTTGGGGGCGTTTCAAACTACATTGTTGACATAGACATCATCGGTGTTAGTTCTGTTTCATCTCAAAAGCCAAATACCATAGTGTTTGTGGATGAAAAACATAAAGATATAACTTTTAAACAAGATATAGTTTATATATCAGAGATGGACTTACAAGCTCCAAACTTCATAAAGGTGCAAAATTTAAAATATGCAATGGCTATAGTCCTTGATGCTCTTTATAAAAGCGAAAAACCAAGAGGAATATCGGACAAGGCTTTTTTAGAAGAAGGTGTATCTGTCGGAACAAATGTTTATATAGGCCCTTTTTCTTATATAGGTAAAAATGTAAGCTTAGGTGATAACGTCTTAATATATCCTTTTACTTATGTAGGAGATAACACTATTGTAGGAGATAACAGTGTTTTGTATAGCGGAGTCCATATATACAAGAATACCGTTATAGGTAAAAATGTAATAATACATTCAGGGGCTGTGATAGGGGCTGATGGATTTGGATACGCTGTAGGGCCAGAAGGCATTAAAAAACTAAACCATATAGGAAACGTTATTATAGAAGATAATGTAGAAATAGGGGCAAATACCACTATAGATAGAGCGCTTCTTGATAGCACTATTATAGGTAAATCTACAAAAATAGACAACCTAGTGATGATAGGACACAATTGTAAGATTGGTCAAAACTGCTTTTTGGTATCTCAAGTGGGACTTTCGGGTAGCGTCAACATAGGGGATAATTCAATACTTGCTGGACAAGTGGGAGTGGCGGACCACGTAAATATAGGCTCAAACGTAAAAGTAGCGGCAAAATCTGGCGTTGCCTACGATCTTCCCTCAAACAACACTTACGGTGCAAACCTACCATCTATAGAGTGGAACAAGTGGAAAAGAGTTTACGTATCTTTGCTGAAGCTTCCAGACATCTTGAAGAAGCTGAATAAACTTTAAAACCAGTTTGCTCTTTGTATATCAAAAATTCTTTTTAAAGCGTAAAAACTCATAAATATGAATATCAATACAAAAAACGTGGGATTTATGTTTGTTTTGGAAGATAAGCTGTAAGGTATTGCTATACCTATACCAAATAAAAAAGCATGCCATAAAAAAGCCTTATACCAATCTATCGTATTTTGGCTTTTAGCTATATAAAAAGACGCTATGCACACCATCAGAAAAGGCAAAAAAGAGAATTCTAGTTTAAATATAAACGTTGATATATATGGAAACGTGTTTAATCCTTCTTTCCTCATTACGATAGCGGTTTTGACAAGCTCTGTAAGAGACTGCTCGTCTGGAGTTTTTATCCAAAGGTTCAAGTCTTTTGGATCTATTTCTGTTTTAAGGTGTAATGTTTGAAAATACGTCTCTTTAAATGGGCTAAAAGATGTTTCTATTCCTTGTTCTAAATCCATGTAACCGTTTTTTACTACAGCTTTTTTAGCTTTTATTATATAGTTAAATTTGTCGTTTTTGACATTTATAATTTTTATGTTGTAAAATAAGCCGTTTGACGTGGCTAAAGATGTTCCTATGAAGGTTTTTTCGTTGTTTTTTTCTTTTGCTATCCAGAGATTTCTAGCTATTCCAAGCTCGTATTTTTGATTTTTTTTATAGACGTGCTCTATGTATTTTAGTTCTTTTGTGGCGTTTGGTATAAAAAATTCGTTTAATATCAAATTTCCAAAAGATACTAAAAGACTTACTACGATAAAGGGCTTAAATATATAGCTTATCGGTATTCCAAAGCTTTGAGGCACCAAAAACATCTTTATCCTTTTTAAGTAGTGACTTGATACAAAAACCGATATGGATACATTGATAGTAGCAGTGTAAAAAAGTACTATCGGTAAAAAGTTTAATATTGTTTGAAAAAGTATTTTTGGGCTTTTCATATGATATGTAATAAAAAAATTTGAGATTTGATATATAAAAAATATTGCTAGAATAGATAGGTAAACCAAGAATATAGCAAGCAAAAAGCGCTTTGTTATAAATCTTAAAAGCATTATTTTTTTTGTTGGGCGGTTTTATAAGGAATAGGTATGTATTGGACAGATGGTACCTGAGAGTTGGTGGGTTGGTCGTAAAGTTCCATAAGCTCATAAACCTCTTCTGGCACATCGGTGTTTATGTTTAAGCCCATAGCTTTTAGCTTGTCTACATCAAGAGGATAATCATGCGTAAATTTGCCAGTGGATAAATCCTCTGCTATCTTTTTTGCAACCTCATCAGAATGTCCTTTTTTCTTTAAAAGCTCATATACAAAGCTTTTCATTTGCTCAATAGCTTTTTTAGACACATCGGCCATTATCATGGTTTCATCGTCTATATCTTCTGGTTTTTTCGTCTCAAGCACCTTTAATATAGAAGCAGCTGGCATTTGCCCTATCTGTGGGTCAACGGGCCCTAAAACGGCGTTGTGGTCCATCACTATCTCATCGGCGGAAAGCGCTATCAAAGTTCCCCCGCTCATAGCATAGTGAGGAACTATGACCATAACTTTTGACTTATGTCTTGCCAAGGCGCTAGCTATTTGAGAGGCAGCCAACGCCAATCCCCCAGGGGTATGAAGTATCATAACGATAGGCATATCTTCTGGAGTCATTCTTATGGCTCTTAGCACCTGTTCAGAGTCTTCTATGTTTATAAATTTCATAAAGGCGAATCCAAAAAATGACAACCCCTCTTGTCTATGAATCATCGTGATGACTCTAGCGTTATATTTTTTTTCTATAAGCCTTATCATTGCCTCTCTTTCTCTATTTAAAAGGCTTCTTTTCCAAAAAGGCCATACTACAAAGAAAAATATAAACAAAAACCAAAGTAAATTAAAAACCCCACCTATATCTTGATTTGCATTCATATTGATATTATACCATACTTAAAATTATGAATTGCTGATGTTTTGAAACATAGTTTTCGCATCAAGTTTATATATGTCTGGTGAATAAAAATCATTGTCGTTTGTTAAAATTAAATCACAATTATTGGATTTTGCTAGATAATATTGTAATGTGTCCTCAAAATCTTTAAAATTGCTGTCCTTATTCATAAGCTCTATCGATTCTTTTATTTCTAAATGTGAAAAAGGTATTATAACATCAATAATTTCTAAAAGATTTGATATGTTTTCTAAAGCGATAGATTTATTTTTGTTTTCTCTTGCCATTAAATAATAAATAGTTGTTATCAAATCCGAGCTTGTATATAAGGTTGAAGACGCTTCTATCAAATATTCTAAAACTGATTTAGAGTAAAAACTGTATGGTCTATTTTCGAAAAATAAATCTATTAATATATTAGCATCAATAAAAATTCTGCTATATATCATTCATTTTTGAAGCTTTTGCTATCTGTATAGTAATGTTTTGTTCTACGTTTTTAAAATATTTACTATTTTCAACAATACGAGAGAGGGCTTTCTTTTTTCTATCTTTTTTTTCCTTGTCTGTGTTAAAGTTTATTGTTGTCTTAGGTTCAACTTTCATATAGAAATAATAAACTTCTTTTTTGATATTTTACAATGATATAACTTAGAATTGCTCATCTACTATAGGGCTTAATATAGTGGTAAGCCAAAGGCTTAGTCTTATTCCTCTTGAAAGTGCTCTTTTGGTAGTGTTTAAGCTTTTAATAGCCTTGTCTATATCTTCGTTGAAGCCAATTTTTAACATATGTTGCTCTAGCTTTTCTATTAAGCAATCTAAAAGCTCTTCTTTCTCTTTAACATCTTTTATGTTGTCTATTTGAGGGATAGTTTCATAAAAGCGTTTTGAGATAAGCTTGTCGCATAGAGGGTGTTTTGAAGTTTTTCTTTCAAAAAGCTCTAAAACAATAGACCTTGATACTATCGTAGGTATTATGCTTGACAGAGAATCTGCGGTGATGATAAATTTTAGGTAAGAAGGCGGTTCTTCTAAGGTTTTCAGAAGGGCGTTTGAGGCTTCTTTTAACATGTTTTGCGCGTTTGTTATAAGGCATACTTTGTGTGGACTGTAGTTTGGTTTTAGGTTGGCAAAATTTGATATTTCTCTTACGTCATCTATCTTTATAGAATTTTCTTTTCCTATCCACATGAAGTCTGGATGCTTTTCGTAAAATATCTTACAACTGTAACACTCTCCGCAGCCCCACGGGTGCTTTTTTTCACAGAGAATACCCTTTGCATAAGAGAGAGCTAGTTTTTCTACGTCTTTTTTTGTGGATACGATAAGGGTAGAAGTAGGTATTCTTTGATTTAGTTGTACTTTTTCTAAAAATTCTTTTGCGTTCATGTTATCCTTCCACTTTTTTTACAGTTTTTATATGGTTTTTTAGGCTTTTATTAAAATAGATATTGCCAGCTTTATCGCTCACAAAGTAAAGGTAATTAGATTTTGCAGGGTATATGGCGCTTTTTATAGAGTTGATACCGGGGTTGCAAATAGGGGTTGGCGGAAGCCCTTTTACAAGATATGTGTTATAGGGGCTTTTTATGGAAAGGTCTTTCTTGGTGAGAGTGCCGTTCCATTTTTCTTCTATTTTCAAAGCATAAACCACGGTAGAATCCATCTGAAGTGGCATATCTTTTTTAAGTCTGTTGTATATTACAGATGCTACAAGCGGTTTATCTTTCAAATACTTAGCCTCTTTTTCCACTATAGAAGCTATTATAATCTGGTCTTTGGTAGGTTTTAAATGATTTTCTTTCATCTTTTCTTTAAAATCCTGATACATCATGTATATTATATCTTTTGGGTTTTCATGCTTGTAAAAAAAATATGTATCTGGAAACAAATATCCTTCAAAACCATCTGATTTTAGACCGAGCTTGTTGGCGTAAGATTTATCTTTGGCGTACTTTAAAAACGCTTTTTTAGAGCATATGCCGTTTTCTTGAAGTCTATTTGCTATATCGTATATATCAAAACCTTCTGGTATTGTGATTTTATGAAGCAAAAACTCTCCTCTTGTTAGCTTTCTATACACTTCAAAAGGGCTCACAAGCCCTTTAAACCTATACTCTCCATATTTTATATGAGCGTGTGTAATATCAAGAAGAGCTTCCAATATGTATTTGTTTGCTATGCCGTCTTTTGATATTTTGTCTATAGCCTCTTCTTTGTTTAGCCCGTATATATCTATTGTTTTATTTACTATATGAGGTCTTAAAAGCCAGAAACCAAAGATAAGCACAGTGCCAAAAATTATAAAAGATATTTGTTTAGAGGTTTTCTGCATACTCTTTTAATATTATATAGGCGCTTATGTGGTCTATCTCTTTTTCATCGCTTAAGCTTTTAGCTTCAAGAGTTGTGTATCTTTCATCTTGTAATACTATTTCTATGTTTAACTCTTTTTTTAAAAGCTCATAAAACTTTTTTACCTTTTTAGCCCTTTGGCCTTCTTTTCCAGAGGGTGTGAGTGGGTATCCAAGCACTATCAAATCTACGCGGTAGGATTTTACTATTTTCTTTAGATTTTCTATCAGATTTTTATCGTTTTGTATTATCTTAAAGGGTTTGTATATCTTTAGATTTTTATCTCCTAAAGCAAGTCCTATCTTTTTTGTTCCGTAATCTATGCCAAGCATCATAATTCTTTTTCTACTCTTTACACCTTCTCCCACTCAAAACTAACTATATTCTTC
>PNJC01000151.1 GCA_002878215.1 Hydrogenobaculum sp. | reverse complement strand
TGAAAAGCTTGAAGCTAAAGACCATGCATCCCAATAAGCCTATTGCGAGGCCACTAGGCAGTTTAAAAAATGTGCATTCTAATAAGCCCTTTGGGCCACTAGGCAGTTTAAAAAATGTGCATTCTAATAAGCCCTTTGGGCCACTCGCCTTTTCTATCATAGAGCTTTTGCTTGTGCTTACTATAGTTAGCATATTTTTGGGAGCGGTATTTATAGGCTATAGGACTATCAACGCTACTACTCATGAGCAAAATTATTCTTATAAAGCAAGGACGTTTGTTTTGGGTTTGAAAGATTACTACGATGTGCTTGGGGCTTATCCACAAATATCTTGCACAGACGGGAACTCATGGTATAGCTTAAATGGTGCTCAAGGCACATGTGATTGGAACTCGCATCCTCCGTCAAACCCTGCCAATTGCTGCGCTTTGCTTCATTTTATAGGGCCCTGGGCTACTACGTGGTCTTATCTTTCTACTAGCACTTCTTTTACAATTGTTACAAGCCAAATACCAAATGAATATATTCAAGCTGTATCAAACGCTTTTAACTCTTTGGGTCTTTTATGCACGATATCAAGCGCTACAGCTTCAGACTATAGTTACCTTAGTTGTACCGCCAACAACGTTCCTACTACACTAACGGCTTTAAACCAATAATATCTCTAAACATATTTTACTATACTAGCGGTAAATAAATCTGCTATAGCTTCTAAGATAGATATGAGTTCATAATCCGTTTCTTTGCTTTTAGACATATCAAAAATCATTACTCCATATATGTCGTCTTTATAGATAAGTGGCATATAAAAATACGGGTCTTCTGAGAAGGTCTGCGTAGAAAATCCAGCTGGTTTTTTATTTTTTATACACCACTGGACTATTGTTTTGACTCGTTCGTTTATGTTCATATTCTTTGTTACTGCTTGGATATGTATATTCTCTTTGTCTTTTAGAAATATCGCCACGTCTTCTACGAAAATCTTTACATATCTTACGGTAATGGATATACATTCTTCTTTTGAATTTATCCTAAGCAGTTTTCTGCTAAGCTCAAAAAGAACATTGCTTTTTTCCTCGCTTTTTTGGAGTTGCTTTAGATTCCTTTTCAGTCTTACTGAAAGAAGATTTATAAACACTATCATTACAGCGAAAACCGTATAAGATAGGAAATAGTTTATATCAGATATTGCAAAACTATAATAGGGCGGAATAAAGAAATAATCAAATATAATTATACTAACTAGCGTGGCAAAAATTGTTGAGTATGTATCTAACATCACGGCTGCTAAACTAAGCGCCAACAAAAATAAAAATACCAGATTTAGTTGATTTAAAAAACTTCTAAACTGAAGCCCTATAAATGTGGCGAGAAATACAAGAAACAAGCCGATAAAGACATTGTAAAGTTTAGGTAGATATAATTTAGGAAGGCTTATACGTTTTTTTGACGGTATAAAAAGTTCTGCTTCGGCAATAGGCGGGTCTAATATGTATATATCAACATATTTTGTATTTTGAGCTATTTTTCTAAATATAGAACCTCTAAAGATTGGAAACTTTTTCGGTTTTCCTATTATTATCTTATTTATGTTATGGCTTTTAATATATCTTATGATGGCGTTTGGTACATCCTCGTCTTTTATCCAAACAATCTCTGCCCCTAAACTTTTTGCCAGTTCTAAAGCTTTTTGTAACCAATCAAGCTCTTTATCTGTAAGATAAGCGTGCTTTTCTGTCTCAACGTAAATAGCTATCCAATCTGCATCTATCTCGGTAGCAACCCTGTAAGCTGCTCTTACCAAATGTTCTGCAAAAGGACTAGCGTATATACCTACTACTATTCTTTCTTTTATAGCCCAAGGGCCAGCGATTGCATGTTCTTTCATGTATGTATTTAGTTTTTTATTTAGTTTATCGGCGGCTATCCTCATAGATAGCTCTCTTAAAGCCATTATATTGCCAGGTCTGAAATATTTTTTTATGGCTTCTTGGGCTAAATCAGGCACGTAGACCTTCCCATCTTTTAACCGTTGGATAAGCTCTTCTGGTGGCAAGTCTATCAGCTTTATCTCGTCAGCATTTTTTACAAACTCATCTGGTACGGTTTCTCTTACCTTTACTCCAGTTATTTGATATACTATATCGCTTATACTTTCTATATGCTGGACGTTCATAGCTGTCCACACGTCTATACCAGCGTTCAATACCTCTTCTACGTCTTGATAACGTTTTTTATTTCTAAAATTAGGTGGATTAGAATGGGGTAGCTCGTCTATAATGCAAATTTGAGGTTTTATCTTGAGTATTTCGTCTAAGTTTAGCTCTTTTAACTTTATACCGTTGTATTCTACTTCCAAAGGCGGAATGATGTCTAAACCTTCTAAGAGCTTTTCTGTTTCTTTTCTTCCATGCGTTTCTACAAACCCAATTTTTATATCTACACCGTCTTGTTTTTTAATTCTAGCATCACTTAGCATTGCATAAGTCTTCCCAACCCCCGGCATCGCACCAAGGTATATTGTGAGTTTGCCGCGATTTTTCTTTTCTTCTGCTATTTCTAATAAACTTTCTGGAATTGGTCTTTCTTCTTCCATTCTAAAAGCTCCATATTAAGTTTAACAACGTTTACCCTTTTTTCTCCAAATATGCCAAAAGTCCTTCCGTCGACATTTTTATATATCATTTTTAAAAGCTCTTCATAGGGTATACCAGAATAATGAGATACTCTTTTGGCTTGCATAAGAGCATTCTCCAGCGATATGTAAGGCTCTAAGCCACTTCCTGAACCCATGACCATATCAGAAGGAAAGGGAGCTTCAAGCCCGTATGAGTTTAATACTTTTATCCTCGATTCTATATTTTCTACCAGTTGCTTGTTGGTAGGTCCTATGTTGGAACCACCAGAGCTAAGCGGATTACAAGGATAAGAAGATGTAGAGGATGGTCTTGGCCAAAAAAGACCCGGGTAAGATACAGGTTGACATATAAGCTTAGAGCCTACTATTTTGCCGTTTAGCTCGTAAAGGCTTCCAGAAGCTTGATAAGGGAATATCAGTTTTGCCACCCCTGTAACTGCTACAGGATATAAAATGCCTAGTAAGACAAAGAATATTACAAAAAGCAAAAATACGTTTTTTAAGCTTTTAACACTCATAACACTCTCCAAATCATTTCACAAATCCAGTATATAATCCAAATCCCAAAAAACGGGAATAAAACACCGCCTATACCGTATATGCTTAAATTTCTTACCAAAAGTGTCTGGGCATCTATGGGCCTATACTTAACACCCTTTAAGGCTAAAGGTATAAGCATCGGTATTACAACAGCGTTAAATATAACCGCTGATAAGATTGCTATATAAGGATTTTCAAGGTGTAATATGTTTAATATATTTAGTTCTGGATAGCTTTTGCTAACGGCTGCTGGTATTATAACGAAGTATTTCGAAATATCGTTTGCTATACTAAACGTGGTGATAGACCCTCTTGTTATAAGAATTTCTTTGCCAACTTCTACCACTTCTATTAGCTTTGATGGGTCGTTGTCAAGGTCTATGATGTTGGCAGCGTCTTTAGCGGCTTGAGTACCAGAGTTCATAGCTACTGCAACATCCGCTTGGGCTAAAGCCGGTGCATCGTTGGTGCCATCTCCTGTCATGGCTACCATATAGCCCTCCTCTTGGTATTTTCTTATTAGCCTTAATTTATCTTCTGGTTTTGCCTGAGCTAAGAAATCATCCACACCGGCTTCCGCTGCTATAGTGGCTGCTGTAAGAGGGTTGTCTCCTGTTATCATAACGGTTTTTATACCCGCTCTTCTTAGTTCCTTAAACTTCTCTTTTATACCAGGCTTTATAATATCCTTTAAATAAACTACTCCGTATATTTTGTTATCTTTAGCTACTACCAATGGAGTACCGCCTTCTTTAGCTACTTCTTCAACTATTTTATCTAAATCTTTCGGTATGACCCCGCCTAAACTTGATACATACTTTTCTATAGCATCGCTTGAACCTTTTCTATAGTGTTCGTTGTTTGTATCCACGCCACTTATTCTTGTTGATGCATCAAACTCTATTACTTTATAATCCTTTAAATCTATTGATAAGTTATATTTCTCTTTTGTAAAAGCAAAAATACTCTTACCTTCAGCGGTGCTATCTCCTAAAGAAGCTATATGAGCTACCTTTGCCAACTCTTCTTCAGAAACACCTTCTACTGGTATGAGTTTGTAGGCTTGTCTATCGCCGTAGGTGATAGTTCCTGTTTTGTCAAGAAACAATACGTTTGCATCACCAGCGGCTTCTATAGCTCTACCAGAAAGAGCTATTATATTTTTCCTAAAAAGCCTATCCATGCCAGCTATACCTATGGCTGGTAAAAGAGCTGCTATGGTGGTTGGCGCCAAGCATACGAACAACGCCACCAGTACCACTAAAGATACCACGGAACCTTTGCCGGTAGAATGAACGCTGTAATAAGAAAGGGCTCTAAAGTTTATGACTACCACCAAAAAAACCACGGTAAGGGATATTATTAAAACATCAAGAGCTATTTCGTTTGGTGTTTTCCTTCTTTTAGCTCCTTCTACCAAAGATATCATTTTGTCTATAAAGGTCTCTCCTGGATTTACGCTTGCAACAGCTACTCCAGTCCCAGATACAACTTTGGTCCCAGCAGTTACAGAAGATTTATCAGTGCCAAATTCTCTTATAACTGGTGCCGATTCACCCGTAACGGCAGATTCGTTTACAAGTAAAACCCCGTCCACAAGCTCCCCATCTATGGGTATAATATCATCTTTTTCTAATAAAAACAAATCACCTTTTTGAAGTGAAGAGGCTGGTACTGTTTCATAATTCTTATCGTCTTTGTTTTTTAGCTTTTTAGCAAAAAGATTTGATTTTGCCTCTCTAAGAGATTGGGCCCTTGCTTTACCACGAGATTCTGCTATTGATTCTGCAAAGTTAGAAAATAACACTGTAAGCCAAAGCCATAAGCTTACGTTACCACTAAACCAAGCGTAATTGTTGTTGGTGGCTAAATCGTAGAAAAAATCAATAGTAGTAATGGCGCTTCCTATTTCCACCGATAGCATAACTGGATTTCTTAAAAGCTCAACAGGGTTTAGTTTTTTGATTGAGTTTATAGATGCTTCTTTTAGAATTTTCTTATCAAAGATACTAAGCTCTTTTTTCTTCATAATGTAACTCCTTTTAGCATAAGCATATGCTCAAGAATAGGTCCTAACGAAAAAGCTGGTAAGAATGTAAGAGCACCCACAACTATTATGATAAAAACAACCCAAACACCAAACACCAACGTATGGGTAGGAAGTGTACCAGGGCTTGGTGGTATATGTTTTTTAAGCGATAAAGAAGACGCCATATAAAATACAGCTACTATAGGTACAAATCTACCTATCAACATTGCCAAACCTGTGGTGATATTGTAAAATACAGTATTTGCGTTTAAACCAGCAAAGGCGCTTCCATTGTTGTTAGAAGCTGATATGTAAGCGTATAAAACTTCGCTAAGCCCATGCGGTCCAGGATTTGATATGGAAGATAGACCCCATTTCGTATAAAGGGCCAACGTAGTAAGAAGTAAAGATGTTACACCAGCCACCAACGTTATGATAACAGAAGACCACATTTCCTTCGCTTCAATTTTTTTGTTTAGATACTCTGGCGTTCTTCCTATCATAAGCCCTGCTACAAAAACAGCTATTATTATCATGGCTAGCATTCCGTAAAGTCCAGAACCAACACCACCAAATATGATTTCTCCTAAAGATATTAAAGACATTGGTACAAGGCCGCCTAAAGGTGTAAAAGAATCAAACATACCATCTACAGCACCGCAAGAAACAGCCGTAGTAATGCTTGAAAATAGCATAGTCCCACCCATGCCAAACCTAAGTTCCTTTCCTATTAAATATGGACCTTCTACGCCAAGTTTTTTTACTATGGGATTGCCGTAATATTCAAAGTAATACCCTATACCCATCATTAAGAGAAGTACAAAGAGCATAACGCTGTATAAAAACCATCCTTGCCTCTTATCTTTTATCATATAGCCAAATGTAAATACCAAAGAAGCTGGTATTAGGATTATAATAAAAGCCTCAAAAACATTTGATAAAGGAGTGGGATTTTCAAAGGGATGAGCTGAGTTTGCGTTAAAAAACCCACCGCCGTTTGTACCAAGAAGTTTTATCGCCTCTTGAGAAGCCACTGGACCCATAGGAAGTATTTGATGGGTAATTATATCTTTACCGTTTTTAAAAGCTTCTAAAAGTTCTGCACTTTTATAATGAGAAAAGTTTTGTATAACCCCTTGGGACACTAAAAACAAAGCGCTAAAAAAAGACAGCGGTAAAAGCACATACAGGATTGTCCTTGTAAAGTCTACAAAGAAGTTTCCAAGATATACGGTGTTTTTTCTGGCAAAAGCCCTTATTAGTACCAAAGCTACCACTATACCACTGGCAGCCGATAAAAAGTTTTGAAGGGCAAGGCCTGTCATTTGAGAAAAATATGTAGCTTGGGTTTCGCCTGCGTAAGCTTGCCAGTTTGTGTTTGTAACAAAGCTTGCTGCTGTATTAAAAGCCAAATCCCAGCTCATGTTTGGTATGTTGTATTGATTTAATGGAAGATATTTTTGAAATAAAAGCGTCAAAAAAAGTATCAAAAACCCTAAGAAGTTAAAAGATAGCAAAGCATAAAGATACTCTTTCCAATTCATCTCTTTGGATTCATCTATGCCAAGTATTTTGTATATTGCATTTTCCAAATACCTTATAGGTTTTAAAAATTTGTATATATTGCCTTCATATACATCTGCCATATATTTACCCAAAAAAGGAGAAACGACGGTGAGAATACCAAAAAACAAAGCAAAACTAAAAATGTCCAAAAATACGTTCATAATATTACCTCCAAAAGATATAGCTTAGTGCTGGTTTATGTTATTATTCTATGATTTAAATCTTCTGTTGAAAGAA
>PNJC01000026.1 GCA_002878215.1 Hydrogenobaculum sp. | reverse complement strand
AAAGCTTGTTTCTGATATAATGTATAGGTTATGGAAAAGCTGGTTATAGTTGGTGCTCAGTGGGGCGATGAAGGAAAAGGTAAGATAGTGGATTTACTATCAAAAGACTATGAAACGGCAGTAAGGTATCAGGGTGGAAACAATGCAGGTCATACCGTTATAGTGGATGGTCAAAAGTATATCCTTCATATTGTACCTACTGGTATACTACATAAACATACAAAAGGTATAATAGCTCAAGGTATGGTGATAGACCTTGAAGTTTTAAGCAAAGAGATAAAAGACTTAGAGTCTCTTGATATACAAAATAGACTTTTTATAAGCGACAGAGCTCATGTAATACTTCCATATCACAAAGTTTTAGATAGGCTTTTTGAAAAAAAATCAAACATAGGCACAACTTTAAAGGGTATAGGCCCCACATATATGATGAAGTATGCTAGAAAAGGCATAAGAATGACTGATTTAAAAGATGAAAATATATTTTACAGTAGGCTTGAAGAAAATCTTGAGTTTACAAAAGAACTATGCGAGAAGGTATACAACGAAAGGTTTGAGCTAAACAAAAACGAAGTTGCAGAAGATATTTTTAAGCTTTTTAAACCTATAGAAAAAAACATTCAAAATACTTTTAAAATCATACAGGCTTCAAAAAGCGTAATATTTGAAGGTGCTCAAGGAGTGATGCTAGATATAGACATAGGTACGTATCCTTATGTAACTTCTTCTAACTCTTCAACACTTGGTCTTTCAAACGGCACGGGACTTCACCCGAAGTATTTTAGCGATGCTAAGTTCGTTGGTGTTTCAAAAGCTTATACTACAAGGGTAGGAGCAGGTCCTTTTCCCACAGAGTTAAAAGACGAGATAGGAAACGCCTTAAGAGATTTTGGGCATGAGTACGGTTCTACCACTGGAAGGCCAAGAAGATGTGGGTGGCTTGATTTAGTGGCTTTAAAATACGCTTGCGATACAAATGGCTTTGATGAGATAATAATTACAAAATTGGATGTGCTCGATAGCTTTGATGAGATAAAAGTCTGCATAGCCTACGAAAACTTTGACGATTTTCCATCTTCTTTAAAAGATATGGAAAACGTAAGGCCTGTTTACAAGACGTTAAAAGGCTGGAAAACCAACACAAAGGCGGCAAAAGATAAAAGCAAACTTCCAAAAGAGGCTTTAGACTACATAATGTTTATAGAGGATTATTTAAATACTAAGGTATCAATGCTTTCTACTGGACCAGCTAGGGAAGATTACTTATACCTATAGCATAAAATAGTTTTAGTTTTCATCAAATTTTCATCTTTTTTTTATTATATTAAAAACTATCAAAACTTTTATAGGAGGTAAGACCCATGAAGAAGTTCTTATCAATGCTTTTAGCAGGTATGTTTGCAGTATCACCAATGGTGATGGCAGCAGAAAAGAAGATGGAACACAAACCAGTGCACAAGAAGATGGTGCACAAAAAGTGGCATAAGAAATGGCACAGAAGAGTAGTCCACAAAAAATGGCATAAGAAAGTAGCTCACAAAAAAGTAGAGCACAAGAAGTGATATAGTCGCTCAATTCCAAGCCCCGATTTCGGGGCTTTTAAAAAAATAATTAATAAAAACTCACCTGCCCTACCCCCTCCTCTTACATCAAACCTAAGACAGATGTTAAGCTGTTGTCTTTGAACCTTGCTCAAACACCGTTATAACTTCTTTATTCTTTATGGTGTAAGCAGCTCCTTTGGTTTTGTCTATTATTATCACTCTTGTCCATTCGTTTAATACAAGCTCGAGGGCTTTTGGGACACCTTTGGCAGCTTCCATAACCTTCTCAATAGGAGCTTCTACAAACACAAGAAGTCTCATTGGTTCGTGGTATGGTTTACCATCTACATATACTGTTTGATAAGGTAGCCCTGTACGCAAATCGCCGTAGTTTCCTGTCCAAACACCAACTTTCCCCACTACGTTGTGATATACCTTAGAACCAGCCCCTAATCTTTCATTATCTGTAGTGGAGAAATAGTATTCTAAGTTTATCCACTCTCCAATGAGATAAGGACCAGCCAATATGTTTTTCAGTATAGAACCATCTTTATCTATCTCCCAATCGTAGGATTGCATGAAAACTCTATTTTTGAGCGCTAAGTTTTGAGTGCTGGAACGCTTTCCTACGTAAGCTCCCATGTTTTTAGATAGTCCCCATTCTGGTCTTGTCTCAGACCAATCTATCGCTCTTATAAATATTTTATCTGGGTTATCGGCGTAAGGCAACAGCTTTGCCCTTTCTTCTCTTGTTTTTTGAGAAGCCAATTTAAAATCTTCTAAAACTTTGTTTAAGTATGCTTTATGGGTTTCTGGCACAAAATCTAAATCGTAAAGCTCTAATTCGTCGGTGGTGGTATCGTGGATACCCGGTATAAACACGGTATCTTCTGGTATAAAAATACCTTTTAGAGCAAGAGCCTCTTTTACATCCCTTTTATTTGCTATCCTAGCTAAGACTCTTACGTTTGCAAGCCCGTTGTTTCCACCGCAAGCCCCGCAATCAAGGGCAGATTCAAACGGGTTGTTGTCGCAAGTGCTTCCATGTCCAAACAAGAATACGAACTTAGGAAAATCTTTGGTAAAACCTATAAGTTTTAAAAAGTTGTAAACCAAACTAACTTGCTCTTCTAACGTGTATCCTATCATAGACAGCTTTTGCTTTTGAAATTCGTAAGCTTCTTTTGTAACAGCGTATTTGGTTTTTAAAAGCTCCAAAAATTTATTATCAAAAGAGGCTGTTTTTCCGTTTAGTATAGCGTTTAGTATTTCAAGGGCATCTTTGTATTTTAAGTTTTTCTTATAAGCTTCATGGTAGGCTTCTTGTATCTTTTCTACGAAAAATCTTTTTGCATACTCTTCAATCTCTTGTTCAGTGAGTTTATCTATGGTAAATGTTGTATCTGGTTTTTGAGCTTTTACATTCTTCATTAACTTTTGGGTAAGCCCAGGGAAAAGTGTTTTACCAAACAAATTGATTCCAAAAAGCCATCCCATTGCTTCAACCATAAAAAACGGTGTATATGGGTTATTTTTAAGAGACTCCAAAATCTTCTTAAAAGTATAATTTATATTTTTCTTTTGTTCATAGTCTTTATGATTGTCTTTCGGAAGTTCTAAGACTATCTTCTCTGGTTTCATAATGACAGGGCAAGAGTATATTTCATGGCCTTTGTCAAACTCTATAAAAGCTATAGGAGTACCAAAAAATCCAGCTACTCCGTAAGTGTTGTAATGTCCAAACCTCTCTAAATTTCTTCTTATGGCCTCTGATCTTACATCTATACAAAATATCGCAGTGGCTAAGTTCGATTTTAATTCTCTTTCTTTTGCCATTACAAACTCTTTTGAAAGATCCTTTATGTAAGAGTCTTCCAAAGATACAAGCCATATATAACCCTCTTCCTCTTCTAAAAACTCAACAAGTTCAAGCAAAGCTTTTAAGTTATCGTAGTAAAGACTCATAGCGTATATTACATTTTGAAGAAAAGATGCCCTTTGAATTTCTCTGTAGTTTAGATACTCTTCAAATATTGCTTTATAATCTTTGCCAAGTTCCATGTCGTCTAAGAACCTTGGGTACAACATGTTTTTGGCTTTTAAAAGCTTCAAGACCACATAGTAAGGATTTTTTGAAGCAAAATCCCTAAACTCGTCAAAGTTTCTTATTGGGGCTTTTTTGAGGTATTTATGTTCAAAATAAAGCCTTACAGCTAGATACGCCATCATAGAAGATGGGTATTTTATTTGGAAATAGTAATCTTCTGTTTCACTTCTATACTTTATAAAAGATGACCAACCAAAATCTTTAACAAAATGGTTTAGTATATACCTTTCGACGTTGTTTGGATTTATGAAGTTTATATGCTTTTCTACGAAAGATTCTTCATCTGATGTTTCTTTTATACCTTCGTATAGTCTAAAAGCTTCAAACATGCCTCTTTCTCTTTCTGGCATAGACATAGTGGTTTGCCCTTCATCCACAAATCTTGCCACAAATTCTGCTATCTCTTTTTCTATAATATCTGTATAGTTTTTGTCAAAAACCGCATCTACTATCTCGCAAAGAAGCATATCTTCGCAAAGTTCTTCTATTAACCCTAACACACCTTTTTGATAATACGTTTTCGATATGGTATCTTTGCTTTTAACGTGTTTAAGTATATCTTTTTCCAAGTCTTTCGGTACTTTTTTATACTCGTCTGAAGATGGGCTTATATCCACCATAAAAGTTTTTGCCTCTTGAAAGTATTCTTCAAGTCCTACTTTTCTTAGTTCTTCCAACAAGTTTTCTTCGAAAACATCCTTTTTGATAATACCGTCTTTGTAAAGTTCTACGTAGTAAGAAGAAGGCATGTAGACTTTTGCTTTAAAAAGCTTTGAGGCTTTTTTAAGGCCTTCTCTAAAAGGCATATCCTCAAAACCCATAAGAGGATTTCTAGATATAAATGTTGTCATTGGCCAATAATAGGGAATAAGCTTCACTGCATTTTCAAAAGCTACTTTTATCATAACAACACCTCCATTAAGCTGTAAAAACCTACTGCGGTTAGCACTAAAAACAGAATACTAAACACAAAAACATAGCCTTGCCCTATGTCTTTATAGTTCACCAATTGATTTGGCTTACCAAACAAAGAGCTATTCAATATTCTAAAAGCCATAAAAAAGTTTGCAAAAAATAGCCAAAATACTATCAAATACCCATCTACGCCTATATTTGTTTTTACTATGTTTGAAGTCATTATCAAAGCGTTTGCAAAAGGAGGATAAAGCCCAAGGTTCATAAGAGAAAGTCTTAAAAATAAAGCAAGTTTTGGGGCTTTTAGCACGATACCAGTGATAGCGTCTATGTTGGCGCTGCCAAAGGTTTTATCCATATAGTAGCCTACAAGGTAAAGAGAAAATGCGCTAAAAACAAGAGAACCAAAGTAAAGTTCAAACATCCATTTGTCTTTAAAGATAAAAAGCGCTACAACATTTACAAATACAAAGTAGTAGCTAAGTTTTATAAGGTTTAAAGTCCTGTAAGATAAGAAAAACGTAAGCACAGATGTTGTAAATGCCATAAGCTCCAGGACTTTGTAAACGGTGCTTGCGGTAGTAGGGTCATCGAAGTGATAAATAGAAAGACCCATAAGAGGCAACCCTAAGAACAACGTGCTATAATTCTTGAAATTTTTACCAAAAAGATAGTACGGCAAAATACCCATCAAAATCAAAGCTAAGTAGTACATAAGCATACCTCCTTATAGAAGTTTAAAATACCTTATTAGAACGTCTGGCAAGAAAAATCCTCTGGAGAAGATTCTATAGAAAGTCCATTTTAGCTTTTCATACTTTGTGCCAGAAGCGTCTTTGTAAGATTGATAGTATATGATAGCCCAACCAAAGACTATTACACCTATAAGTAAAGCAAGCAAGATCAAAAGATAAGGTATAGATAGGTTAGCCGCTTTGTAAAACTCTACATACTTAGGTCCATAAAGGTATTCTTCAAAGGTGGTACCCATAAATTCGTAAGTTAATACTATGAATACGAAAGATACTATAAGACCAAGAATTGTTTTTAACGACGTGTTTTTAGAAACCTTAAAGAACGATAGGAAAAGCTGAGCGCTAGTAAGCCAACCAAAAGCTAAGAATATAATACCGGCTTGGAATTGAAACTGCACTCTATTTATGAAAAACTCTATCAGGGTAAAAAGCACTATGGGTATTACGGTAAATATGGCTACAATCTCACCTATGGTTTTTCTATTTTCCTCGGTTTCTTCTGAAAAGAGTTTGTAAGATAGATTTTTTGGAATGTTTGGGTCTTTTCTGGCAAGATGTATTACGTTGCCAGACTCCAAAAACAATGAGGCTTTAAATATACCGTGTACTATGAGGTGATATATTGCTACGCTAAAAGCCCCTATACCAGCCTCCATTATCATGTATCCCATTTGGCCTACCGTAGAATAACCTAAAGAGCGTTTTATATCTGGCTTAGACAACATTACCACAGAAGCGGCTATCGCAGTAAGTATTCCGAAGAAAAACGCTGTATTTAGAGCTATAGAGGAAGATAGATAAAGATAGGCTATCTTGTTTAACAGTATACCGCCGGCGTTTACTATACCAGCGTGCATCAAGGCTGAAACTGGAGTTGGAGCTTCTGAAGTGTAAGGAAGCCAAAAGTAAAAGGGTATAATGGCCGATTTTGCCATTGCTGAAGCCACAAATAGAAGAGCTATCGTATTTACAACGCTATTGTGTTCTATGTTGGTTTGCCATATATGGTATAGTGTTTGTAAATTAAGCGTGTGATACACTTTGTATGTTAGTATTGTCCCTAACAAGAAAAAGAAGTCTCCTATTCTGTGTACTGTGATAGCCCAAGAGCCAAACCTTACTGCATCTTTTGACTCCACTCTAAAAGATATCAAGAAGTAAAGACTAAGGCTCAATATTTGCCAAGCTATAAACATTATAATGAGGTTGTTTGCCATTATCATAAAGTATATGGAGCTAAAAATAAAGTTTAGAATTATAAAAAACCTCTTATAACCTTTTTCGTCCCACATGTAGTTTGAAGCGTACTTCCTTATAACTAGTCCTATGATAGCCACGTATGGTACCAGTATAGAAGCCAAATGATCAAACACCAATGTGTTGTAAAACCCCACGATCACCTTATGAAGTATAAACTCGTAAGCGGTGCCTATCAAGCTTATAATGGCTATAAGCCCTGAGAAGAACATGCTGATTCTTGGTATTGCCCTCTTGTCGTCCACAAAGGATATCAAAGCGGCAATAACGAGCGGAATAAATGGTATAGATACCACTATTTCCATAGACTTTACCTCCTTTTTGGTTTGTAAAAATCTATACCGATGAGTTTTTTTGTCAATAGTTTAAATATGATACATCACATTGTCATAACCTTCTTTTGCCCTTAAAATTAAGCAGCCCGCTTTTGATATAAAACATTTTTTATGATATATATCGTGTTATAATTGTAAAAATAAAAAGTTT
>PNJC01000126.1 GCA_002878215.1 Hydrogenobaculum sp. | reverse complement strand
GATTTGAAGAAGCTAAGATAAGAGATGTTGGTATGTTAGAGAACAATGAACTAATAGATGAAGCTGGTAAGTTAGTAATATTTTTTAACAAAATGGTAGATATACTGCATAACGCTTTAAACAGCATACATCAAAAAGCTTTCATACTTATAGGCTACGATGTTATGAACTCTGGCAACACCATAAAAGATACCGATAAAATAGTAACAGAGCTAGCGAATATATATAAATTCAAAAAAACCATAGAAAAGGATAGATCTAAAGAAGATATATACGAAAGGCTACGCCTAATACTAGAACACTACATGTCTTTGGATAAGTTTAGCCTATACGAAGTAAACTACGATAAAATGAAGCTAATATTTGCAAATGGTACCGACAAACTCTGGTGCAAAGATGATATTTTAAAGGACAACAGCTGTTGCAGAGCCTATAGGACTGGTGCAGATGTCGATAGCGACGAGTTTCCAAACGTATGCAAATGTTTTATAAAAGAGTATAACGAATTTCAAAAACAAGAAGATTCTTTAGAATATTACTGTATTCCCATATATCTAAACGGACACGTGCACAACGTGCTACAGATTGTATACGAACACTACATGAAAGATTTTGTGCAAATGATGATACCCTATATAAAAGGATATTTAGATGAAGCTATTCCCGTTATGGAATCTAAGCTTTTAATGGAAAAGTTAAAAGAACAATCTATAAAAGACCAGTTGACAGGCTTCTACAATAGAAGATACATAGAAGAAGCCATAGACCCTATCCTAAGCAACGCCAAGAGAAAAGGTGAAACCATTGGTATACTAATACTGGATATAGACCACTTCAAAGAGGTAAACGATACATATGGTCATGATGTCGGGGATTTAATTTTAAAATCGGTAGCCCAAGCTATAAAAGAGTCAATAAGGGAATCCGATATACCTATAAGGTTTGGTGGCGAGGAGTTTTTGGTGCTTTTAACAAACATAAAACCAGGAGAAAGCGAGAACATAGCAGAAAAAATAAGAAAAAACGTAGAGAATAAAGCAATAAGCCTACCAAACAAAACTACGTTGAAAAAGACAATAAGCATAGGCGTATCAGAAATACCCACAGATACTGATAAATTCTGGCAAGCAGTAAAATTTGCCGATGTAGCCCTTTACAAAGCAAAAGAATCTGGTAGGAACAAAGTAGTAAGATATCAAAAAGATATGTGGCAAGAAGAAGAATATTAAGATAAAATATATCTAATTTTATGGCGATAAATCCTAAAAAAGTAGAATTTGAAATATCAAGAATTGTAAAAGGAAAAGATAAAGTTATAAGATACGTCTTGGCTGCTTTTTTTGCTGGTGGGCATATCCTTATAGAGGATGTACCAGGGGTTGGTAAAACTACGCTGGCTATTTCTATGGCAAAAGCCATGTCTTTGGCTTTTAGCAGAATTCAGTTTACATCAGATTTGATGCCTTCGGATATATTGGGCATATACATATACGATGAAAAGAAGAAAGATTTTATATTTAGAGCTGGTCCAATATTTAGCAACATAATACTTGCGGATGAGATAAATAGAGCACCGCCTAAAACTCAAAGCGCTTTACTAGAAGCAATGGCAGAAAAAACCGTTAGTATAGATGGCAAAACTCATAAGTTAGAAGATGTTTTCTGTGTAATAGCCACCCAAAACCCCATGGACAGCTACGGCACCTTTGCATTACCAGAATCAGAGTTAGATAGATTTATGATAAAAATATCTATGGGATACCCATCCTACGAAGTGGAAAAGTCCATGATTTTGAACGGAGACCCTTCAGAAAGGTTGCCAGATATCCAATCAGCCCTCACCAAACAAGACGTTTTAGATATTATAAAACACGTAAAACATATACATGTATCGGAAGAAGTGGCGGATGTACTTATGTCTATAGTACAAAAAACAAGAAAACACAAAGATGTATATGTAGGCGTTTCTCCAAGAGGGGCCCTTCAAATGATAAACTTAGCCAAATCTTATGCTTTCTTGATGGATAGAGATTTTGTGACACCTTTTGACATAATAGAGTTAGCCCCTATAGCTTTTCCACATAGAATATTAACAGATGATACCACCCAAAAGAAAAATTCTATTATAATAGAAGAGATAATAAAAGAGGTTAAGTTATGAAGATGTTTTATGGAATATTGTTTTTTCTCATAGTAGCCGTGCTAGCCTATATCACTTGGCTAAACAAAGATAGCCTATTTTCACTAAAACTTAGCCCTCCAATAGATGGATATTATTATCATACTATTTATTATCCTATTGGGGTTTGGCTTACGGGCGCCCTTGTAATAGGTTTTGTAATAGGATATATTTTAGGGCTTTTAAAAAAATAGCATGGCAAATATAGTAGCAGCTATAGATATAGGTTCTTACAGCATAAGGCTTGGTATAGCAAAAACAGAGCCCTTCGAAGTGCTTTTTGAAAAAGGCAACATAGTAGAATTAGGTACCGGGGTAAAAGAAACTGGTTTTATAAAAGAAGAAAAAATTAAAGAAGCAATAGAAACTTTAAAAGATTTTAAAAGCATCATAGATAACTACCAAGCTTCAAGCATTGTTGCAGTGGGCACAGAAGCTCTAAGAAAAGCTAAAAACGCTGATGAGTTTATAAAAAGGGCAAAAGAGGAAGCAGGTATAGACGTAAAAATAATATCTGGTGAAGAAGAAGGAGAGCTTTCTTTTAAAGCTAGTGCGTTTTCTTTGGGCTTAAAAAAAGACATAGTGGTAATAGACCAAGGTGGGGGTTCTACAGAGTTTGTGTATGGAAAAGGTTCTAAAATAGTATCCGTAAACTCACTTCCTTTTGGTATAGTAAACCTTACAGAAGAGTTTTTTAAGCACGACCCACCTACTGACCAAGAGATAAAAGCACTTTTTGATTTTCTTGATAAAAGCATAAAACAAATATTAAAACCAGTTGATACGGTAGTAGGCATAGGCGGGACCATCACCACAATAGCAGCCCTTCATTATCATGTTTATCCATACAGCGGCAACATAATACACGGCAAAATTCTTTCTTTTGAAGCTTTAAAAAATTGGTTTTGGACGTTGGCAAAAATACCCACAGAAGAAAGGAAAAAATACAAAGAGATAGAGGACAAAAGAGCAAAAGCTATAGTTTCAGGCATAGGTATTTTTTACAAAGTTTTGGAGCTTTTTGAAAAAGATTATCTTGTAATAAGCGATTTTGGCCTAAAACACGCTCTTCTTTTAAAAGCGGCAGGACTTATATAAAGTTAATCTTCGCTAAAACGCTCTTCTTTCCAAGGGTCTCCTATATCGTGATATCCTCTTAGCTCCCAGAAGCCTCTTCTATTTTCACTCATAAATTCAAGCGCTTCTAAGTATTTGGCGCTTTTCCATGCATAAAGTGAAGGTATCACGAGCCTTATAGGAAAACCATGCCTTTTGGGAATAATTTCACCGTTCATCTTATAAGCCAGTATAGAGTTTTCATCGTAAAGATATTCTATGGGAAAGTTGGTGGTATACCCTTCAAGGCAGTGAGCCATCACAAACTTAGCTTCTTTTTTTGGTTTTACAAGCTCCAATAGCTTTTTGGTCTTTACACCTTCCCAAACGATATCCTTTACGCTCCAAGTGGTAACACAGTGAAAATCCGCCACCACCTTATCGTTTGCCATAGACACAAACTCATCATAAGTAAGTTCTAAAGGATTTTCCACAAATCCAAAAAATCTCAACCTATATTTAGATAAATCTACATCTTTTATATCTCTTACTATGTCATAAACTACAGGTTTTGAAATCCACTTTTGTCCTTTTGGCAATCTCTCTTTTTCCATAAGAAAAAATTTACATTATTAGACTTTATAAGCTATGACTAAGCCATTGGATTTTTAACAGTGTTTTAAGTTAGCTTTTTCAACTCTTCATCAAGATGCTTGTAAATTTCCTCTATATCTATGCCAATATTCTCAATATCAGTTTTTAACACCGTGGGATCAAAATAGTGGTTTTTAGCGTTTAAAAAAGAAAACCTTTTATCTTGATTTCTAAACATAGCTATCAAAGGCGTTGTGGAATAGTTGCCCTTTTTATCTTGCCATATCACGTATCCAACAAATACATAAGGGCTATCGTTTTTAATAAAGCCGCTAAAACCAAGTATATCGCTTATGGTATTTGGGTAGTATCCTAGTATATACTCTCTTAAATCTTTCAAAAACGGTGGGAAGTCTTGCAAATTATCGCTTGTCTCTTTCTCTATTAAGTCTTTTTCTTCGTGCTCTTCATTAAAATCTTCATCTTGGTTAAACTTTATAACCTTACCCATATCAAAACTCCAAAACGCTGGCTCCCCAGGTAAGCCCACCACCCATCGCAGTCAAAAGGACTTTGTCTTTTCTTTTCAATATACCCTTTTCAAAAGCCTCATACATAGCAATAGGTATAGAAGCAGCGCTGGTATTTGCATACTCTTGTATGTTTACATATACCTTTTGAGTAGGAATATTTAATTTTTGAGCCAAGGCATTTATGATACGTATGTTAGCTTGGTGAGGTATTACGAGCGATATATCATCTATACTCAAATTTGCCTTTTCTAAGGCCATCTTACAAGCAAGCTCCATGTTTCTTACAGCGTATTTAAACACTTCTTTGCCGTTCATTTTTATATAACCGCACTTTTCAGCGTAAAGCAAATCCTTATACTTCCCATCAGAAAACATGACGCTTGAGAGTATATCCCCTTCTCCTTTTGTGATTACAGCAGCACCAGCCCCATCTCCAAAGAGCACGCAGGTGCTCCTATCAGTCCAATCCACTATAGAAGATAGTTTTTCTGCCCCTATAAGAAGTATCGAATTCACGCTTGAGCTTTCTATATAAGATTTTGCTATATCAAGTCCATACAAAAACCCACTGCAAGCAGCAGAAATATCAAAAGCAAACCTTGATTTTATATGCTGTTGAATCACACAAGCCACAGAAGGAAAAAGCATTTCAGGGCTTAAAGTAGCCACTATTATAAGGTCTACCTCTTCTAAACCCGCTTTTTCAAGAGCCGTCTTACCAGCCTTTACAGCCATATCGTATATAGACTCATCTTTTGCTACGTGTCTTCTTTTTATACCAGTTCTTGTGGTAATCCACTCATCAGAGGTATCGATGCTTTTTTCCAAATCGTTGTTGGTGACAACATGAGAAGGCACGTAAACACCTATAGATTTTATAGATACGCCCATTATTGCTCCTTTAAGACAGGTTCTATATATTTTACAAAGTTTTCTTTCATTCTTTCGTTGAAGTGATGAGATAAAAATGCTCTAGCTATCTTTATAGCGTTTTTAATAGCTTTTGCATTTGCTCTACCATGCGTTATTATGACAGGTTTTTTGGCTCCTAAAAGAGGCGTACCGCCGTATTCTTCAAAATCTACTTTTTTCTTAAAAGCGTTTATTGCTGGTTTCATCAAAAAAGCCCCAAGCTTGCTTATATTTCTTTTCATAACCTCTTCTTTTATCATATCTATAAGAGCCATACCAAGACTTTCAGATGCTTTTAAGACTATGTTTCCCACAAATCCATCGCATACTATAACGTCAAAAGTACCGTTGTATATATCCCTACCTTCGGCATTTCCTTTGAAGTTTAACTTTGTCTCCTTTAAAAGCGGAAACGTTTCTTTTACAAGCTCGTTACCTTTCCCTTCTTCTTCTCCTATGCTTAAAATACCTATGGTTGGGTTTTTTACGCCTAGTATCTCCTCTGCGTAAGTATGGCCTATAATGGCAAAATCCAAAAGATGCCTTGGTCTACTATCTACGTTTGCCCCTACATCCACGAGCACAGTCTTCTTACCAAGCTTGTTTGGAAGAGCCACCGCTATAGCAGGCCTTTCTAAAAACTCCGATGCACCCACCACAAACTTACCTACTGCCAAAACAGCACCGGTGTTACCAGCAGATACAAGGGCATCGGCTTGATTTTCTCTTAAAAGCTTACCAGCTATATACAAAGACGAGTTTTTTCTTTTCAACACAGAAGATGGAGAAGAGTTCATCTCTATAGAGTCTTCAGAATTTACAATTTTTATATCTTGTCTTAGCTTATATTTTTTCAATACTTGCTTTATAAGTTCTTCTTTCCCTACAAACAAAACTTCACAGTCTAATTCGTCTAAAGCTAGTATACCACCTTTTACTATTTCATCGGGGGCATAATCACCCCCCATACAGTCAAGCGCTATACGAAAGCTTTCCATTTATAGCTAGTTTAAACTTCTAACACTTGTTTATCTTTGTAATAACCGCAGTAAGGACAAGCTCTGTGTGGTACTGCAAATTCTCCGCAATTTGGACATTTGACCACGTTAAAAGATTTTAACTTTGCAAAGAAAGCTTGTGCCCTTCTTTGGTTTCTTCTCCAACGAGAAGTCCTACGTTTTGGTACCGCCATTTTTTTCCTCCTTAGTTAGTAACTCTTTAAGTATAGCAAAACTTTTATTTCCTTGCTCAACTTTTGATGGCAAGCTACAAGATTCTTCGCATAAAAGTTTTATGGGCATAGCCCCCACAAGAGCATCTAAAACAATCTCAGAAGGGTCAAATTCTTCCTGATTTATATAATAAGTGTAAAATTCTTCTTCTTTTAACATATGCGATTTTGAGTATGTTTCTAAACTCTTGTCTAAAAGCTCAAAAACCTCATCCAAAGATATATCAAACTCAAAATCCTTAAGACAAACAGAACAGAAAGCTCTTACCGTAGCCTCTAATTTCAAAGATAGCTCGTATCTCATATAACCTTTTGGCACTATCGTTATTTTAAGGTGAGATTTTACATCTTCAACATTTTCATCCAAAGCACCTTGCCAAAAGCTTTTTGGTATATCCTCTTCAACAGTATAAAGTTTTTGGCTTTTAAAAATATCTACAAGGTTTAAAAGCTCCATGTCACTTACCCCACACTCTCGTAGAGAGATATCTATCCCCGCCATCCGGGAACACCGTAACAATAAGTCCCTCTTCTAGTTCTTTAGCAAGCTTAATAGCTCCAGCCAAAGCAGCACCTGAAGATTGTCCTACAAAAAGCCCTTCTTCTTTGGCTAGTCTTCTTGTGAGTTCGTAAGCTTCTTCTGTATCTACAAAGATTGTTCTATCCAAAAACGTTTCATCAAAAATACCCGGTTTTATAGAAGATTCAATATGCTTTAAGCCCTCTATACCATGGAATGGATAAGCCGGTTGTATGCCTATAACTTCTATATTTGGATTGTAAACTTTCAACCTTCTTCCAGTACCCATTAT
>PNJC01000148.1 GCA_002878215.1 Hydrogenobaculum sp. | reverse complement strand
AACACCAAAAGACACGTTTGCGTTTTCGTTGTCTATGTAATAATTTATAAATATACGTTGAGTGAGAAATTCATTTTTTAAACATCATATTGATTTCAAAAAGCCAAAATACGGTCAGAGTTATAATATTACCCACCACATTTTAGAAGCATATCCACCCATTCAGATCATTTTAAGCTTTATAGCAGGGTATTTAAGAAAATTCAAGTATTTACAGCAATGTTTTTAAAAGAGACGAGGGACTGTCTACTCTTTTGTGTAAATCTTTATGTGTGTTAAAATACTTTACTCTAAGGAGGTTACCAAGAGCTTTCAGAGCTCATTAGAACTATAATGGCCAACACTATAAGCAACTTGAAATCCTTTATCCAGGAGCGATGCAATAATGTTTAGTAAGATAGTTTACACAATTGATGAAACGGTCCCTAGAGTTATGTGGTTAATTTCTCACTCGAGGTGTTATAAACCTATAAATATGTCTTATGCTTTTATAAAGAGAAATCATTGACAAGTAACATCTAAAGTGTTAACATAATTAATGAATATTTATTCATAAGGAGGCTTTTATGATAGATGGAAAAGAGACCTTTTGGGAAGCACTTAAAAGACACGGGGTCAGCAGGAGGGAGTTCCTTAAGTTCTCCGCAGTTATCACTGGTCTTATGGGCTTGCCACCTGCTATGATACCAAAAATAGTAGAAGCCATGGAAACCAAGCCGAGAGTACCGGTAATATGGGTGCACGGGCTTGAATGCACCTGTTGTTCTGAATCCTTCATAAGATCAGCCACACCTTTAGCATCCGACGTGCTTCTTACTATGATATCTTTAGAGTATGACGATACGTTATCAGCAGCGGCAGGAGAAGCGTTGGAAAAGCATAAAGACGATATAATGAAAAAATACCACGGAGAATATATATTGGCAGTAGAGGGAAATCCACCTCTTGGAGACGATGGAATGTATTGTGTTGTAGGAGGCAAACCTTTTTTAGAGGGGCTTAAAAAAGCGGCAGAAGGTGCAAAAGCTGTGATAGCATGGGGTTCTTGTGCATCTTGGGGATGTGTGCAAGCGGCAAAGCCAAATCCCACCACCGCAGTACCTATTCACAAAGTAATAACGGATAAGCCTATAGTGAAAATACCCGGATGCCCACCAATACCAGAAGTAATGACTGGAACTATTATGTATACGGTGCTTTTTGGAAAGTTGCCACCTCTGGATTCTCAAGGAAGGCCCAAAATGTTTTACGGAAATAGGATACACGATACATGTTATAGAAGGCCATTTTTCAACGAAGGTATGTATGTAGAGCAATTTGACGACGAAGGGGCTAAAAAAGGATGGTGTCTTTATAAGATGGGATGCAGAGGTCCTACTACATATAATTCTTGCGGAAATCTAAGATGGTACAACGGTCTTTCTTATCCTATACAATCTGGTCATGGGTGTATTGGATGTTCAGCGGATGGATTTTGGGACAATGGAAACTTTTATAGTAGAGAGCAAAATATACCCTTTATAGGTACAGAATCAAACGCAGATAAAGTAGGTGCGGTAGCAGTAGGAGCAGCAGCGGCTGGAGCAGTAGCTCACGGTGTAATAAGTAAAATACGTTCTGGCAAGAAGGAGGATTGATTATGAGCACAAGAGTAGTAATAGACCCAGTTTCTAGAATAGAAGGACATTTAAGATTAGAGATAGAGGTAGATGAATCGTCTCATAAAGTAACAAACGCTGTATCAGCAGGTACAATGTGGCGTGGTATTGAGCTTATAGTAAGAAATAGAGACCCAAGAGAAGTATGGGCTTTTACACAGCGTATATGTGGAGTTTGTACTACCATTCACGCTTTAGCTTCTGTGAGAAATATAGAAGATGCTCTTGATATAGAAATACCAAAAAATGCAAACTACATAAGAAACATAATGCTTGGTACTTTATACTCACATGACCATTTGGTACACTTTTATCACCTTCACGCCCTTGATTGGGTATCTCCTTTAGAGGCGATAAAAGCAGATCCTGTAGCTACGGCTGCTCTTCAAAACCAAATACTTCAAACCTACGGCGGTATTATATCCTTGTATACGGATTTTCTTGGGGGCAACGCTTACCCGAGGAAATTTCCAAAAGCAACCCCTGGTTATTTTAAAACCTTCCAAGATAAGATAAAAAACTTAGTGCAAAGTGGACAACTTGGTATATTTGCCGCCAATTGGTGGGACCATCCAGATTATAAGATGTTGCCACCAGAAGTGCATCTTATAGCAATAGCTCATTATCTAAATATGTTGGATGTTCAAAGAGAGCTTGTTATACCACACGTAGTATTTGGTGGTAAAAACCCACATCCTCATTACATAGTAGGCGGTATGAACTGTTCTATATCCATGAACGATATGAATGCACCCATAAATATGGAGCGCCTTGCAGTGGTGGAAGATGCTGTTTATACCCAAGCTGAGGCTACAAATTTATTCTATCTAATAGACCTTCTTGCTATAGGTCAAATATACATCCAAAAAGGCTGGACCTACGGCGGTGGCTTATCCAAAGAAAGGGTATTAGGATATGGAGATTTTCCAGATGAACCTTATAAAAGCATAAAAAACGGTGATTATCATAAAAAGATCTTGTATCATTCAAACGGAGTAGTGGAAAACTTTGCTCAAGGCGTAGAAAAGGCCAAATATTATCCTATTACCAACGAAGATTTAACAAATCCAGATATAATTCAGGAGTGGGTTACACACTCTTGGTACCAATATCCAAACAACAGCGAGGGCTTACACCCTTGGAACGGTATAACAGACCCTTACTATACAGGACCAAAAGAAGGCACAAAAACCCATTGGAAATATTTAAACGAAGACGGCAAATACTCCTGGATAAAATCACCAAGATGGAAGAACTTACCCGCTGAAGTAGGGCCTTTGGCAAGGTATATGATAGTCTATACAGCCGTAAAGCAAGGGCATATAAAACCTTCCTGGATGGATGAAATGGTGGTAAACCAAATAGACCTCGTTTCAAAGCTTTTAAACTTACCACCTCACGTATGGATGCCCACCACCGTAGGAAGAACCGCGGCAAGAGCCCTAGAATGCCAGCTTGGAGCAAACGCATCTAACTATTTTCTTAAAAAGCTCTACGACAACATAAAAGCTGGTGATACGTCTGTGGCAAACATGGAAAAATGGGAACCGTCCACTTGGCCAAAATCTACAAAGGGAGTGGGTATATCTGAAGCCCCAAGAGGTGCTTTAGGGCATTGGTGTATTATAAAAGATGCAAAGATAGAAAACTATCAAGCGGTAGTGCCCACCACATGGAACGGCTCTCCAAGGGACGAAAAGGGTCAGCAAGGTGCTTTCGAAAGATCTATGCAAGATACAATAGTCCTTATAGCCAAAGAACCTCTTGAGATTTTAAGAAGCGTGCACTCTTTTGATCCATGTCTTGCTTGCTCTACTCACGTTTACAACACAAAAGGAGAAGAGGTTACTTCTTTTAACATAGGAGGGACTTGTTATGGATAAAGAAACCAAAAAATATTATCTATTTAGCCCATCCCTAAGAATCGCCCACTGGGTATGGGCTTTGGCTATAAGTGTTTTGTTTATAACTGGTATATACATAGGAAACCCATTTTTTATAGGAAACGTAGGCTATAGCGCCACTTTTGGAGACCTTCACGCTCTTACAATGAACTACATAAGACTTTTGCACTTTAGCTTTGGCTATATCCTTCTTGCAGCTCTTATTCTAAGGTTTAGCATAATACCTTTTAGAAAAGCCGATAGACTTATAATACCTAAATTTTGGACAAAAGCTTATTGGGAAAATGCTTTTGATACTTTAAAAAACTATCTTTTTATTACCAAAAGCCACAGACCATACGTAAGAAATCCTTTGGCAAGGACAGCTTATCTTGGACTTTTTCTACTTTTGATTTTTGAAGTGATAACTGGGTTTGCAATGTATGGAAGGTCAAATCCAGGTGGGTTTTGGGATAAGCTTTTTGGGTGGATAATACCGATGCTAGGTGGAGAATATCAAGTCCACAGATGGCATCATATAGTAGCCTGGCTTATAGTACTTTTTGTAGTGATACACGTTTATATGGTAATAAGAGAAGATATATTAGAAAAAGACGGAGAAGTGTCTTCTATGGTAAATGGCAACAAATTTTTTGAACACACACCAGCGGATATAACAGATATATGACAAGCATGCCACGATTAAGAACAATACTAATGGGCATAGGCAACATCCTCATGCAAGATGAGGGGGTTGGTGTGCATACCATAAGAGCTATAGAAAAAAGATATGCTTTTAATCCTTCTATAGAAATCATAGATGCTGGGACTCTCGGTCTTGAAATACTATATATATTGCAAGACGGTGTTGATAACTTGTTGGTGGTGGACGCTGTGATGGGCGGTAAGCCACCCGGGACTATATATATTTTTAAAAACGAAGAGGTGAAAAAATATTATTTAAAACATAAACTGTCTGCCCATGAAGTGGGTTTTTCTGAAGTCTTGGCGCTTTTAGAGGTAATAGGAAAGCCTGTCAGACAAAACCTTGTGCTTGTAGGTATAGAACCGATTAGCTTTGAGGTGTCTTTGGAACTTCACGAGAAAACCGCTTCAAAATTAGAAGATTTGATAAAGGTAGTTTTGGAAGAGTTAAGAAATTTAGGTGTAGAGATCTCAGAGAAAATTCCTTCCTAAGGAGGACTTTATGTGTCTTGCCATACCTTCTAAGATAGTAGAGATATTAGACAACAACATAGCCATAGTAGATACAATGGGTGTTAGAAGGAAAGCTTCTTTAGAACTGTTAAATCCAAAACCAAAGGTTGGGGATTACGTGCTTTTGCATGTTGGTTTTGCGATAGAAGTGCTTTCTGAAGAGGATGCTTTAGAAAGTCTTAAGCTTTTTGAAGAGGCGTTAGATTATGAAAACGAATTTGAACTCTAAGGAAGTTATATTAAAAGCCAAAGACACAATTATAAAAAAAGTAGAAAAGTTAGGAAAACCTATAAAGGTAATGGAGTTTTGCGGTGGACATACCCACGCTATAATGAGATACGGTATAGATAAGCTTTTAAAAGGATACATAGAGTTTATACACGGTCCTGGATGTCCTGTTTGTGTTGCTTCTATGGATAGGATAGACTTGGCCATTGAGCTTGCCAAAATCCCAAACACCATATTTACCACTTACGGAGACCTGTTAAGAGTGCCAGGTTCTCACAGAAAATCTCTTTTAGACATGAGGGCTTTAGGATGCGACGTTAGAAGCGTGTATTCTTGTTTGGAAGCCTTTGATACAGCTCTTCAAAATCCAAATAAAAACGTTGTATTCTTTGCTATAGGCTTTGAGACTACTACTCCGCCAACGGCAGTGCTTCTTAAAAAAGCAAAGGAGCATAAATTGAAAAATCTTTTTGTAGTATCAAACCATGTGATGACACCGCCAGCCGTAAGATATATACTAAACTCTGGTATTTCTCATATAGATGGTATCATAGGACCTGGTCATGTCAGCGTTATAACTGGCACGAAAATCTATGAAGAGTTTGATGTATCTATAGTTATATCTGGTTTTGAGGCTTTTGATATATTAAAAGCCATAAACATGCTTTTGGACCAGCATATAAAAGGTGAAAGAAAAGTAGAAAACGCCTACACAAGGGCTGTTACAGAAGAAGGCAACAAAGAGGCCCAAAAACTAATAGAAGAAACCTTAGATACAAGGGATAGCTTTAGCTGGAGAGGGATAGGTAGCTTGCCTAAAAGCGCTCTTAAGATAAACGACGATTACGAGATATTTGACGCAGAAAAAGTCTTTGATGTGAAATTACCAGCTTCAAAAGAACATCCTCTTTGCATATGCCCAAAGGTTATAACAGGCGTTTCAAAACCAACAGATTGCAAGCTTTTTGGAAACTTATGCACACCCGAAAACCCCATAGGTTCTTGTATGGTGTCCTCTGAAGGAGCATGTGCTGCTTACTACAAGTATCAAGAGGTAGAGTTATGTATGTAAAGCTCTCTCACGGTGGTGGTGCCAAAGAAACGAGGGAGCTTATAGAAAAGATTTTTTTAAAACATCTAAAAAATGAGCTTTTAACAAACGAAGATGCAACTATTTTAAGCTTAGAAGGTAAAGTAGCCGTTACAACAGATAGCTTTACAGTAAGTCCCATATTTTTTAAAGGTGGTGATATAGGAAAGTTGAGTGTGGCTGGCGTTGTAAACGACCTATCGGTAATGGGAGCAAAGCCTCTTTACATGAGTATGGGTTTTATTATAGAAGAGGGGCTTTCTTTTGAAGAGCTTGAAAAAATAGTCATCTCTATAAAAGAAGAAGCCAGCAAAACTGGTATAAAGCTAATAACGGCTGACACAAAGGTAGTCCCAAAAGGCTTTTGCGATAAGATATATATAAATGCTACAGGTATTGGAAAGCTTTTGAAAGAGGGTATATCTTCTACAAATTTAAAAGAGGGCGATATTTTGATTGTATCAGGACCTATAGGCAATCACGGCGCTACAATACTTTCTATTAGAAACGATTTTGATATAGATATAAGTTCTGATTGCGCTTCTTTGTGGGAGGTTATAGAGCCTCTTTTAAAAGAAGATATAGAGATTCACGCCATGAGAGATTTAACAAGAGGTGGTCTTGCAAGTGTATTAAACGAGTTTGCCAAAAGCTCAAATGTGGAGATTTTAATAAACGAAGAAGATATACCGATAGAACAATCCGTTAGAGGCTTTTGTGAAATCCTTGGTATAGAACCATACTCTTTGGCTTGTGAAGGCACTTTTATAATGGCTATACCAAAAAGTGATGCTGAAAAAGCTTTTAATATTCTTAAAAGCCACAAACTAACAGAAAAAGCAAAGGTTGTGGGAGAAGTCATTAAAAAAGGCAAAGAAGGAGCCTATGTAAAAACTCTTTATGGAAGCGTTAGATATTTAGAAGAAGCACCCGGTGAGCTATTACCAAGGATATGCTAATATGCACGAGTTTTCAATAGTCCAGGCGCTGTTAGGGCAAGTAGAAGATATAGCAAGAGATTACAACGCAAGCTCTGTATCAAAAATATATATTGTTGTAGGCGAGGTATCTGGAGTAGAGCCTCATCTTTTAAAAACAGCTTTCGATACTTTCAAAGAAAATACCGTCGCATCGGAAGCAGAACTTATTTTAGAATTTCAAAAGCCGCACATCTACTGTATGGAATGCCAAAAAGAATTTTCTTTGGAAAGATACTCTATGAGATGTCCAGAGTGCGGAAGTTTCAAGGTAAAGCTTACAAAAGGTGATGAGCTTATTTTAAGGACGTTAGAGCTTGATATATGAAACGTTTTAGGCTTTTAGTGAAAGGTACAGTCCAAGGAGTAGGTTTTAGACCTTTTGTTTACAACTTAGCAAAGTCTCTTGGTGCAAAAGGATTTGTATCAAATACTGCAACCGGAGTAATAATAGAAGTAGAAAATGTAGATATAGATAAATTTATCAATATGCTAAAAGCCAAAAAACCTCCTCTTTCAGAAATTGAGGAAATAAACATAAATACACTTGATTACGTTGGTTTTAAGGATTTTAAAATAGAAGAGTCAGAAGCCTTTGGCGACAAAAATCCAAGCGTGCCACCGGATATGGGACTTTGCGAAGATTGTTTAAAAGAGTTTAACGACCCAAGCGACAGAAGGTACAAATATCCTTTTATAAATTGCACAAATTGTGGCCCGAGGTTTAGCATAGTTTTAGATATTCCATACGATAGAAAAAACACCACCATGAACGTGTTTACTATGTGTCAAAAATGCAAAGAGGAGTATGAAAACAAAGAAGATAGGCGTTTTCACGCAGAGGCGATATCCTGTCCTAGCTGTGGGCCAGTCTATTGGTATGAAAAAGAAGGCAATGTTCTAAAAGAAAACGTATTTGAAACAATGGCAAAAGATTTAAGAGATTCAAAGATAATAGCCCTAAAAGGTCTGGGAGGATTTCATCTTATATGCAACGCTTTGGATGATGAAGCCGTTAAAAAATTAAGACGTAGAAAAAAACGCTCTTCAAAACCCTTTGCGGTTATGTTTAAATCTTTAGAAGAGGCTTTAAAATACTTAGAACCTACAGAGCATGAGATAAAGGCCTTAACATCAGCTCAAAAACCCATAGTACTCATAAAAAGAAGACACCCATACTTTGAAGAAGCTTGTAAAGGACTCTCAAGCGTAGGGGCATTTTTAGCATACACGGGCATTCACCTAAGGCTTTTTGATTTTATAGATTTTCCTATAATAGCCACCTCTGGCAACGTATCGGATACTCCTATTTGCAAAGACAACGAAGAAGCAAAAACCAAGCTAAAAGATATAGCGGATGCTTTTTTTATGCACAATAGAAACATAAAAAGACCAGTGGATGACTCTGTAGTAAAGCTAATAGATGATGATTTAACGATAATAAGATGCGCCAGATCTTACACTCCAAAACCAATATATGTAAACACGTACGCAAAAGCCGTATCTCTTGGTATGGGAGCTTTTCTTAAAAGCACAATAAGCATTTTCAAAAACAATACCATTGTATTAAGTCCTCACATAGGGGATCTAGATAGTGTAGAAACCGTAGAGCATTACAAACATACGTTAGAAGATTTTCTGAGATTTTACGATGTAAAACCAGATATCGTAGTATGTGATATGCATCCGAACTTTTTTAGTAGCATTTACGCTAAAAGCAGATTTTCAAATGTTATCACCCTTCAACATCACAAGGCCCACATACTCTCGGTAATAGCAGAGCACAACATCTCTCCAGATCAAGAAATATTGGGTATAGCGTGGGATGGGACAGGGTATGGGGAAGATGGGACTATCTGGGGAGGTGAATTTTTTATAGGTAACGCTTATAACTTAAGAAGGGGATTTTTTATAAAGCCCTACAAACTCATTGGAAATGAAGCAGCAATAAAAGACCCAAGAAGAATAGTGCTAAGCTTACTTTTTGAGCTTTTAGAAGATAAAGCATTTAACCATCCTTTGATAGAAAAGCTTGACTTTGAAGAAATAGAGTTAAAAACCCTTTATAAAATGTGGAAAAACGACATAAACACTACAAAAACATCATCTATAGGAAGGCTTTTTGATATGGTGGCATATCTTATGGGGCTAATAGAGAAAGTAGATTACGAAGCAAAAGGGGCTATGATGGTAGAAGATAAGTATGTGGAGTCAGCAGAGTACTACGATTTTCAAATATCAAACAACGAAATAATCATATCTTTTGAAGATATATTTAAAGAAAAAGATATAGATAAAATGGCTTCTAAATTTATAAACACGTTGTTTGAAATCATTGTGTCTGTTATCAAGCTTTTAAAAGCCAAAAACGTTGTGGTATCTGGAGGTGTGTTTTACAACAGACCTTTGATGAGAAAGCTAAAAGCCGTTGACGGCATAAATTTGTTTTACAATAAGAAAATTCCCACCGGCGATGGTGGCATATCTTTTGGACAAGCATTTTATGGAGGTATCTTATGTTGATGAACGCTGTACCTATATTATATGAAATAACAAAAGCTCTTGAAGATTTTATAAAAACGGGAGAAAACCATATAATTTATACAAACAAAATACCTCTTTCCGAAGAGGATAAAGAATTTCTACTGGGTGTGCTTGGAGAAGGTAGCATAAAGATAGAATACAAAACCAAAAGAGAATACATAACTTTTAAAGAAACGTCGTTAATAGGCGTTTGGCTCGGTGTAGTCCACGACGTTGAGAAAAAGCCAATTCTTGAGATTTTAGAGATAAATTCGTTTCCATTTATGTTGCAAGCCCCAAAAGAAGATATGGAAGATTCTGTTAGAAGGTTAAAAGATATTTTAAAAGATTTAAACAATTTAGGAGGTAAAAGCCATGTGTAAAGACTGCGGATGTTCAATAACAGAACACCATCACGAAGAGCACCATCATCATAACCATCACGAGCAGGAAATAAAAGATAAAAAAGTGGTGGATGTTATCAAAAACATACTGGATAAAAACGATAAACAAGCTATGTCAAATAGAAAACACTTTGAAGAGCATGGAGTGCTTTGTATAAATTTGATGAGCTCTCCTGGATCTGGTAAAACATCTTTACTTGAAGCTACTATAGAAGCCTTAAAAGATAAGATAAGAATAGGCGTCATAGAAGGAGATTTAGAAACCAACAACGATGCTATGAGAATAAAAGCAAAAGGGGCAAAAAGCTATCAGATTACCACAGGACAAGCTTGTCATCTTGATGCTTTTATGGTGCATGATGGTATACATAACCTAGGCATAGAAGATTTAGATATAGTTTTTATAGAAAACGTAGGGAATTTGGTATGCCCAGCCGCTTATGATGTGGGGGCTCACATGAACGTTGTGCTTTTTTCCACCACTGAAGGAGAAGATAAGCCTGTAAAATATCCTGTTATGTTTAAAAGCGCAAACTTAGTCGTGATAACCAAGATAGATCTAATTCAATATCTTGATTTTGACCTGCAAAAAGCCAAAAACTATGTTAAGGAAGTAAATCCACAAGCAGATATAATAACGCTTTCTACAAAAACCAAGGAACATTTAGAAAAATGGCTTAAATACCTAGAGTTTAAATTGGAAATATTTAAAAACTCTCTCGATTAAAATATGATAATATGATATAAATAACATCAGTAAGTATTTACGAAGATTTTAATGGTGTGATTTTTATATTTTAAAGTTAGTAAATACAATTTCATAATACTAATGTGTAATTTATCATTGCTATTTATCATGTGTAATAATCTTGACAATTTAATTTCTTTGCATATCTTTTTAAAATCATCTCAAGGAGGTAGCCATATTATGGCAAAGATTATCACGCCAGGTCCATCTGGTTATGTACCTACGCCTGCAGTTTTTGAAGGTGTTCAAATAACTCCTCCAGGTAAAGCTCTTTTGTACGGTGAATGGGTAGACGAAGAAACAGCTATGAGAGAAGCGGCATTGGCAATGCTCACAAGAAAAAATCCTACTATATTTCCTGGGCCATTAGTGTTGTGGGGATACAACGCTTCTGCCATAGAAAAAGCTCAAGCAGTATTAGAACTTGCAAAAGAAATACCTAATTGCCGTATAATACCAATGCCAGATTATAGGCCAAAATATCCTAAGATAGATCCAGAAGCTGAGATAAATCCAAACCACCCAAACCTTACCATACTTCACAACAAAATAGAGGCTTGCATATTTGTAGGAGTTCACTGTCATTATGCCAACTTATCTCTAAGAATGATAAGAGCTGGTACAAACTGTTTTACAATAGCCCTTTGCGCAGAGATGGGTCATGAAGACGCTATGGTATCTATAAGGGATGTTCACGCTGAAAAAATACTAGAATTTAGAGATGTAGTCGTAAAAGTAAGAGAAGAGCTTGGTATAAAGTGGGAACCCAAACTACCACCAGAAAACCCATCTCTACCAAAAGAACATTTTGAAACGTTAAACATAGCAGATTACGGAGACTATGCTTACTTATTACACCCAAGGAAGGGTGAAACTGTAGAAGAAACCGAGTAATTTTTGGAGGTTTTTATGCCAGAACAAAAAGTTGTCGAAACAGATTATCTTCTCTTGGAAGCTCCAAGGGAGAAGAAATTTATAACTGGCTCACAAGCCATGGCTGAAGCTGTAAAAAGAGCCAATGCAGATATAGCTATAGCCTATCCAATAACCCCGCAATCAGAAACCATGCACTTGGTGGGCGATTTATGGGCTCAAGGTTATCTAAAAGATTACTATAGAGCCGAAGAAGAGTACGGAGCCATGTCGGCTATAGCAGGTGCGGTAAGAGGTGGAGCTAGAGCTTTCACAGCCACATCTGGACCAGGTCTTTTAAGAGGTTTAGAGGCAATAGCTTCATGGCCAGGACACAGAATACCAGCGGTCTTAGGTGTCTTAACAAGGGTCGTAAACGCTCCTCTTTCTATACAACCAGACAACGTAGAGATATCATATCTTCTAAACTGTGGAATGGTTGTATTACACGCTGAAAACCAACAAGACGTTTTCGATTTTACGCTTGCATCTTTTGCTATATCAGAGATGGTGGATGTATATCTACCAATAGCCGTGTGTACAGAAGGGTTCTTTGTAACCCATGCCAAAGGCTATGTAAATATGACTCCAGAAGACATGAAGCTTCCACCAAGAGATCCATACAAAGCACCAGTCCCACCTACAGATTGCGAAATACCACCAGCAAGAATACAAAGAGACGCTCCTGTTCAAAAGTCAAACTTCATGAGCTATCTAATACACCAAGTATGGCAACAAGAAGTATGGTCTTCAAACATGAGAGCTATGAAATACATATATAAATATCTAAACGGTCCTATAGAAGTCATAAATCCAGACGCTGAAGTATTTGTAGCAGCTTCTGGTTGTGCAGCAGCCCAAGCTAGAGAAGCTGTAAGATACGCCCAAATGGAAGGCTTAAACGTCGGTCTTTTAAAAATAAAATCTATAGTTCCTTTCCCATCTAAAGAAGTAAGGGAAACTTTGAAAAACGCAAAGGCTATTATAGTGCCAGAACACAACATAGTAGGATGGCTTGCTAAAGAAATAAAAGCCAATATACCAAACAGCGATAATGTTATAGGAAGACCTAGAGTTTACGGAGGTATGACGCTTCCAGTAGAACTCATAATGGATGAAATATATGCCGCTCTTGGCATCAAAAAAGACAAGACGGTGCTTGTTTAATATTATGTTAAAAACCTAAGGAGGTAAGTTATGGGTTTAGAATACGTTAAAATATCACCTGGATTTGAAAAATACATGCCAAAGGACTATGTAGACCTTGTTAAGTATGGTCAGTTTGGCAGACAAATTGATGTACAACAGATAGACCAAATAAAAGAGTTGGTTGAAGAGCATCCAATGTGTGCAGGATGCTATATGGCTTACTTTGTAAGAATATTCTACGCATCTTTACCAAAACCAGAAGACACCATAGTCCTTGGTACTGCTGGATGCGCTAGGTTAGCACTTTCCCAAGCTGCTGTGCCGTTTATCTATGGAAACTACGGAGATACAAACGCTGTTGCATCTGGATTAAAGCGCGCTCTTAACATAAGATTTCCGGATAAGGTAAAGGACGTCGTAGTTATGGCCGGCGACGGTGGTCTAATGGATATAGGTTTTGGCATGACGATGCACTCTTGGTTTAGAAGAGAAAACTTTACCACTATAATGGTTGACAACGAGGTTTACGGTAACACCGGTGGGCAAGAAAGCGGTATGTCACCTAAAGGGGTACAACTTAAGATGGCTCCTAAAGGTAAAAAGTTTGACAAAATAAACGCAGTCGAATTAGCAAAAATTGCAGGCTGTGTTTATGTAGCGAAGTTGGCACCTACAAATCCCAAGAGGATAGCCAAAACCATTAAAAGAGCAATACTAGCAGCTAGGGAAATAGGACCTACCTTTATACATATTTATACCTCATGCAACATAGAATACTCGATACCCACAGAAAGAGTGCTAGCAGATGCAAAAGAAAGAGAAAAGAACGATTTTGGATTTTATGAATGGATGACAGACGAAGCCAAACAATACATAGAAGAACAAGAAAAGAAAATGGCAGAAACAAAAGCCTAAGGAGGATATATGAAAAGATACAACATGCGTATAGCTGGTGTTGGTGGTCAAGGGGTTGTGACCTCTGCTCACATTTTAGGCAACGCTATGTCAGCTGCCGGCAAATATGCTTCTTTAGTGCCATTTTTCGGTTCTGAGAAACGCATGGCACCGGTAGAGGCCTACGTTAGAGCTTCTGATCAACCTATATACGAAGTAGGTGAAGTTGTTTATCCAAACGTAATCATGATTTACCATCCGCAAGTTATAACACACGGAAAATCTTATACAATGCCTTTTTACTCTGGTCTAAAACCCGATGGACTTGTTATTATAAATACAGATGTTGATATAATACCCGAAGAAGACCATGCCATATTGGAAAAACTCAATACAAAAGTTATAAACTTTCCAGCTACGAAAATAGCTCTTGATATAGCAGGGACAGAGCTTGCCACAAATATGGCTATGATTGGTCTTTTCTTTGGAATAACAAGGCTTGTGGATTTCGAGTATATAGAGCAAGCTGTAAAAGAAAGATTTTTGGGTAATACGTTTGTAGCTTCTGGTGGTACAGCTTCTTTGGACAGCGCCATAGAAAAGAAGTTTAAGAAAAAGGTAGAACTCTTGGAAAAGAATATGCAAGTTATAAAAGAAGCTTTCAGAATGGCTGAAGAGAATGGATGGGTATTGGAAGAAATCACTGTTTAAGGAGGCATAAATGTACTACGTAGCTGATGTTAAAGAGTCTGAGTGCGCTAAATACAACTGTAAACAATGCGTACTATTTTGTCCAGAACCAAACACACTTATGTATAACTCCGAAAAACACGTTGCATGGGTTAACTATAGCAGGTGTAAAGGATGCGCTGTATGTGTTTATGTGTGCTCAGACCTTCTCAAGAGAAATTGTATAGAAATGGTAATGATGACAACGGGGGATTGATGGTATGGATAAAAAAAGAATAGAAAACATAGTATTTAAAGTATCAGAGATGCTTTCTGACCCATCTCTTGACATGGAAGTATGCGAGGAGGGAGCAAATCCCCCTTGTGTAAAAGTAACATATACCACTGAAAATGGTTCAAAACATCAAAAGACTATAGACATAATGGAAGAGTTATCAGATAAGTCAGACGATGAAATAGCAAATTTTATAGTATTCCAAACAGAACAGTTCATGGAAGAAATAGATTCAGTAGAGTATAGCGGAGAATAAAATAACATATAAAGGCTGTCCGACAGGGCAGCCACCTTATCAAAGTCTTTTATCTTTAATCCCACTTGATTTTTATCAAAAAATAACTATTATTTTCAATAAGGAGGTTTTTAAAAATGGTAGAGGTTTACGTTAGCGGTATGGGAATAGATCCTATATCTCAAATGCCTATAGTGGTTTTGAAATCTAAAGAGGATGACAATCTGGCTTTACCCATATGGATAGGTGTTTTTGAAGCCAACAACATCGTAATGAATATGCAAGGTATGGATTCTCCAAGACCTATGACTTACGACCTTATAAGAAATATTTTAACAAGCACAGGGTATACGGTAAAGATGGTAACAATAGATTCAGTAGAAAACAACACGTATATAGCAACAATCCACTTGCAAAACTCAAAACTTCCTACTGAAGAACTAGCCATAGATTCAAGACCAAGCGACGCTATAAATATAGCTCTTAGATTTGACGCACCAATATATGTAAACAAAGAGCTATTTAGCAACAGCGCTGATGTAGAGATTCAAGATGACTTAAACATAACAGAAGAAGATTTAAGAAGCTGGATTGAAAACATAAAACCAGAGGATTTTGAGAAAAACATTTAAATGGATACAATCTACGTTTTAGATGGCTCTGCATTTTTGTATAGAAGTTATTATGCTTTACCTTCTTTAAAAACTGAAAATGGCTTAGAGACTGGTGCTTTTTATGGATTTATAAGAGCCGTATTTTCTATACTAAAAACTAAAAAACCAGAGTACTTTGCTATAGCTTTTGATTTACCTGCTCCGACAGTTAGAGATAAAATATACAAAGAGTATAAGGCTACTAGAAAAGAAACACCAAACGAGCTTGTTTCACAAATACCCCTTGTAAAACAAGCGATAAATTTGCTTGGTATAAGGCTTTTAGAAAAAGAAGGTTTAGAAGCGGATGATATAATAGCCTACATTGCTTATAAATCAAAAGAATGGAACAAGAATCTTACAATTTACACACCAGACAAAGATTTAATGCAACTTGTGGAAGACAAAAGAATAATTGTAATAAACCCTATCACCAACAAGGTCTTTGACGAAGAGGCGGTAATAGAGAAATTTGGCGTACCACCTTCAAAGCTGGCAGATTACCTTGCCCTTATCGGAGATAGCGTAGACAATATAAAAGGCATAAAAGGTGTTGGTCCTAAAAAGGCTGTTGAGCTTTTAGAAAAATACGGTTCTATAGAAAACATATTAAATCACTGGGAAGAAATACAAAAAACTTTTAAAGAAGCTTCAAAAGAAGATTTAGAGTTGGCTTACAAGCTTATTAAATTAAACACAGAAGAGATACTAAATATGATAAATATACATTTAGAGGATTTAAAAATATCTTACAATATAGACCTACAAAAGGTAGAAGAGTTTTTTATGGCTTTTAATATGAAAAGCTTAATAAAGGATTTAAATACAATATTTAAAGAAAAATCTTCTGGAAAAAGAATTCAAAAAACGCTTTTTTAAATTAAAACTGCTTCTAATCATTGTAATAAAAGCCAAAAAACTTACTATTTATAGGCAAAACCTTAGGAGGTAAAACATGCTCAAAACCAAATTAAAAGGAAACGATGTATCACTTTCAGGTGATATAAAAGTAGGAGACAAGGCTCCTGAAGTAGAAGTCGTGCTAACAGATTTATCCACCAAAAAGATAGGTGGAGCCAAAGACAAAGTACAGCTTATAATAGCTGTTCCGTCCTTGGACACGCCTGTTTGCGCTACCGAAACCCGTAAGTTTAACGAAGCTGTTGGCTCAATGCAAGATGTAGATACCACGGTTGTATCTATGGATTTACCTTTTGCATCAAAAAGATACTGTTCCACTGAAGGAGTGGAAAACATAGCTGTAGCTTCAGATTTTAGGAACAAAGATTTTGGCAAAGCTTACGGCATACTTATAGCGGAAGGTCCATTACAAGGGCTTTTGGCTAGGGCAATATTTATAGTTGGCAAAGACGGCACTATAAAATATTTCCAACTAGTACCAGAAATCACCTCAGAACCAGACTATAACGACGTATTAAAAGCTCTGGAGAGTCTAAAATAACAACGTTTTTTTGTGATTTTGATGGCACTATAACGCTCCAAGATACTGTAGATGCGCTCTTGGAGCGCTTCGCATCTAAAGAATGGTTAGAAGCTGAGAAGCTGTGGAAAGAGGGCAAGATAACTTCAAAAGAATGCCTTGATATTCAAATGTCTTTGGTAAACATAACAAAAGATCAGCTGGAGAATTTTCTATCCAACGTACATATAGATAAAAGCTTCATAAAATTTTTGGATTATGTAAAATCAAATTTTAACGCTAAAGTATACATTTTAAGCGATGGTTTTAGGCTTTTTATAAAAAAAATATTAAAAGATCATTTGGAAAAAATAGATGGAATATATGCCAACAACCTTTACTTTATAAACAAAAAATTTAAAACCCTTTACAGATATTCACAAAAAGACTGCCAGCTTGGTGTTTGTAAATGCCATCTTGTGCAAAAACTAAAAGATGGTAAGGCTATATATATAGGAGATGGTATGTCTGATTTCTGCGCCTCCAAAAACGCTGATTTTATATTTGCTAAAAGCAAACTGTTAAACTTTCTAAAAGCTCAAAACGTTAGTCACTTCACTAGCTTTTCATATTTTGAAGATATAATAAATCAATTACCTTTTGTATTGGAGAAATTGCATGCAGAAAGAGGAAATACTATCGATAGAAAGCGAAGTTTGCTCTTGGGGTGATACGGTACATTATCTAAACCCTCCAAAAATTTTCAAAGCTTCTGAAGGGTCTTACCTTTACGACGAGGAAAACAAACCATATTTAGATTTACAAATGTGGTACAGCGCTTGTAATTTCGGATACAAAAACGAGCGTATAAACAACGCTATAAAAGACCAGATGGACAAAATGGGACAGCTTGCCTCTCAATTTCTTTTTGAGGAAAAAGTAGTCTTATCAAAGAAGATAGTAGACGCTAATTTAAAAAGATTTAATCTAAAAGGTAGAGTGCATTTCAACGTAGGTGGTTCTCAAGCCATAGAAGATAGCTTAAAGCTTGTGAGAAATTACAAAAAGAAAAATTTAAACTTTGCTTTTATGGGAGGATACCACGGCAGGACTTTAGGTGCTACTGCTATTACATCTAGCTATAGGTATAGAGAAAGGTTTGGGCATTTTGGCGATAGGGCGCTTTTTATACCATTTCCTTACTGTTTTAGATGTCCTTACGGAAAGAACTTGGATAGCTGTGATTATTATTGTGTAAAAGAGTTTGAAAAGCTTTTTGAATCAGAATATTACTCTATATACAATCCAAAAACCAACGAATGTGAATATGCAGCCTTTTATATAGAGCCCATTCAAGGCACCGGCGGTTATGTAAAAGCCCCACCAGAATACTTTAAAAGGTTGAAGAAAATCCTAGACCAAGCCAACATACTTTTGGTAGACGATGAAATTCAGATGGGATTTTACAGAACTGGTAAATTGTGGAGCATAGAGCATTACGATGTGAAGCCAGACATCATTGTGTTTGGTAAATCTTTAACAAACGGCATGAATCCTTTATCAGGTCTTTGGGCAAAAGAAGATCTGATAAATCCCAAAATATGGCCAGCTGGCTCTACTCATTCCACATTTTCTTCAAATCCTATAGGAGTAAGAGCCGGAGTAGAAGTCATGAACATAATAGAAGAAAAAGATTATGAAAGCATAGTGGCTCAAAAAGGTAAAAAGTTTTTAGAAGGTCTTAAAAGCCTAAAGAAAAAATACAAAAATATAGGAGATGTAGATGGTATAGGGCTTGCTCTTAGAATAGAAGTATGTGAAAGCGATGGTTTTACACCTTCAAAAGCTCTAACAGATAGGATATTAGAAGAAGGGCTAAAAGGAGACCTTGATTACAAAGGTAAGAAATATGGGTTAGTGTTGGATGTAGGTGGATATTATAAAAACGTCTTTACTCTTGCACCGTCTTTAGAAATTACAGATGAAGAAATAGATATGGCTATAGAGCTTTTAGACCAACTTTTCAAAAGGGCGATGTGATATGGAGCTTTCTATAAAAAACAACAACGAAAAGGCTGTTTTACTTCTTCATGGGCTTACCGGCACACCGTTAGAGCTAAGATGGGTGGCCAGAGATTTTGCCAAAGCAAATTACGATGTATATTTTCCAATATTGCCTGGGCACTGCTCCAGCTTAGAAGAGCTCAAAAAAACCAAATGGGAAGAGCTTTACGAGTTTGCCAAAAACTTTTACCTTAATTTAAAAGCCAAATACAGCGAAGTGTTTGTGGCTGGTTTGTGTGTAGGCGGCATGCTCTCTCTGATGCTCGGTATGGAATTCCCAGACATAGACGGTGTTGGCTCTTGGGCACCTGCCATGGGAATAGACGGTTGGGCAATACCTTGGTATAGATTTTTATTACCCCTTGGACTTTATACACCACTTAAACATATATATTACTGGAAAGAAAAAGAACCCTTTGGTATAAAAAATGAAGCCATGAGAAAAAAGATTATGCAGATGATGAAATCTGAAAAAAATGAGACCATGGCTTACGACAAGATACCAGCACCTACTATAGTAGAATTAAAAAGAATGGCTAAGTATATTAAAAAGCGCATAAACCTCTTAAAAGCACCGTTTATTTTAATTCATTCAAAGGAGGACGATTTGTCTTCCATAAAGGGTGCAAGATTTATATATGAAAAGGCCCCAAGCAAGGTTAAAAAATTTGTAGAACTTTCAAACAGCTACCACATTGTAACCATGGACAATGAAAAAGATATAGTCTCAGGTGAAACAATCACCTTTTTTAATTCTTTATCGGAAAGGAAACATCAAAAAGTGGAAGCATGTCAAGCGTAAACAGATATATTAGAACCTTCTTTTTGCAACTCAATTTGAGCTTGTTCCAACATCATTTGAGCTTGGGCAGCTACGGCTCTATCTTGAGCAGAAGGGTCAACAGGTGCTAAAGCAGCTTTTATCACTCTTTCCATCTTCCTTATCGTATCTTGTGGTGTAGGGCCAGGTGATACATCTATGCTTACATCTCCGCCTACTGCATACTTCTTGCCGTTGGGCCCTACTACGTATTTATAGTTAACTGGGCCTGTCAAATCTCCACCGGCTATTTTATGAGCCATCTCATGAGCCCTAACGTCTTGGTCTATAGCTTTTAGTTGATTTATCTCTTGCTGCGTTTGGATGCTTCTTTGGTTTGAAGGTTTATAACTTTTAGATAAAATAGGAAAACCAACAACCCCTATCATAAAATTTATTATAAACATAATTCATGCTTAATCTACAATTAAAATCATAATATAACAAAGCCTTTACTGTTAAAATATTTTTATGAAGTTATATAAACTCGCAATTATAATGGCTATTTTTGTTGGTATATCTTACGCCGATGCTGAGCAATGCATAAACTTGCTTCAGTCAAAAGACTATCAAAAAGCCATAGACCTGGCTAATAAATCTCTTAGATGGAACAAATACGATTTTAACTACAACATGTGCGCAGCAATGTCTTACCTTTCCTTAGGAGAGCCAAAGTATGCTATACCTTATTTGAAAAATGCCACAAAAAACGCAAACACTCGCTATCAAAAAGAGGCACTTTACAACTACATGGGCGTTAGCTACGATATGGCTGGCAACAAATCAAAAGCGCTAGACAACTATACAAAAGCTTACAAATTAGCAAAGTCTATTGGAGATACCAAAGGCATGGTGGACAACCTTTCAAACATAGCTCATATATTTTATTCAGAAGGCTATTACGATTCCGCAATAAGATTTTATAAAAAAGCGCTAAAACAGGATTCCAACAGCCCCACAATATTAAATAATATAGCTCTTTGTTATGCAGATTTAAACCATCCTCACAAGGCTCTTAATTACTACGCAAAATCCTCTCAAGCTTTTGCCGAAAAAGGCGATAAAGTTCACGAAGGTGCCACTTACCTAAATATGGGTGTTTTGTATCTTAAGCTTTTAGATTTCAAAGATGCAAAAACGTATATACAAAAGGGTTTAAGCTTGGTAAATGGCAACAAGTACTGGGAAGCGGTAGGCTATCAGTATATGGGTTGGTATTACGACAATAAAGATAAAAGGGACAAAGCCATACTATATTATCAAAAAGCTTTAACGTTGGCAAATCAAATAGGTGCTGAAGGTTTGGCAAAATCTATACAACAAAATATATTTTCAGAAGAGGTAGCCAGTGAGCATTAAAGCTAAGCTATGGATTATACAGATTTTTATGATTTTGGGAGCTTTTGTGGCTCAAGGTATATTGTATATATTAGATAACAATATAAAGCAAAACATAGATATCTATATGAAGGTGTCTCATTCTGAGACCGATTTATATAAGCTTTTGACAGATGTCCTTACTTTAAAAAATGCCTATACCACTATAATGCTAAACCCTTCAGACCAAAAAGCGCACAACATGTACAACAACGCTTTAAAGAATATAAACACCAAGATTAAGCTGATTCAAGATGAAACTCTGAAGAACTATCTAAACAATTTTATAGCTTTTACAAACGAAGTTGTTAACAACATAAACACCAACAATCAAAACTACTACATAGGAAAAAGCATAGAGGTTCAAAGTAAGATATGGGTTCCGTTGAGAAAACGCTTTGACATGCTTATAAAAGCTAATGCTTCTTCTATATTAGAGAAAGAGGTATACATTAAAAATCATATAGATTCTATTACAAAATACATATTTTTCGCTATAATGAGCGTGGTAGCATTTTTAGTTATTTTTAATTATTTTATGGAGAAAAGCATCCAAAACGACGTAGAGAATCTAGAAAAGCTCATAAAGGAAACCACGGATAAAATGGAGCTAAACGTATCTTTTGATATAAACAAGTTTAAAGGTGAAATACAAATTATCGCAAAGTCTTTGGCTATTTTTATAGATGAGATAAACAAAGCTATATCTGGCATCAAAGAAGTTTTTTACAATATATCTGAGGGAGATTTGACAAAAAAGATAGATTTGGAATCCAAAGGTGACGTGAAAGACCTTATAGAGTTTGTAAACATATCTATGGACAAGTTAAGAGAGGCATTTAAGAATATAGAAAATAGCGTAGAACACATGGCAGAGGTACAAGCCCAAATATTTGGTATAAGTATGGATTTAGATGATTCAAAGGCGCTTCTAACAGATCAAGTAGAGCATATCAAAAATGCCACCGACCAGACATCTATAGCTATAAATTCTATAGCTGAAAATACCCAAGAAGCTAAAAACATTACAAAAGAAGTAATAAATAGTTTAGAAATAGGAAAGGAAGAGCTTTTAAAAACCCAAGAAGCTGTAAAAACTATAGAACAGATGGGAAAACAAATAGATGTAATCACAGAAAATATCCTTTTTATAGCAGAACAAACAAACCTGCTAGCTTTAAATGCGGCAATAGAAGCAGCAAGAGTAGGAGAACAAGGTAGGGGCTTTGCAGTGGTGGCAGATGAGGTGAAAAAATTAGCAGAGAGGACCGGCGGTTTTGCTAAAAATATATCAAATCTTACCACATCAATAGCAGAAGCTATAAAAACAGGCGCTGAGCAAGTGGAAAACCTAGTAAAACAATATGAGAATATATTACACATATCAGGTTTATCCGCTGAGATATCCGACAAAATAGCAAATGCCACAGAAGAGCAAGCTCAAACTATAAAAGAAATTCAAAATTCTGTAAACTCTTTAAATACAATATCTTCCAATATTAACAAGATTATAAACGATCTATCGGAAAGCATAGAAGAAATGGCAAACGCAAGTGCCAACCTAGGAAACACGCTTAAAAAGTTTAAGGTATAGGCTATGTCTAACATTTTAGTGCTTTTGTCTGGAGGAATGGATTCTGCTACGCTTTTATGGGAAGCAAAGGCGAAGTTTAAAGATATTTACGCTATATCTTTTGATTATGGTCAAAAACACATAATAGAGGTAAAATATGCAAAAGAACTTGCAAATATGGTAGGTGTAAAAAAACATTTTATTGTAAAAATACCACATTACAAAGAGATTAACTTCAGCTCAGCACTTTTAAGCGTTTCTAGTCAAGATATACCAAAGGAAGCTTATCCTACCGATGTACCTATAACCTATGTGCCAATGAGAAATCTTACTTTTTTAGCTATAGCCTCAGGAATAGCAGACGAACTAAGTATAGAGAATATAGGTATAGCAGTCCATGCCGTAGATGCTCCTTATCCAGATTGTAGACCAGAGTTTATAACTTCCGCTGAAGCTGCCATCAATGCCGGTTCTTCTTTTGTAGTAAAAACCAAAAAAAGAATACATGTTTATGCCCCGTTTTTAGGCTTTTCAAAAAAAGATATAGCCAAACTTGGTAAAACTCTTGGCGTACCCTTTGATAAAACCTACAGCTGCTATGAAGGTACAGAACCCCCTTGCGGAGAATGTGCTACTTGCATACAAAGAAAAGAAGCGTTAGAAGGTGTTTTATGATAGATATTTTTTCACTTCCTTTAAAAGCCCCAAAACTTTATGAAGAGTTTATAGACAAGATAAGAAACTTTTACAAAACAAAAGGCTATACAGAAGTTTTCACACCATATATCCAAGATGAGCCAAACTTAGAAAAATACATAAAACCAGTAGAAATAGAGATAACCCATTGCGGTAAAAAAGAAAAGGCGTATCTTCACACATCCCCAGAAAGATCTATGAAAGCGCTTCTAAAAACCTACAAATCAAATATATTCCAAATAGCGAAAGTCTTTAGAGATGAAGAGTGCGGTAATTTAAACAGCGTAGAGTTTACCATGTTAGAGTGCTACAACACTGAGAATACTGATGCAATAAACGAGATATCAGATCTTGTTTTTGAGCTTTTCGGAGAAAATATAAAAGATATTTCGACTAAACCAAAACTAACGCCTTTTGAAAAGGCATTTGAGGAGTACCTTGGAATTATCTTCTCTGAAGATGAAGACATACTTAAAAACAACCTTATATCTTTTGGATATGAGTTTGACGATAACGATACATGGGAAGAGCTCATAGATAAAATGATGGTGCATATGCAACCTTATCTTGGTAAAAGCCAAATAGAGTTTTTAACAGATTTCCCATGCAAACTTGGTGTATTGTCAACATGCAAAGACGGTATATCAAAACGTTTTGAGCTTTTTATAGATGGAATTGAAATAGCAAACGGCTGGGTAGAAGAAACAAGCGAGGATAAAATAAGAGACATCATAGAAAACGCATCTTCCTACAAACCTATAAAAGATAAAGAAAAACTTTTTAAAGATTATCACAACGATTTTCCTTATGCGGGATATTCAATAGGTATAGAAAGATTATTTTATTTTTACGCTACCAAGATGGGAGTTGTGGGTTAAAATATAGGTATGAAGGCGATAATATTGGCAGCTGGCTTAGGTACTAGGTTTAAAAGCGAAAAACACAAAGTATTACATGAAATGCTTGGTAAACCTATCATTTGGTATGTTTTAGATTATATAAAGAAAGCAAATATAGTAGATATAGCTTTAGTTGTATCCCACAAAAAAGAAAGTATAATAGAAGCTTTAAAACATGAAAACGTATCATTTTTCGAGCAAGAAAACCCAAAAGGTGGTACAGCCGATGCTCTTTTATCGGCAAAAGTTTTTTTTGAAGCTATGGATGACTACATCCTTGTGACAAACGGAGATGCTCCTTTGGTAAAACCAGATACCCTAAAAGGTATGCAAAGATTTTTACACATGGTAGAAGAATATGAGAAAATAAAAGTAGGAGCTTTGGTATTGTCTTCTTTCTTACCAGATCCCACAGGTTATGGGAGGATAGTAAAAGATGGTAAAGGAGACGTAATAAAAATAGTAGAAGAAAAAGAAGCTACTTATGAAGAAAAGCAGATAAACGAAGTAAACGGCGGTGTTTACATGTTTTATGTACCGTATCTAAAAGAAGCCGTTAAACACTTAAAACCCAGCGAAAAAACCAACGAGTTATATATTACAGATATCGTAGAGATTATGACAAATCTTGGTTATACGTGTAGAAGTTTTATGGCTTCTGAGATTACAGAAATTTTTGGTGTAAACGATAGGTGGGAACTTAGCTTTGCAGAAAGTGTAATGAAGATGAGAATATTGGAAAACCTTGCAAGATCAGGTGTTACCATACACTCACCAGAGTCTGTTTATATAGAACCTGACGTGCAAGTAGAGTTAGACGCTGAAATATTTCCAAACGTGGTTTTAAAAGGTAACACCGTTATACACAAAAAAGCAAAGGTTATGAACGGAAGCTATCTTGAAAACGCTACGATAAAAGAAAAAGCCACCGTGCTTCCCATGAGCTACATAAAAAACTCAACCGTAGAAGAAGAAGCCACAGTAGGTCCTATGTGTCATATAAGAGACAACTCTGTAGTAGGCAAAGGCTCTCACGTGGGTAGCTTTGTAGAGCTAAAAAATGCAAAACTTCAAGAAGATGTAATGGCAAAACACCTCTCTTACTTGGGAGATGTAAATATAGGCAAAAAAGCCAACATAGGAGCTGGGACTGTGATAGCAAACTTTGACGGCAAACAAAAGTATCAAACTTACATAGGACAAAAAGCTTTTATAGGAAGCAATTCGCTCATAATAGCCCCAAGAAACATAGGGGACTTTGCCTTTATAGCTGGTGGTTCTGTAATAACAAAAGATATACCACCAAAAGCTTTGGCGGTAGAAAGGGCAGATTTAAAAATACTTGAAGATAAGTCAAAAGTAAAAGATGAGTGAAGTTATCTTTGAAAAAACTGGCATAAAAGACGAAGAAACAATAAAAGATATATTAAAACAAGAAGGCTACGATGTTTATACGTGGCAAGATGGTAAAGGCACGCACTACCCTTGGCATACCCACGAACACGAAGAAGTTAGATGGGTGGTTTCTGGTGAAGTGGAGATAGGGGTTGGAGATAAAGTTTTTAAGCTTTTACCAGGAGATAAAATAATTTTGGCACCAGATACTCCTCATTGGGCTAAGACGGAAAAAGGCGTAAGATACGTTTGCGGAAGCAAGGATTAGGTTTTTTTAGTAATTTTAATTACCCCTTTGTTTAAACCATTCATAAGTACTATTGCTTTGTCTACGTCTTCTTGTTTTACGTTTTCAGTTCTTAATCTTTTTATTATATCTATTAAAAGCTCTATACCTTTTTGCATCTCTTCCATTTGTTTTTTCATGTTTAATATAACATCTATACCAGCTATGTTTACCCCTAAATCCCTTGCCAGCATAAGGATAAACTCTAGCTGCTCAAGGTCTTCTTCTGTATAAAGCCTTGTGTTGCCTTCTGTTCTTGATGGTTTCAAAAGACCTTCTCTTTCGTAAAGTCTAAGAGTTTGAGGATGAATTTTATACATTTTAGCTACGGTGCCTATAGTAAATACCGCTTTGGCTCTTCTTTCAGCGCTCATAGTTTTTCACCACCCTTTCTGGTTTTGGTAAAAGCTTTTCTAGTTCTTTCAAGAGTTTTTCAGCTTTTTTACCATCGCCCATAATCTTTGAAAGCATGTTAAACTTAGGTACATCTATATGAGGTATTACAACAAGGTTACCATAACCGCTACCTTTTAATTTTGGCATACCTTTGCCAGCAACAACTATCTTTTCTCCTTCTTTTGTGCCAGGTGGTATTTCTACGCTTATATTGTCCCCTTTTAGATCTTTTATATCTATCGTAGTACCCATAACAGCTTCTGGATAAGTAATGTTTACATCTATATACAAATCATCGCCCTTTCTTTTAAATATTTCGTGGGGTAATATTTTGGTTATTACATAGAGGTTGCCGGGTCTTCCGCCAAATAGCCCAGCGTGTCCCTTGCCGTCTACTACAAGCTTTGTACCGTTGTCGACACCAGGTGGAATGTTTACAGGTATAACTTCTTTTTTGAAGATATACGATTGTCCTTTGCACTTCTTACAAGCTTCCCTTATGTAACCGCTACCACCACATTGAGGACAGGTGGTAGATATAGAGAAAAACATAGCCCTTTGGTTAACGCTCCCAGTCCCTTTACAAGTAGGACACACTTTTTCAGAGTTTTTATCGTATCCATAGCCCCCACATACATCACAAGGTACACCCTTTTCTATCTCCAAATTTACCTTTTTCCCAGTGTAAGCTTCCTCTAAAGTCATCTCTACAGTTTTTACTATGTCTTCTCCGTTTATAGGCCTTTGCCTTGAAGAACCTCTTGATTTTTTACCACCAGTAAATATATCTTCAGAAAACAAATCTCCAAAGCCAAACACATCTCTTAGCAAATCTTCTAAGTTTCCAAAATCAGCGTTTACTCTTGTCCACGCGTCTTGCCCACCTTGTTGACCCATGCTAGCAGACAAACCTTCCTCTCCAAATTGATCGTAGATTTTTCTCTTGTTTTCATCGGAGAGTACTTGATAAGCTTGGTTTATCTCCTTAAACTTCTCTTCGGCCCCTGGCTCTTTGTTAAAATCTGGATGATACTTCCTAGCCAGTCTACGATACGCTTTTTTAATCTCCTCTTGAGTAGCGTTTCTACTAACCCCTAATATTTCGTAGTAATCTTTCTTCATACTTAATATTATAAAATATTAGTGTATTATTGTCAAGTGCTTTATATCAATATTTATAAAAGTTTTCAACATGTTTTACTAAAACTGCTTATATTATGATAGTTTTTATACATTTGTTTGGCTTTTAAGATTATAATATATATTATGAGAAAGATATTTTACATAGAAGGCATGACTTGCATGCACTGCGTTAATACGGTAAACAAAGCGCTTGGAGCTTTGGAAGGTGTTAAAAGCTTCGACACAAAGCTAGATAAAAAATACTCAGATGTAGAGTACGACGAGACAAAACTCTCGGAAGCAGACATAAAATCTGCCATTGAAGAATGGGGATACAAAGTAGTAGATATAAAATAATATGGTAGAAATAGTAAGCAATTTTTCTGATATAAAGAAGCGCTTTGAAGAATTATCTTCGTCTATAGACGAGGAAAAGATAAAAAAAGAGATAGAAAAGTATGACCAGATGATGTCAGAACCTGATTTTTGGTCTGACCAAGAAAAAGCCAAAAGCATAAGCCAAAAAAGAAAAGCCCTTCAGGATAAGTTAAATACCTACACATCTCTTAAAAGCCGTATAAAAGATTTGGATGAGATGGTAAGCGAACTAAAAGAGGAAGACTTAGACACAACGCTACTAATAAGCGAAGAGTTAGAAGCTGTAGAAAAAGATTTAAAGAAGTTTGAGCTTGAGACCTACCTTTCTGATGAAATGGATATAAACAACGCTTACCTTACCATACAAGCTGGTGCTGGTGGGACAGAGGCCTGCGATTGGGCAAACATGCTTCTTAGAATGTACACAAGATGGGCTGAAAAACATGGTTATGAAGTACAGCTTACAGATATAAATCCAGACGATGTAGCCGGTATAAAAAGCGCCACTCTTTATATAAAAGGACCATACGCTTACGGTTATTTAAAATCTGAAAACGGCGTTCATAGGCTTGTAAGAATTTCTCCTTTTGATGCCAACGCCCGAAGGCATACATCTTTTGCTTCTGTTCTTGTAGTCCCAGAGGTTAACGAAGATGTAAATATAGAAATAAAAGAAGAGGACTTAAGGATAGATACCTACAGAGCATCTGGTGCCGGTGGTCAATACGTAAACAAAACAGACACAGCCGTTAGAATAACCCATATACCAACTGGTATAGTGGTAGCCTGTCAGCAAGAGCGCTCTCAAATTCAAAACAGAAGAAAAGCTATAGAAATGCTAAAAGCAAGACTGTATCAATTGGAACTTCAAAAGATAGAAGAAAAGAAAAAAAGTTTAGAAGGACCAAAAACAGATATAGGATGGGGCTATAAGATAAGGTCTTACATCTTCCAACCATCTCAGCTTGTAAAAGATTTAAGAACAGGTGAAGAATCTGGCAACATAGAAGCTGTGATGGATGGTGAAATAGATAATTTTATAGAAGCTTACCTAAGGAAGAAAGCTCTCAATCAGCTTTCTTTTGAAAACCAAGAAGATGACCAATAAATTAAACATAGAGCTTTTATTTAAAAAAAAGAAAAACAATCAAAAAATCACAATGGTATCTCTAAGTAGCTACATATCCGCTAAAATATGCGAAGAGGCGGGTATTGATACCATTTTGGTGGGAGATTCTCTTGGAATGGTGTTTAAAGGAGAGCAAAACACCTTGGGCGTAACACTAGAAGAGATGATATACCATGCTAAGGCCGTAAGAAGAGGAGCGCCAAATACTTTTACTATAGTGGATATGCCTTTTATGAGTTATCAAAGCTCCGTGGAAGAAGCTATTAAAAATTGTGGCCTTGTAATAAAAGAGACAAAAGCAGATGCCGTAAAAATAGAAGGCGGAAGCTATTTTGCGCCTCTTATTGAAAAGCTAACAAAGGTAGGTATCCCCGTATGTGCTCACATAGGCTTTACGCCTCAATGGATAAATACTATAGGAAAGTTTAGATTTATGGGTAAAACCGAAGAAGAGAAAAATATGATAAAAGAGGATTTCAAAAGCGTTGTAGAAGCTGGAGCTTTTATGGTAGTGTTTGAAAGCATACCAAATTCTTTAGCAAAAGAGCTATACTCTGAAAGTGTTATAACAATAGGAATAGGGGCTGGATCAAGCACAGATGGACAGGTCCTCGTGTTTGAAGACATTGTTGGTCTTGTGGATTTTATGAAGCCTAAATTTGTAAAAAGATATACAAACGGCTATAAGATATTTTTAGAAGCTATAAAAAGCTATAAAAAAGAAGTTGAAGACAAGGTGTTTCCATCAGAAGAACATATTTACTAATTCTTTCATGAGATAACCCATTGATAGTGATATTAAGATCTAATATATTTAGCAGAAATTTTAGTGAGAGGTTTTAAAATGATTGACAAAGGAAAAATTGTGGAAGGTATAAAGCTTTTCTTAGAAGGCATAGGAGAAGATATCACAAGGGAAGGTATAAAAGAAACCCCAGAAAGAGTCGCTAGAATGTGGGAGGAGTTTGAAAAAGAAAGGACTTTTGATTTTAAGCTTTTCGAAGAATACAGCAACTATTCTGAGATGATTATAGTAAAAGATATACCTTTTTATAGTATGTGTGAGCATCATCTTCTACCTTTTTTTGGTAAAGCTCATATAGCCTATATACCAAACAAAAAGATATGTGGATTGTCTAAACTTGTAAGAACAGTAAGGGCTATGGCTTTAAAACCGCAAGTCCAAGAAAGACTTACAGAAGAAATAGCCGATATAGTCCAAAAAGAATTAGAACCTTTAGGAGTAGGCGTCGTTATAGAGGCTGAACACCTTTGCATGTCTATGAGAGGGGTGAGATCACCAGGACATTCTACTATAACATCTTCTTTGAGAGGCAGTTTTTTAAATGATATGAAAACCAAGGAGGAGTTTTTTAAACTTATAAGACAATGAGGTTAAATAGATTTTTATCTTTGGCTGGGGTGTGTTCTAGAAGAAAGGCAGATGAGTATATAGAAAAAGGCTACGTTAAGGTAAACAACAAGATAGTAAAAGAGCTTGGTACTACTATAGACCCAGATGAAGATATAGTAGAGTTTAAAGGACGCATAGTAAAAGCTCAGAAACCTGTCTACATAATGCTAAATAAACCATGCTGCTATCTTACATCTTTGGGGGAAAAGGAAGAAAAACCAACTATAAAAGAACTAATAAAAGATGTTGGTGTTAGAGTTTATCCAGCAGGAAGGTTAGATTACAACGTAGAAGGGCTGTTGATACTTACCAACGACGGGGAATTGGCAAACAGAATAATACATCCAAGATACAAGCTACCAAAAGTATATATAGCTACTGTAAAAGGTGAGATAGACGACGAGATATTGGAAAAGATGAAAAGGGGCATAAAGCTAGAAGATGGGTTTGTAAAGCCTGATAGCTTAAAGCTTTTAAAAAGGTTTAAAAATGGTGCAAACATAGAAATAACATTTCATGAAGGGAAAAATCATCTTGTAAAAAGGTTTTTCTTAGCTTTTAAAAAACCTGTAAAACATCTTATAAGAACAGCAATAGGCCCTATTTCTCTTGGCAATCTACCAAAAGGTAAGTGGAGACATTTAAAACCAAACGAAGTAAAACTTCTATTTGAAGCTTTGCAATATAAAGCCTAAAAGTTTAAGTGGCGGATGGGGCGGGATTCGAACCCGCGGAAGAGCTCATCACCCTTCACACCGTTTCCAGCGGTGCGCCTTCGACCACTCGGCCACCCATCCTAAGAGTTTTATATTATATCATACAAATAAAGAACTTACAGAAGAGTTTTCGTATATACGTTTTATAGCTTCACCCACTATTGGCGCTATGCTTACTATGTTTATTTTGCTAGACTCTTTGCCCTGCTGGCATATGGTGTTTGTTACCACCACTTCATCCAAAATTGAGTTGTTTATACGCTCCAAAGCCGGTCCAGAAAATATACCATGGGTTGTGAGGGCTCTGACAGATTTTGCCCCTTTGTTTATAAGCATATTGGTAGCTGCCACCAGCGTGCCCGCTGTGTCTATAATGTCGTCTATTATAATGGCATCTTTACCCTCTACGTTTCCTATTACATCAAAGACTTCTGCTTTATTGGGCTCTGGTCTTCTCTTATATATGATAGCTATGTTGCACCCAAGCTTATTGGCAAGCTGCCTTGCCCTTTCAGCACCACCGGCGTCTGGAGATACAACCACAGAACTGGCAGGATCTACTTTATACTTTACATAATCATACAACACTGGCAATGCCAATAGATTATCTACTGGTATATTGAAAAAACCTTGGATTTGAGGGGAGTGTAAATCAACTATCACAGCCCTTTGGGCTCCAGCTGTTGTAATCATGTCAGCCAGCACTCTAGCGCTTATGGGGACTCTGGGTTTGTCTTTTCTATCTTGTCTTGCGTAGGCAAAGTAAGGTATAACTGCCGTTATACGATAGGCAGAAGCTCTTTTAATAGCATCTAAAAGAAGCACAAGCTCCATGATGTGGTCGTTTATAGGAGCCGATAACGATTGTATAACAAATATATCCCCACCCCTCATAGATTCTTCTATTTGGACTCTTATCTCACCGTCGCTAAATTTGCTTAGAAGCGTTTTTGATAATGGTATGTCAAGATATTCTGATATCTCTTGAGCTAACTTCATATTTGATGAACCGGCTATAAGCTTAATCGGTATACCCATTTTAAACTCCTATAAAAGTTTCAGGATTTTAGTATTATAAACCAAATAAATTTTTATGATTATGAGATAGGTTATTGTAAATAAACTTTTATATGAATAGGTTATTACTATGGAAACGTTAACTATTGAAAAACCAGTTTCAGTAGAACTGCCCAGCGAGTATTATATAGAAAAGATAAAAGAGCTAAAAGCCAAAAAAAGTGTTGTGATATTGGCTCATTATTACCAAAGACCAGAGATACAAGACTTGGCGGATTTTGTAGGAGACTCTTTGGAACTTTCCAGAAAAGCCCAACAAACCGATAAAGATATTATAGTCTTTTGTGGTGTGAGGTTCATGTGTGAAACTGCAAAAATCCTAAATCCCAATAAAAAGGTTTTACATCCAAACCCAGAATCTGGCTGTCCTATGGCTGACATGGCTACAGTACAAGGGGTTTTGGAGTTAAAAGCGAAATATCCCGATGCTGCCGTAGTAAGCTATGTAAACACATCCGCTGATGTAAAAGCGGTATCTGATATATGTGTAACCTCTGCAAACGCTGTTAAGATAGTCTCAAAGTTAGAAGAAAAACGTATAATATTTGTGCCAGACATGGGTCTTGGCAATTGGGTAAAGAAAAACGTGCCAGACAAAGAGATTATCATATGGAAAGGCTTTTGTCCACCTCATTACGAATTTGGGTTATCTGATTTAAAAGCCCTAAAAGAGCGCTATCCAAATGCCGTTGTGGCGGCTCACCCTGAGTGCAATCCAAAAGTTTTAGAACACGCTGATTTTATAGGAAGCACAAGCCAGATAATCAATTTTGCCACATCAACCCCTCATAAAGAAATCATAGTAATAACGGAAGTAGGTTTAAAATACGTACTTCAGAAAAAAGACCCCACCAAAACTTATATTTTCCCAGAGGCAATGCATTATTGCGGTTCGCCGGTATATTGCTGCACCATGAAAGGAGTAACCCTTGCAAACCTTTATACAACCTTAAAAGATGAGATAAACGAAGTAACGCTTCCAGAGGATATTATCATAAAAGCTAGAAAACCTATAGAACGTATGCTAGAATTATCTAAATGAACAAAAACATATGGCTTTTTAGCCTAACGAGTTTTCTCACAGATGCTTCTTCTGAAATAATATTTCCCGTTTTACCCCTTCTTCTTACAATATTAGGAGCATCTACTTTTGATATAGGGCTTGTAGAAGGGCTTTCTGAGTTTTTATCAAATTTTTTAAGGATTTTTAGCGGTGATTTGGCAGACAAACTAAAAGCAAAACCCCTTATCATAGGAGGGTATCTCACATCTGCCATATCAAAAAGTTTATACATATCAAGCATAGTTTTAAATACGTGGTTTTTTGTGCTTTTGGGAAGATCTTTAGATAGAGTGGGAAAAGCCATCAGAAGCCCCGGAAGAGATGCTATACTCTCTTTGTCTGTAGAAAAAGAAAAAACTGGTCTTGCCTTTGGCATACACAGGACTGCCGATACTTTTGGCGCTCTTGTAGGAAGTCTTTTTGTGCTTTGGTTTTTTTACAAGTTTGGTTCCACGGAAAGCTCTATAAAACACCTTATCATAATAGCTCTTATACCTGCTTTTTTGGCTATACTGCCTCTATTTTTTGTTTTTGAGCCTCAAAGAGATTTAAAGCTTACAAAAAAAGAAGATGCTATACCAAAAGATTTTTACATATTTTCTTTTGTGATATTTTTATGCCTTAGCACAAACTTTAGCTATGCTTTTTATATATTGATAGGAAAAGCCTCAAACTTGTCTTTTTTTGACATATCCCTTGGCTATGTACTCTTTAACCTTATATATACGCTCTTTGGCATACCTGTGGGAAAGCTTTACGATAGCGTAAAAAACAAACATGCTTTGTTTAGCATTACGCTTTTGATACTTTCAATAGCTCAGTTTAGTGCAAGTTTAAACTTTTACATAGGATTTTTGATGTTTGGTCTTTTCAACGCTTTCTACGATGTGATAGGTAGAAGTTTAGTAAGTTTCTACGGGGTTAAAAAGCGCTCAAAAGCTTATGGAATATATGGCTTTTCCGTAGCAAACGCTACTTTGTTTGCAAACCTTACAATAGGAATACTCTCTCATTTTATAAACTTGTATTTGGCTTTTAAGATAGAAAGTGCTTTGAGTATATTGCTTGCAATAGGATGGTATTTATAT
>PNJC01000086.1 GCA_002878215.1 Hydrogenobaculum sp. | reverse complement strand
TTCCTATGATCGATGGGTTGAGGCAGTATTTTAAAGGCGAGGTAAAGCTTTTGGTAAATTCTTACACATACGAGTTTGCAAAAAGCATAAAGCTGTTGGACCATGTATATGAAGTACCTCACCCATCTTTTTCAAGGGGCAAAAATATTTCTTGGTATGAAGCGTTCAAGGTTTTTAAAAGCATAAAAACAGATATAGTTTTTGATGCAAGGAGCTATTTTCACTCTATACCGCTTTCTTATCTTATTGACAAAAAATGCCTCATTGGATTTGACGTGTTTGGGTTTGGTTTTCTTTTAGATGTAGCTCTTAACTATGATTATAAAGCCCATATGACAGAAAAATACTTTAAATTTTTGGAATATCTTGACATACCAAGGCCTACTATAAAAAGTTTAGAGCATTATATAAACTTAGAAGGCAAAAAGTATAAAGATTTAAAAGATTACGTAGCTATAGGGATAGGTACTGGTGTTCAGTCAAAAGATTGGCCAGATGAGCATTATATAAGGCTCATAGAGTACATTTTATCAAAATACAACAAAAATATAGTATTGCTTGGAAAAACATCAGAAGAAAGAGCCTCAAAATATAACTTAGATATAAAAAGAGTTTATAATTTAATAAACAAAACGAGCATAATGGAGGCTATTGACATTATAAAAAATGCAGATACTTTTATAGGGCTTGATAGCGGGCTTACCCACATAAGCGCTATGCTTGGAATAAAGACAATAGCTATGTACAGTGGTATCACTAGGGTAGGCAATTGGGAACCTTTAAATCTAAACAACAATGTGAGGGTTATAAGAAAAGAAGTCTCCTGTAATTATAATGGAGATGGTTGTTTTAAAAGTTTTTGCGAAGACAATATATGTATGAAGTTTATAAAGCCAGAGGATGTTTTGAGAGTGTATGAAGATATTGATAGTTAACCCTTTGAAAACAAGTTGTCCGCCAAAAGACGGTCATAGCATACATGTTTTTTATAGGTCTTATTTTCTCAAAAAGCTTGCAGGTATTACATCGGATATTGTCATGCCAAAAGTCCCAAATCTGGATAATTTTTGGTATCAAGCTTTTAGCAAAACATATACATGCGATATAAAATTAGAGAATAATAGACTAAGAAGAATATACAAAATGATATTCTCAAAAGATATACCAGAAGTTATATACAACAAGATGGACTTTAGTTGTTTAGATTTTTTAGTAGATGGGCTATACACGTATGATACTATAGTATTTGAGCACAGCTATTCTTACTATATTTACGAAAAGCTTGCAGACCATATAAACAAAAAGAATATAGTATACTGGAGCCAAAATATAGATTTTTTAGACAGCAAAAGCCTTATAAAAGACAGCAAAAGTTTAAAATCAAAACTTTTCTACTACCTAAACTATCAAAAGCTAAAAACTATAGAACCAGCATATATAAAAAAGTTTAGAAAAATAGCCTCTGTCTCAAAATATGAAGTGGATATACTAAGAGCTATAAATAATAAGGCAAAAGTGTACTGGATACCCCCCATGCTACCAGAGTTTAAAGATTTAGAAGTAAAAAAAGAAGATATAGATGTGTTAGAAGAAAAAGTTGGTAAATACCATCATAAAATACTTTTTACAGGCATATTGAATAAATCTTCTAATATAAAAGCTGCTATTTGGTTTGGGAAAGAGGTGTTTCCTCTTATAAAAAAGAAGCTAAAAGCTTGTTTTATAATAGTGGGTCAAAGCCCTTCTAAAGAGGTGATAGAATTTGTAGATAACAAAGAAGATGTTTTTTTGTTTAAAGATGTAGAATCTTTAGCGCCTTTTTATAAGTTGTCAGATCTTGTGGTGGTGCCTCTTTTCAATCCCGCTGGTATAAAGCTTAAACTTTTAGAGGCTTTAAAATATAGAAAAAAGGTGGTTGCAACAAAAGAAGCTCTTCTTGGAGCTGGTCTTGAAAATACAGTTCCAAACGCACAAGAAAAAGAAGATTTTGCAAAAAAGTGTATAGATGTATTAGAAGGTAAAATTGATTATAATATAGTATGGAATGAGTTTGAAAGGATTTATGATAATAAGAGGATTGTGGAATATACAAAAGAGGTTTTAACATATTGAAATATCATGCATAAAATACTAATAGTTAGCCCTATACCGATAAATTATCCTCCCACAAACGGGCATAGTCTAAATGTTGTATACCGTTCATACTTTCTTAAAAGTACAGCAAACATATCTTCAGATATCATTGTGCCCTATAAAAATAAATCGGATATAGATAAGCTTGAGGCTTCAAATGTCTTTGAACATACATTTGGATATCCACCTCAAAACAAATGGTCTACACTTGTTAGATTCTTACTTTCAAAAGATTTTTATTCTAGGTTTAATTTAGATGATGAAAACCTCAAAAATATTTTACACAAATTAGACACAAATTACGAAGCAGTGATATTTGATGGTAGTTATTCTTATAAGCACTATGAAAATCTTATAAATCATATAAATGTTAACAATAACAACATTATATACTGGAGTCACAATATAGATTATATAGATTATAAAAATTATGCTATAGAAACCTCAAATATATTTAGAAAACTTTTCTACTACCTAAACTATCAAAAGCTAAAAACTATAGAACCAGCATATATAAAAAAGTTTAGAAAAATAGCCTCTGTCTCAAAATATGAAGTGGATATACTAAGAGCTATAAATAATAAGGCAAAAGTGTACTGGATACCCCCCATGCTACCAGAGTTTAAAGATTTAGAAGTAAAAAAAGAAGATATAGATGTGTTAGAAGAAAAAGTTGGTAAATACCATCATAAAATACTTTTTACAGGCATATTGAATAAATCTTCTAATATAAAAGCTGCTATTTGGTTTGGGAAAGAGGTGTTTCCTCTTATAAAAAAGAAGCTAAAAGCTTGTTTTATAATAGTGGGTCAAAGCCCTTCTAAAGAGGTGATAGAATTTGTAGATAACAAAGAAGATGTTTTTTTGTTTAAAGATGTAGAATCTTTAGCGCCTTTTTATAAGTTGTCAGATCTTGTGGTGGTGCCTCTTTTCAATCCCGCTGGTATAAAGCTTAAACTTTTAGAGGCTTTAAAATATAGAAAAAAGGTGGTTGCAACAAAAGAAGCTCTTCTTGGAGCTGGTCTTGAAAATACAGTTCCAAACGCACAAGAAAAAGAAGATTTTGCAAAAAAGTGTATAGATGTATTAGAAGGTAAAATTGATTATAATATAGTATGGAATGAGTTTGAAAGGATTTATGATAATAAGAGGATCTCAAGTCAGATTAAAACTTTGATATATGGATAATTTATCTTATATTTTTGCACACATAGATTGGAGTTTAGGATATATTGTAACTATATTTTTGTTTTTTGCTACAGCTATATTGTCTGAGGTTTATAAGTCTAACAAATTTATGTACTTTTTTTTAGGATATTTAATATTATTTAGTTCTACTAGGGCTATAGTTAACTTTGACATGGAAATATATAAAAACATGTACGAAAACTACAAAACGTTATCTACTTCAGAAATAGAGCCATCTTTTATATTTTTAAGCTATTTTTTTCATTATTTTACCAAAAGTCCATATTTGCTTTTTTCATTTTACGCCTTTGCAACTACTTTAGTTGTTGTTTTAGGTATTAAAAATTTTACTCCTTACGTTAAAACTTCGCTTTATCTATTCTTAACAATACCAATGCTTTATTTGTTCAGCTTGGCAACCATAAGACAGCTTTTGGCAGAAGCAACTATTTTCTTTGCGGTAAGCCTTTTATATAAAAAGGAGAAAATATTTTGGTTTATAGTTTTTGGGATTTTAGCATTTTTATTTCATTACAGCGCTATAACGATGATTATCATAGTTCCATTTACATACTTTTTACTTGGTAATAAGATAAACTTAAGGCTATCAATTAGCTTAACAGTCTTATCTTTGGTGATGAGGTTTTTAAGTGTTGACAAGCTTTTAATGTTTCAGCTTTTGAATCTTTTGTTGCCTTATTTACCTCCAAAATATGCTATTTACGCTCAATTGCTTCTAACAAGCAAACTCTCTTTAAAAGGGTTTTCTATATATACTACTGTATTGTTTAATCTCTTTAGTATTCCTATAATATATTTTAGTTACAAACTTATAAGAAAGAAAATGTTGCCAGAAGGATACGGTTTTGTTGTAAACTTAATATTTGTTGGGACTATATACATGAATTTGTTTGGAAGATTCGCAGATATCACCGCAAGGATATTCTACTACTTTATTTTTTATTATATTGTCTTAATACCACCCATTCTATATAGATTGTTTAAAAATAAGGTGGGAAGTATTTTGATTGTTTATATCCTGTCATTATTCTTAATCGTATGGTTATTCTCAGGCATTTACAAAAGACCGCTACCTCACATCCCACCTCCTTTAATTTACAAAAATATAATCATAAAAGATATGTTTTAGAATACCGCATGAGCAAAAGAATTCTTATAATTAGTCATGCACTTAATAGAAGCGGAGCACCTATGGCACTACTTCAACTTGTCAAATCTCGCTCGTCAAAAAATGATGCGGACATTTTTCTCTTAGGACTAAGATATAAAGATTTAGAATATGAGTTTGCAAAATATGTCAAGGAGGTTTATATTGTAGAATCATCTCCAGCAAAAAACCTATTGCTAGACATCTTTCAAAGGTTAAAGGCAATTCCAAAGATAGTAAAATATATAGCCAAGGTAAAACCAGATATTGTCTTAATAAATAGTGCAGCGAATAGTAGAGCCATCGTTGTAAGTAAAATATTACAAAAGAAGTTTAATTACAAAATAATAGTTTATATGCATGAGTTTAAAGAGATGTTTAGGGTTTTTGGTAATATAAGAGTAATAACTATCTCACTTGCAGATAAAGTCATCGTAGTAAACAAAGAGCAGATAAGTTGGTTAAAAAGTAAGATATTGACAGTAAAAAATATAAAAGTAATTCCAAACTCTATAAATAAAAGCGATGTAGAGAAGCTTCTAAAAGCTGAACCAGAAAATGACTTTTTAAAGTTTATAAACAAGTTTGACTTTTTAATATCGAATATAGGCATAATGACTCAGAGGAAAGGATACGATCTTTATGCGAGAATAATAGCTGATATGTCAAGGTATAAAGATATTGGCTTTGTTATTATAGGAGATTTTGCTAAAGAAGAAGATAAAAACACATTTCTAAAGATAGTAAATGAAAATAAATTATTAGATAGGGTCTATATAACAGGCATAACAGACAATGTGTTTAAATACTTAAAATATACGGATGTAACGGCAATAACCTCAAGGTCCGAAACGTTTTCAAGAGTGGCTTTAGAGTCTATGATGCTGGGAAAACCTGTAGTGGCTTTTGATATTCCGGCGTTGAGACATGTTCTACCAAGAAATTATCCTTTTTTTGTAAAAGCGTTTAATACTGAGGAATTTATAGATAAATTGATTTACATAAAAAACGAAAACAGAGATTCTTTGGATAAGCTGAAAAAAGAGCTAGTGCTACAAGCTGATAATTTTTCCACCGAAAAGATTGCTAAAATTTTCTGGGATGAAATAAATGCATAAATTAAACGTATCTATAGTCCTTTATGAAAATGATTTAAAGCAAGTAGAAAATGTTATAAAAAGTGTTTTGGCTTCAAAGCTAGACTTAAGACTTTATCTTGTGGACAATTCTGCAAAAGATACTCTTAAAAGCCTAAAAAAACTAGACGATAGGATAGAATATATTTTCAACAACGCCAATTTAGGATTTGGAAAAGCTCATAACATAGTCCTCAACAAAACCTTAGAAGAAGGGACACCTTATCATCTTGTGTTAAATCCCGATGTTTATTTTGAAGAGGGAGTTCTGGAAGAACTATACGAATTTATGGAGCGCAATAAAGATGTTGGACTTGTAATGCCAAAGGTGCTTTATCCCGATGGAAGCACTCAGTATCTTTGTAAGCTTTTACCTACTCCCATAGATTTGTTTGGAAGAAGATTCTTAAAGTTTTGGGCTTTTAAAAAAAATATGGAAGAGAGAAATGAGATTTATGAGCTTAGATTCACAGGGTACGATAAAATTATGGAAGTACCTTATCTTTCTGGGTGTTTTATGTTTTTAAGACAGAGCGTACTAAAAGAAGTAGGGCTCTTCGATGAAAGGTTTTTTATGTACTTAGAAGATACCGATTTGTCAAGGAGAATACACAAAGTATCAAAAACTGTATTTTACCCTAACGTATTTATATACCATGAATACGGAAAAGGCTCTTACAAAAACAAAAAACTTCTAAAATATCATATTATTAGCGCTATAAAATACTTCAACAAATGGGGATGGTTTTTAGACAAAGAAAGAGATATCATAAACAAAAATGCTTTAGAAAAGTTAAAGAAATGCTATAATCTTGGTTTGCAAGGAGGAGATTTTGCATGATTGTAAGAGCAAAAGCACCGCTTAGATTGGGGCTTGCTGGTGGTGGTACCGATGTAAGTCCTTACTCTGAGCTTTACGGAGGAGCTGTTTTAAATGCCACTATATCCATGTATGCCTATGCCAGTATAGAGCCAAAAGAAGATGAGAAAATTGTATTTCACTCGGTAGATAGAAATTTAAAGGCTGTTTACGAGGCAAAAGAAGAGCTTGAAATCACCAAAGATTTTGAGCTTTTAGAAGGTGTTTACAACAGGATAGTAAAACAATTTATCAAAAAGCCTATTTCTTTTGAGCTTACAACGTATGTAGACGCACCGCCGGGTTCTGGGCTTGGAAGCTCCTCTACCCTTGTGGTTGCCATCATCGGTGCTTTTGTTGAATGGCTCGGGCTTCCTCTAGGAGAATATGACATTGCACACTTAGCCTATGAGATAGAAAGGATAGATCTTAAAATGGCGGGTGGCAAGCAAGATCAGTACGCTGCTACCTTCGGCGGGTTTAACTTTATGGAGTTTTATGACAACGATAGGGTCATTGTGAACCCACTCAGAATAAAGTCAGACATTATAAATGAACTGGAGATGAATTTACTGCTATATTATACTGGTACAAGTAGGCTGTCCTCTAAGATAATAGAAGCCCAAGTAAAAAACGTCAGAGAAAACAAAGAAAAATCAGTAGAAGCTATGCATAAGCTAAAAGAGCAAGCTATCTTGATGAAAGAGGCAATCCTAAAAGGAAAATTAGATGAGATTGGGAAAATCTTGGACTTTGGATGGCAATATAAAAAACAAATGGCGGAAGATATTACAAATCCTGTAATAGAGGAGATTTATCAAGAGGCAAAAAAAGCCGGAGCAATAGGTGGGAAAATATCTGGAGCAGGAGGAGGCGGTTTTATGATGTTTTACTGTCCTAAGAATACAAGATACGCTGTCATAGAGGCTTTGCAAAAGTTTGGTGGGGAGTTTAGAAGATTTCATTTTGAGAAAAAAGGTCTTACAAGTTGGAAGGCTTGAAGGAATATGCTTGAAGAAGCCATAATC
>PNJC01000137.1 GCA_002878215.1 Hydrogenobaculum sp. | reverse complement strand
TATTGAATAAAATAAAAGAAGCTTACAAAGATAAACTTTTAGGCGTTGTGCTTTTTGGTTCTGTTACAAGCGAATATTTTAGTAAACATTCAGATATAGATATGCTTGTTATTTTAGAAAATAGTCATCTTTCGTTTAGAAAAAGAATTTACGAGTTTTACGAGCTTGTAGGAGACGAATTTAAAGGCCACATGCTAAGTCCTATGGTGTTGACCCTTGAAGAAGCAAATGCCTTTCATCCGGTTTACCTTGGGATATTTGATAGTTATATTACGCTTTACGATAAATCAGGCATTGTAAAAGCTATGAAAAGTAGTATAGAAAATAAAATTAAAAGCGGTGAGATAATTGAACTAAACAAAGGCATAAAATATTGGAGAATTTTAAATGCAAAGGTATAGGTTGGTAAAAGATTATTTAATCCGTTCTGAAAAGAGGTTAAAAGCTTTAGAGTTTTTAAAATCTGAACAAGATTATGCGGATGTTGTAAGAGAAGCTCAAGAAGTGGTAGAGCTACTTTTAAAAGCTTTAATAATGGCATATGGACTCGATATACCAAAAGTTCACGACGTTTCAAAGTTTATAGAAGAAAATTTAAATGTATTTCCGGATATAATAAGTTCAAATATTACAAAGATTAAACAAATATCTAGGACGTTGAGAAAAGAAAGAGAAATATCTTTTTACGGCATGGAAGATTTTATTCCATCGGAGGAGTATACTAAAGAAGACGCAGAACAGGCCATAAATTGGGCAAGAGAGATAAAAGATATCGTAGAGAAAGCTTTAACCTAAAAATACTTAACTCATATACCAAAAGCAATGCTATAATACTTTTAGGGAGGTGTTTTGAGGCTCAAGATTACATTTTCAGCTTATAGAGAATACGTAAAGCTTCCTATACATTACAATAAAATTGTTCAATCCATGCTTTATAAAAGTTTACCGGAAGAACTATCAAATTTTTTGCACAACCTAGGCTTTTACTACAACAATAGACCTTTTAAACTTTTTACATTTTCAAGGATTTTCTCAGAAAAATTTTATATTGATAAAAGCTCAAAAATCGGTTTTAAAAACACTGCTAGCATATCTTATAAATCTCCTATACACTTATACATATCTTCTAGTGTGAATTATATAGTAGAAAACTGGGGACAATTTCTCATTAAAAAATCGGATGTCAGACTTTACAAAAATATTGTGTATATAGAAAGTATGGAAAGTGTTAGTTTTGAGGCTTTTAAAGAAGAGATGACTGTAAGAACCCTTTCACCCATAACCGTGTATAGGACCTTTGAAAACGGTAGAAAATACTATAGATACTACGCTCCTATAGAAAAAGAGTTCGAAGAGCTTATAAAGGAAAATCTAAGAAAAAAATATCACATCATAACCGGTAAAGATATAAAAGAGTTTCCTATAAGCATAAGCCCTATAAATACTAAAAAAGTACTTTTAAAGTATGAAAATTTTCCCATAGAGGCTTACGATGGAACTTTTAAGATAAAAACAGATCCAGAAATGTTTAAGGTAATTTACGATGCTGGCTTTGGAGCTAAAAACTCTCAAGGGTTTGGTATGATAGAGGTGATAGAATGATAGAAAGTGTTTTTAAACTTGGAAAAATGTTTGGAGAAAACGCTGGTAAAACAGACTACGACTATATAAAAGCTGAAAATGTAATAATAATAGAATTTGATGAAAACGGTGAATTTAGCAAGGTAGATCAGGAAAAATTTACTACGGAAAAGTTATCAAAGTATTTTTATAAAAAAGCAAAGGGTTCAAACCCACCAAGCCTTTCTCCTACTCTAAACCTAAACAAAGAGGTAGGTAAGACGCTTAGAAATCTTAAGACAATCTTGAAGAAGATATTAGATACTTTGGAGGATTTGCAAGACCAAAAAGGTATAACTCTTGTAAGCAATATATTAAAAGCCTTAGACCAAGAAGGCCTGGAAAATGTGATAAAAGAGCGCATGTCAAAAGAAAGCGCTATATTGACAATAAAAGTAGGGGATAAGTATGTGGGTGATATAGATTTTCTTGTTAAGGCTATTTTAACAGCTGCTTCCGATGAAGGGAAAGATAGTAAAAGTGTTGGTGTTTGTGCTTTTTGTCTCCAAGAAAAAGAGATAAGCGGGGACATATCGCCGTTTAAATTTTATACAATAGACAAGCCCGGTTATATAACAGGTGGGTTTAATAAAAAAGAAGCTTACAAAAACTTTCCAATATGTTATGAGTGCAAGGATTATATAAAGATTGGAAGAGAGAAGATAGAAAACTTCTTGAAGTTTTCAATATATGGAAACACTTATTATATTATTCCTGATTTTGTAATTGAGGATGAATATGTTAAAAATGAGATTTTAAACATACTATTTAATCAAGATTTCAGAAACATCAAACTAACAGAATCACAACATAAAAAGTTAATGTCTAGCAATGAAGAGATTTTGGATTTGCTGATAGAAAGCAAAGATGTTATGACGCTGGACTTTTTGTTTTTGGAAAAGACCAACAGTGCAGAAGTGATAAACCTTCACATTCAAGATATATATCCATCTCGCTTAAAAGAGCTTTTTGAAGCTAAAGATAAAGTAGAAGCAGTGGTGGAAAAACCCTTTACTTACGCGGTGATGTATAAGTTCTTTTCTAAGACGGATAAGAAGAAAAGGAATGATGACTTGATAAAGTACTTTTTTGAGCTTTTGGATAAAACTTTTAGATCTATAAGAGTGGACGAAAAGTTTTTGATAAATTTCTTGCTAAGACAAATAAGAGATGCTCTAAGCCCAGAGGATTTGAAGGAAAACATATATAAAGATGTCATAAAAGATGCCTACGGGGTGTTTTTATTTATAAAACTGACCACCAAGGAGGTAAAGATGGAAGATGTAAAAGAAAATCTGAGAGAAGAGGCTAAAAGCATTGAAGAGTTTGTAGAGAGATTACCAGCTCTTGATAGTGCTACTAAAAAAGCCTTGTTTTTGATGGGTGTTTTAACCGAGTATATCCTAACGACTCAATATCTCAAAGGTATGAAGGCAAAACCTTTTATGAAAAAGCTAAACGGCTTAAAAATGAATGCAAACGATGTAAGGGGGCTTTTGCCAGAGATTAGAAACAAGCTAGAAGAGTATGAGGAATACGGACCAAACATAGCAAAAATATTTAGCTTAGCTTCTAATTATCTTGCAATAGAAGACTCTTTGCAAAAGATGAGTATAGAAGAGCTCAACTTTTACTTTGCTTTAGGTATGGGCATGTATGATGCTATAAGTAAAAAATTTATTTTTGTTAAAAAGGAGGAAAACAATGAAGAACAGGCGTGAGTTTTTGTTTGTTTACGATGTATCTTGGGCAAACCCAAATGGAGACCCCCTGGATGAAAATAAGCCAAGGATTGACGAGGAAACGGGTATAAACTACGTTACCGACGTTAGGCTAAAAAGGACAATAAGAGATCAGCTTTTAGATATGGGATACGAGGTTTTCATAAGGGAAGAAAGAAAAGAAAATGGCAAGCTATCAAGCAAAGAAGATATATTTTCTACATACGAAAACGATTATGCCAAGGTCTTAGAAAGGTGTATAGATATAAGGCTCTTTGGTGGGACTTTTGCTCTTAAAAGCACCAAAAAGTCCAAGAAAAAATCTAATGAATCGGAAGAACAAGAAGCTGATGAAGTTCAACAAGCAGCATCTTTTACTGGCCCTGTTCAGTTTAAATTTGGTAGATCTCTACATAGGGTTAAGATGGAGTTGGTGAAGGGAACTACTGTAATGCCTTCTGGTGAGGGTAAAGGGCAAGGAACAATGACAGAGGTTTATGTATTGCCTTATTCTCTTATAGCATTTTACGGTATTGCCAACGAAAAAGCCGCCAAAGATACCAATCTGAAGGATGAGGACATAGAGGACATGCTAAAAGCTATGTGGTTAGGGCATAAAGGCTCAACGGATGTCATTTCAAGGTCTAAGTTTGGACACAGTCCTAGGCTTTTAATACAAATCACTTATAAAGAAAACACGCTAACTCACATAGGGGAGCTCGATAAGCTTATAAGCTTCAAATCTGATAAAAGAGATGAGGAAATAAGAGATATAGAGGAGTTAGAGTTAGACCTATCAAAGTTAAAAGAAAAAGTAGCAAAATACAAAGATAAGATAGAAAAAATTAGCTTTGCCGTAGATGACAGAGTGAGGTTGTCTATACCTATAGAGTCTTTGTTTGAAGGCGTGGTAATTGAGGAGTTTCCTTGGGTGAAAGAGGTGTAAGCTTTGAAGGTTCTGGTTTTTAAGCTTTTTGGAGATTTGGCACATTTTAGAAAGTTTTATACAACTTCTTCACCCCTTTCTTTTTCTTTCCCACCACCACCTACTGTAAAAGGAATGGTTAGTGCTATAATGGGTTTTGATAAAAGAGAATATCTTGAAAAGACCAAACATCTAAAAATAGGCGTGGGAATAGGAAGCCCCGTTAAAAAGATAAGGATGGGTCTAAATATAATATTCACGAAGGGATCGAGGGGATTTGACCCTACCCTTATTTCAAGGAGGAAAGGAGATACTAATAAAACTCTGAGGACCCAGATAAAATCTGAATTTGTAAAGAATGCTTGCTACAAGATTTATATTGGCGCTGATGATGAGTTTTTGAAAAGCCTTGAAAACATGCTATCTAATCATCAAACTTATTACAGCGTCTCGCTTGGTTTATCGGAACTCCTAGGTGATTTTTCTTTTGAGGGTGTTTATGAAGCTGTAGAAGAAAAAGAATCTACTATAGTAAACAGCGTAATACCAGTTAGTGCAGTCGAAAGCTTAGATGTAGAAAACATAAAGCATATAGTGAAAGAAAGAATACCAACTTATATGTTGCCTAGTAGAGAAGTGAAAAAGTATGAGGATGTCATTTTTGATGTATATGGAAATCCTATTTACGGAACTTTTAATGGTGTTTTAAGGCTAGGAAACGATGAACACGTATATCTATGGTGAAATCAGGTATATACTCTCATCCGAACGTATATATAGAAGATCATATAAATAGATGTATTGAGCTTTTAGAATTTTATATACAAGAAAATCATTTGACAGATGATGATTTTATAAAAGCTTTAAAAACATCTTTGGCGCTTCATGATTTTGGCAAATTTACAACATATTTTCAAACTTATATCAAAAAAGAAGATATCCATATTAAAGACAAAAGGCTAAAAGAACATTCTCTTATATCAGGAGTTTACACCTTTTACTGTCTTAGAAAGTTTGTAGACAATAAAACCTATCAAGCTTTTTCTTTTGTTGCTTGCAAAAGACACCATACAAACCCCAAAGCCTTCGCAGATGAATTTTCTATACCAAAAGAGGATATAGATATAATAAAAAAGCAGATAGAAAGTATAGATGAGGAGAAGTTTAACATATTTGTAGAAAATTTAAAACTATCAGAAGATATAAAAAAGCAAATCTATTTGAAAAAAGAAGCCTTTTGCAATGATATTGACAATACAATAAAGGGTCTCATGGCTTTTAGAAGGGATTTTAGAAAAGATGTGATATCCAATAAATGCAAATACGATTTGATAGATTTTATCAGATTTCAATACATATACTCACTTATTTTGGATGCCGACAAAACAGAAGCTGGAGCTAAGCCTTTTATACCAAAAAGGTTAGAGGACATAAGCTTAGATGTTGTTTTAAACTATAAGAAGAAGCTCTCAAAAAACAAAGTTATAGATAATTTAAGAGAAGAAGCTTTTAAGGATATTTTATCTAAAAGCTTGGATACAGACAACAAGATATATTCAATAACATTGCCAACGGGTATGGGCAAGACGCTTATAGGACTCTCTATTGCCTTAAAACTTAGGAATCAAATAAGACAAAAAACTGATATTACGCCTCGCATAATATACTCTTTACCATATGTGAGCATCATAGACCAAAATGCAGAAGTATTTAAAGAAGTGTTAGAAAATAGCTTTGAAAATGTAGATTCTTCTATACTTTTAAAACACCATCATTTGTCGGAGCCTTGCTATGAAGAGTTTGATTTTGGAACGTCAAGGGTGTTGATGGAGGCCTGGAACTCTGAAATAATAGTGACTACTTTTGTACAGCTTTTTAACACAATGGTATCTTATCTAAACTCCTCTTCACGAAGGTTTAACAAGCTATCAAACGCTATTGTGATCATAGATGAAGTGCAAGCTTTACCCACAAAGTATTGGAAGCTTATAAGAGATGTGGTAAAAGTACTATCAGAAACTCTAAACACATACTTTATCTTTATGACAGCCACACAGCCTTATTTGGTAGAAGATGCTACGGAACTAAGCCAAAAAGAAAAATACCTTGATAGGCTAAATAGATACAACGTCTATTTTGATTTGACACCAAAAAGTATTAAGGATTTTTTGGAAGGGACTGATATCGAAAGCTCTAAAACTTATTTATTTATAACAAATACAATAAAATCTTCAAAAGAGTTTTATAGGCTTTTGAAAGAAAAATATAAAGACAAAGAAATAGGCTATCTTTCAACTGCTATAACACCTAACGAGAGAAGGGCTAGGATAAGGGGTATAAAAGATGGAAGATATAAGCTCGTAGTGAGCACTCAGCTTGTAGAAGCGGGTGTGGACATAGATTTTGATGTAGTGTATAGAGATTTTGCACCGATGGATTCTTTGAACCAATCTGCTGGAAGATGCAACAGAAACATGGAAAAAACAGGCGAGTTTAGAATTGTAAACTTAATAGATGAAAACGGTAAAAACTACTCAGAAAAGATTTACGATAAAATACTTCTTAATCTAACTAAGGAAATACTAAAAGACAAGCGCATGCTTAGTGAAAAAGAGTTTATTATGTTGATAGAAAGTTACTTTAAAGAGGTGCACAAAAGGATAAGCAACGATGAGTCTAGCAACATTATAGAGGCTATAAAACTTTTTAAATTTGATGCTGAGGATGGGAATTCCATAAGGGATTTTGAGCTAATAGAAAAGGATAGATACAAAAGCGATGTGTTTGTGGAAATAAACGATGAGGCAAAGGAGGTATGGGAAGAGGCAAAGAACATAATAAAAGGTTTAAAGTCCAAGAAAATAGACATATTTGAAGCAAAGGAAAATTTTGAAAAGCTAAAAGCTAAATTTTTTGATTATGTGATACATGTGGATGTGAGTGCAAATAAACCTAGGTTTGATGAGGAGCTTAAGATGTATATAATTAGCAAAGAAGAGCTTGATGATTATTACGACAAAGAAACGGGGTTTGGTAAAGATTTTAAACTAATATATTAGATATGGAAATTGAACAAAGCATAGAAAATGTAAACGGCACTCTTATTTGGTATTACTATATATGCAAAAGGGAAGTGTGGCTTATAGGACATGGCATAGATGCAGATCAAGAGAATGACTTCATCCTGCTTGGTAGACATATACACGATATTTTTTATAAAAACTACAAAAAAGAGTTTATGATAGACAATACCATTAAGATAGACATAATACCTGGCA
>PNJC01000010.1 GCA_002878215.1 Hydrogenobaculum sp. | reverse complement strand
GAAAAAGCCTGTGTTATATACTCAAATTACAGTTATCTTATAAAGAGAAAAAAGCCTCTTCCTTTTGTAGATAAAAAGATATCAAACGAAGATGTAAGAAAATTTTTTGAAGTATTAAGAGCTATTTAGATGGATATTATAGACATTTTTAAAGATATAGCTCTAACAAGCGAAGAGCCCTTGGAAATAATAGTAGTAGAAGCTAAAGCTCTACCTTATTATGGTGTTAATTACAGAAGCACTATGGATATAGATGCGGAGGTGATAAAGGGAGATGTAGAAAAAATATACGCTGAGCTGAAAAATATGGGCTATGTAAGCGATCTTTCTGAGAATATAAATGGATGGAGCGTAATATCAATGCCAAAAGGTTATAGAGAAAGAGCTGTAGAGATTTATAAAGATGAAAAACTAAAAATCAGCGTCTTAAACCCTTATGATTTTATAATAATGAAGTTAAGAAGAGGCACAAACCAAGATATAGAAGATGCTCTATCTGTAGCTTTAGAAACAAAAGTATCTATTGAACAACTTGATGATTATTTTCAAAACGCTTTAGAATCTTCCATAAAAGATACAGCCTTATTTAATTTTAAGTTAATATACAATACTTTCAAAAACCTTCTTTTAGAAAAGCTTAAAACTTTAGATAATATTTGAAATTTCTGAAAATTTGCCAAGTTGCTCTTCTTCAAAACCGCTTAGTGTTCCGTAGTTGTCCACTTTGTATATTACAACTTTATCTTTTGATGGGTCTATTATTTTATAAATTTCTTTTTTAAACTGATTTAATTTACCAATAGATATCTCGCCTTTGAATACAGATTTTTGTACTTGGAAAAGATATCTTCTTGATACTTTTAGTATCTTTTTAAGCCTTTTGTAGCCTTCTTTTTCTGTTTAAACTCCTTGGCAAGGTAAAGTCTTTTTTCTTGGTCTTCATAATGTTTTACTTGGCTTATTATCAAACTCCCAAGTTCATGTTCATTTTTAGGAAAAAAGCTACCTAGATAATTTCCATAAACACTAAAAAAGTGCACCACTACGCCTTTTTTAGAAAAAAGCTTTAAAACTTCCGATGTGATGCTAACACTTGCCACCACAAACATATCTTTTACATCTTCTATAGGTATAACTTGTTCTTTGTTTTTGTTTTGAAACATCAAAGTGTTGTCTTTCTTTATCAATTTGCCATGGCTTACTATGTAATAGCTTCTCATTTTGTCTCAATAAAACCAAATCCTTGAGCTGTCCTATAGCCTAAGCCGTTTTTATAAATAAACTCTATAATATCGTCATTACCCTCTAGCAAAAACTCTCCTCTGAAGCATTTTATAAAACCTTTGTAGTGAAGAACGCTTTCTGTTTTTACGGCTTTTGGTATAAAAGAAAAGTTTTTCAAATTTGGCTTTTTGCCTCTTATGGCTTCATATCTTTTTTCTACAGATTCTAAAAGTGCTTCTTCAAAACCCTCATCAAAGGGCGTGAGATAATTTTTATCTTTACTAACGACTATAGGCGATAGTGCTACAAAGGGATTTCTTATATTCTCTTCAATGAGCTCTATGCTAAAAGCGTAAAAATAGCCGTTGCCAAACCTAAAAGATTTCCCGCTTTCAGAAAGTTCTATAGTCCTATCGCATATAAATTTGACAAGCTCGTCATCTTCGCTTGAAACCCTTAAATTTATAAATCTAACGTTTTCTATGTGTCTTTTTACAATATTAGCTTCTTTCCCAAAATAAACAGAAAACACGTAAGGTTTAAATTCCATATTTACATAGTTTTTATAACCAAAAATATCTTTGAAAAAACCTATAAACCCCCCTCTAAAATCAACGGGTAAACTAGCTATATTTTGAGCTTCAAACCTTATCAAAGCCCTCATTGTTCTTTTAGTTTCCACACTTCCGTTGGTTTTGGCAATACGTATCTGTCCCTATATTCGTTGCATTTTTCTTTATCACAACTGCAAAGGCATTTAAGTTCTTTACAATTGCATTCTATAAGCATATATCTTGTTTTTTCTAGCCAATCGTCCTTGGCTACTTTATTCTTATCGTATGTTAGCATCGTTTTTAACTCTTTGAGCCTATCTATTTCCCATATGGATTGAACTTGTTTGTTTAATTTGCTCTTAATAAAATCTTCAAAACTCTTATAAAACCTTGTTTTATCTTCTTCCTTCTCACCAAGAGCCCAATTATCGCCATCAAATAGCTTTGAATATCTTTCTTTTCTATTTGATATAAAGAGCTTTGAAGTGATTTTTATACTACCAAGCCCAAGGGGCTTACCCATGCCTATTTTATGGCATAAGTTGTCTTCCGAAGGCAAATCTATTGCATACAGCAAAGCCCCAAGCTCGTAATCTGTTAGATTTTCAAACCTTATCCTGCCTTTAAATATACTTCCAGGACTTATGGGTATAACAAGCGGATTTTGAAACTTTTCGCAGTTTGTTATCTTTTTAATATCCTCTTCCGTTAGCTCTGTAACATCTTTGTATTCTAAATTGCAGTTTTTAAACTGCTTTGATAGTTTATCTTTGTCTTTTTCGTAGTATGTATAAGCTTTGTTTTGGGGATTTTGGCTATCTTTATGCCAATAGAGTTTATAACCTCTTATTTTAGCATCTTCGTTCCAAGTCTTTAAGCTGTTTTTTGGCACTTCGTAAGTAGGCTCTTTTGTAGACTGCTCTAAGTAAAGTTGAAAAGATGTAGGCTTTGGGTTTCCTAAAACCTTTAAAAACACTTTCTTGTAGGGCTTGCCAGCTTCTAAGTTGCAATCTTCAAAAAATACTCTACTGGCAAAGCTATCGTTTTTGGAGATTTTACTATCGTTTTTGGAGATTTTACCAAACACAGCTTCAGCCATATCTATAATGTCTTCTTTTAAAAGCTCCTTTGGGATATGCTCGCTTATTTTCTTCTTATAGTGAACTCTCATATTTTTTGTAAATCCTATTTCTACAATATTCCCACCTTCTTCTATATAAAAGCAAGGCATCTCTTTCCATTTCTTTTCTTCCATATATTTTTTTATCATGTCGTTAGAGCCTCTGTCTTTATCGTATCTATAGCCTTTTATAACATCTTCTGGTACCTTCAATGGCTCATGATTTGTATCTTTATATATAATGTAGGCTTTTTTCTTTTTGTCCATGTGTCCTGATACCAAAAGGTAAGCGTCTTTGTTCCTGTTTTTAACGCTGTCTATAGAGTATTGATCGTAATACTTATTGCCGTATATAAACTTCCTCTTTTTCTCATTTTTCTCATTTTTGTCATATTGACCTGTTACCTCGTCGTAAGCTGTAGGTTTTATATAGTAGTTCTCACCCTGTTTGTAAAGGATACCAGCTTTAACACCCTTTTGTATTATCTCTTGATAAGCCTCTCTAAAGTTTTTTATCTTGTCTGCCACCGCCCTAAAAGGTAGTCTTTTGTCGTCTTTATCCTCAAGAAAGTGAAATTTACCGTAGGTGATTATCTCAAACAAGGTCCTTATAAGCCCTCTTAGAGAGCTTCCAGGTATTTTGTAAGTATCTCCTATTTTGAAAAAGTCAATATCTTTCTTTGTTTTTCTAATATAAGTATAAGTGAGGGTTTTTATCTCTACTTCTATATAACCTGTATACCTATCCTCGTAATATGTATCAAAAGCAGGTGGTTTTCCTACCTCTATTGGTTTATCATTTAACGGTATGAAGTTGTATGGGGCTTTGGCTGGTTTTCTTTTGTCTTGGCTTGCGTGTGTTTGTGCTCTTTGCCCTTGATTACGATATCTGTTATCCATATCAACCTCCTTTTGGTTTTACAGAGATATCTACAAATCTCACGTCTTCAATGCTTGCCTGAAAACTTGGTAAATACCCTATGTAGTTTCTTGTTTTTAAAACAAGATAATGTTTTTCATCTTTTAGCTTTATAGCATCTTGTAATACATATTTTGGTATATCTATATAAAAACCTCTATCTTCAAAAACTCTTATAAATTCTTCTTTTTCCTCTGCGTTTGTACCAAAAAGTACTTGCTCTGCATCGAAATACTCTGTATCAGAAGATTTTTCATCCTCTTTATCTTCTAAAAGCCTTAAACTAAATCCATTGGTATGTCTATATATAAAAGCTTCTTTTTCTTGATTAAAAATCCTTAGGTTTATGAGCTTTTGAGAAAAATAAATATCCTTTTGGTTATCAAACCTATCAAATATAATCCTATCCTCATACCAACCTATCAAAAGACAGCCTTCGTACTCTTTTAGCATATCTTTAGCCTTTTCAAGCTTTTCAAGTTCAAAAACCTCTTTTTTGGACTTAATAGTTTCTATCTTTCGCATTTTGCTAAAACTCATAGTTCCTCCTTATACTCCTTTAAAGCTTTTACAAAATGTTCTAATTTTTCTTTCCCTTTTATATTTAACCTATCATTCTCTTTAGATATTTCAAACTCACCATCTTTTGTTTTTATCTTAAGGTAAGAGCCCTTCAGCACACCTCTTCCTATGCTTTTCTCACCACCAAGTGCCAAATCTTCATTCCAAAGGTCTTTTAAGACAAGAAGTATAAGCCCTATATAGGCCTCTTTTACATCTTCTAGCTCTAGCTTTATATTAAGCGTCTCTTTTTTGTGCCATATTGGTTTTGAGTTCATTAAAGCTGTTTCTATTACTCCACCGGTAAACCTATCTATTTTGATGCGGTGCACCATTTCTGAAATAACGTAATCTTTTTCTATATAACACTCGTTTACTATAAGCCTTGCTTTTTGTCTTTTAGGCTTAGTTTTTTCTTCCTCCTCTTTCTTCTTATTATCTTTATTAGAACCAAACACTTCATATACAATTTCTTCGCTTATGCCAAGGGTTTTTGCTATCCTTAAAGCCCTTGACCTTAAAGCCCCTTTCAAAGAGCTTCCTGTGATGGTGTATTTATCGTTGGTGGTAATCTGCACGCTGTCTGCTTCTTCGTGGATATCTTGTTTTCTTATTATAAGTGAGTTTTTGATTTCAAAACGTCCTTCAAAAATTACCCTTGGAGCTTTTTCTTCAAGCGTTTGGATGTTTTCTAAAGAGTCCAATTTTACATCTTCTAGTTTATGGCTTTTAAGATAATTAAAATACGTTTTCATATCGCTTGGAAAGTCAAACCTATAAAGCTTGTAATCTGTCAGTTTTAAAAGCCCAAAACCTTTTGAAGTAAAAGCACCTATCTTTATATTTTCGTTTGAAAGCTCTCTTATAATGGTTTTCAGTACGGATCTTATTTTATCAATATCTTTTTCTTCTGCTACTTTTACAAACAAACTAAGTTCAAACTCTCTATCAGGTATTAGTATCTCGTAGTCAAACTTTCCACCATGCTCCACCGTCATGTATTCGTTTAGTTTTATGCCGTCTCTTATAGAGGTGATGTGCTCGTTTTTAAGTATCAAATCTTCAAAGAAAGCCAAGGATTCTTTCTTGTGGTTTCCAAAAAATAGCGACACAAGTTCTTTATCTTTAAAAGTGTCTTCAAAGTAGTGTTTTAGAGCCCCCTTGAAAGAAGTTCCTGGTATGAAAAATCTTCCTTCTTTATCTGTCAAAAGCTCTATATCCGTTGACTCTCCTTTGCCTCTTGCAATCACCAAAGGAGCCAAGCTTTTTACGTTCCCCTTTAACAAAAATACGCTCTTTTCCATAAACACTCCTTATGCTGATTTATTTTTAGTCTCTATTTTTGACCCTTATAGTATCAAAAAAGTTAAACCAATAGCGTTTGGCTAAATCAAACCTCAGCTTATGATCGCTTTTTAACTGAAGCCCAAGCTCTTCTGCCAATTTTTTATATTCATAGTTTTCATATAGCCTATCCACTATACCCACAAATTCTTCTAAATTTTTTATGTCGTCCTTAAAAGCTTTTTCAAGGTTTTTGTAAGCTTTTTTATGCTTTTTATAGTCTTCCTGCCCGTCTTCTTTTATACCTTTTATATCTTTGAAAAACTCATTTATATCTTCTATAGAGTTTGCGTTGGTTATAAGAAGCCTGAGTCTTCCAATGAGGCTGTTTGTAAGGTCTTTTTTTCTTTGAAATCTTTCTGCGTCTTCAAAACCTTTGTATTCAAAATAAGCTTTAAGGTCTTCTTTTATTAAGCCCACTAACATATTTTTTGTATGCTCTATTTTATTTTGACCGGTTTTTAACTCATCTTCTTTTTCTTGCCATCTTATATTTTCAAAATCTTCGTAAATGTCTACTTTGCCGTATCCTAAGTGAGTAAGTTCACCTACACCGTAAAACAAGAGCTTCTTTATAGCTTCTTCTGATATGTCACCTTCTATGCTTACTAGAAAAGAAGAGCCTATGTCGTAGGCGTAAAGTCTTGGGCTTCTAGAATGCCATACATCAATATACCTTTCTAGCGTTGTAGTTATCGCTATAGCGTTTTCTATCTTTACAGGGACACCTAAAACATTTTTAATATAATCTTGGAACACATCTGTGGACAACGTTGAAAATCCATTTTGGTTGTATAAAACAATAGGACTTACAGCGTATATTACAAACCTCTTTTTAGAAGGTGGTTTTGCTGTAATGGGCTTTATATCGTAAAATTTGACCTTTGCTCTTCCATACTGAGCGCTTCTTGACCTTCCTATGTAAAGTTCTGTTCCTACTGTATCTCTTATAGCCTCTAAAAGAGCCTTGTCCCCTATTAAATATCCTCTAAAGGATTGACCTTCTTTTATGGCTTGATAGTAAAATATATCGTGTTCATCGTACTGATTTTTAGTTCTTATGTTTTCATACTTGTTGTGATGAATGTAAGCGACTTTTGCAGTGTTAAGCGTTTTTACATGATCGTTTGATTTTGTATAAAAGCCAAATTTTGGCTTACTTCCTATGGCAATTTCTCTGTCTTTTTCTGAGAATATAGAAACTATCTTACCCTCTTTTGTCTCTTGGATAAACATGGGTATCGGTTTATAGGGCTTTTCCTTGTAGGGATAGGCATTTGAAACCAAAACTTTTTGTAAAAGCTCATCTTTGTATCTCTTTGAAAATTTTTTATGAATGGCACCCCTTATGCTGGTAGAAAGTATATAGTCCAAGCTTTCAATGGTGTTTTTGTCTTCTCTTTTAGAAAGCATAACAACTGGGTCTATAAGCTCCAAATCAAACTCCATTATGTGATCTTCGCCGTCTAACGTTATGTCTTGTTTTTCGTCCTCTTTTTTTTCTTTATACATTTCTCCTTTTGTTAAAAGCTCAATACACTCATCTATTTTTTTATCTATATCTATATGTGTTTGTACTTTGCCGTATCCGTTGTGTCTTGCCAAACCTATGTATCTTATATTCAAAGCGCTTAAATAAAGAAGAGCTATGTGCTCTTTTGATAACTCACCTATTATCTCTCCCTCAAAGGTAAGTCCTTTATCAATCACTCTGAAAACCCTAAGGGAGCTATCTTTTGCAGTTTTTGTAATACTGTCAATAGCAGTGTGGAATCTTATAGACGAAAAGAAGCTTTTGATCTTTACAGGGTGAATTAAGGGTGCAATTTCTTTCTTTTGCTCCTTTATAAGATTAAGTTCAGCTTTTACGCTATCATAGTTTGGTATGTAAAGGTTTGATATGTGGAATTTTGCTATAGCATATCCTTTTTTACCAAACAAATCATCCAATATGTCAGTTTTTACACCAAGAGATTTTACAACATCGATGGCACTATCTTTTAGAAGACCTTTTATCCTTTTGGATGGTATATAAGGTATACCAAATTCATCGAATACACAGTCTTGATCTATTAGGCCT